>CAZNQW010000050.1:0-9453 GCA_964575225.1 uncultured Anaerolineaceae bacterium | reverse complement strand
CCATTACTATGATGTGGGGCGGATGGGCATCGAGCACGTGTTGCTGCCGGAGCAGGGACTGGTGGTGCCGGGCGATGTGGTCGTGGGCGCCGATTCCCATACCTGCACCTATGGCGCGTTGGGCGCGTTCGCCACAGGCATGGGCAGCACCGACATTGCCGTGGCCATGGCCACAGGGCGGATCTGGATGCGGGTGCCTGAGACGATCCAAATCCGCTTCTTTGGCGAGTTGCCGCCCTGGGTGGAGGGCAAAGACCTGATCCTGTACACCATTGGCCGGATCGGGGTGAGTGGGGCGCGCTACAAGGCCCTCGAGTTGGTTGGGCCGACCGTCGATGCCCTGTCGATGGCCGGTCGGTTCACCATGGCCAACATGGCCATCGAGGCGGGCGGCAAAGCCGGACTCTTTGGCGTGGACGACAAGACACGCGCCTATGTGGACGGCCGCGCCCTGCGGCCCTACCGCAGCTTTGAAGCGGACCCAGACGCCACCTATGCGGCAACCGTCGAGATCGACGTGAGCCAATTGGAGTCTCAGGTGGCCTTTCCCCACTCGCCGGAAAACACCCGGCCCGTGAGCCAGGTGGGCACGGTGCCCATCGATCAGGTAGTGATCGGCTCGTGCACCAACGGCCGGTTGGAGGATCTTCGGGTGGCCGCCCGGGTGCTCAAGGGCCGCTCGGCCCACCCTGGGGTGCGCTGTATCGTGATTCCCGGCAGCCAGCAGGTGTATCTGGATGCGCTGCGCGAGGGATTGCTGGAGACGTTCATCGAAGCGGGCGCTGCCGTCAGTACGCCCACCTGCGGCCCGTGCCTGGGTGGGCACATGGGCGTGTTGGCTGCCGGAGAGCGAGCGGTCAGCACGACCAATCGCAACTTTCGGGGGCGGATGGGAGACCCCAACAGTGAGGTCTATTTGGCCAGCCCTGCGGTGGCAGCTGCATCGGCGGTGGCCGGGCGCATTGCCGGCCCTGAGGAGGTGCTGTGATGAGCCCAGTGGGCAGCGTGTGGAAATATGGCGACCATGTGGACACCGATGTGATCATCCCCGCCCGATACCTCAATGTATCGACGGCCGAAGAGCTGGCTCGGCACTGCCTGGAGGATCTGGACCCGACCTTTGCCGGAGCCGTCCAAGAGGGCGATGTCATCGTCGCCGGGGAGAACTTTGGCTGTGGCTCCTCGCGGGAGCACGCGCCTCTGGCCATCAAGGGGGCGGGGGTAAGCGCCGTCGTGGCGCGCAGCTTTGCCCGGATCTTTTACCGAAATGCCATCAACGTCGGCTTGCCGATCCTGGAGTCGGCCGAGGCAGTGGACGGGATCGAAAAGGGGCATCGGCTGGAGATCGACCTGGAAACGGGCCAGATTCGGAACCTGACCACCGACCAGGTCTACCAGGCCGAACCCTATCCGCCGTTCATGATGGAGATCATGCGTGCGGGCGGGCTGGTGCCTTATACCCGGCGTCGGTTGGAAATCGGCGCGTAATGCGCGCCCGGGGGATAACAGGGAGGAGCGAAGGAATGACCCAACCAGGCAGGTACAAGATTGCCGTTTTGCCGGGGGACGGCATCGGCAGTGAAGTGACCGCCGAGGCGGAAAAGGTGCTACAGGCCGTGAGCCGGCGCTACGGCCGTGAATGCGATATGGAGCACGGACTGGTGGGGGGCGCGGCTATGGATGCGACGGGCGACCCCTTGCCTCCGGCTACGCTGGATCTGTGCCGTGCCTCCGACGCCATCCTGTTTGGCGCCGTGGGCGATCCCAAATACGACGATCCCCAGGCCAAGGCCCGCCCCGAGCAGGCCCTGCTGGGCTTGCGCCAGGAGTTCCAGCTCTTTGCCAACTTGCGCCCGGTGCGGGTGTACCCGGCGCTGGCCGATTCGACGCCGCTGCGCCGGGAGGTGGTCGAAGGGGTCGATCTGGTGGTGGTGCGCGAGCTGACCGGAGGCATCTACTTTGGCGAGCCGCGGGTGGAGGGCAGCGAACGGACCGTCGATACGATGGTCTACACCCGCGCCGAGGTGGAGCGTATCGCCCACCTGGCCTTTCGCCTGGCCCGGAAAAGGCGCGGCAAGGTGACTTCCATCGACAAGGCCAACGTTTTGGCCTGCTCGCGGCTTTGGCGGCGCACCGTCGCCCAGGTGGCCCGCGACTACCCGGACGTGACCCTGGAGAATTTGCTGGTCGATGCGGCGACCATGCACCTGATCCAGCGACCCAGGGATTTCGATGTGGTGCTCACCGGCAACCTGTTCGGCGACGTGCTCAGCGACGAGACCTCAGTGCTGGCGGGTTCGATGGGGCTGTTGCCTTCGGCCTCGCTGGGCGTGGACCGCTTTGGGATGTATGAACCGATCCACGGATCGGCACCCGACATCGCCGGTCAGGGGATTGCCAACCCCTTGGCAGCCATCCTCAGTGTGGCCATGTTATTGCGCCATTCGCTGGGGTTGGAAAAAGAGGCCCAGGACGTAGAGTCTGCTGTCAGCCAGGTGTTGAGTGCGGGGCACCGGACCCCCGACTTGGCGGCGTCGGGGCAGGCGTCCATCACGACCCAGCAGATGGGTCAACTTGTCATTCAGGCATTGACGGGATAGTTTTCAGCGAGACCGGGGACCGCATACGACCAGCAGGGCCCGGCCTGTGCTCCCGATCTCTATCTTATAAACAACACTATACACGGGAGGAACGATAGTATGGCCATGCAACATCCAGATCAGGTGTGGTTCGATGGAAAATTGGTGCCGTGGGATCAGGCCACGGTGCACGTGGCTTCACACGCCCTGCACTATGGTTCGAGCGTCTTTGAGGGGATCCGGGCTTATGGCCTCCCCGAGGGACCGGCGGTCTTTTGCCTGGAGGAGCATCTGGACCGAATGTGGGATTCCTGCAAGGTGGTTCGGATGGAGATCCCCTTTTCGCGTGACGAGATCCGCCAGGCCATTGTCGACACGATCCGGGCCAACGGGCACCGATCCTGTTACATCCGGCCCATCGTCTTTCGGGGTTGGGGAAGCATTGCCGTCGATCCCCGCCCCTGTCCGGTGCATACCAGCATCATCACGTTGGAAATGGGCAAGTACTTGGGGCCCGAAGCGTTGGAAAAGGGAGTGGACGTGGGGGTGAGTTCGTGGCATCGGATGGCGCCCAATACCACCCCGGCGGCAGCCAAGTTGGGTGGTCAGTACATCAACTCGCAGTTTATCGTCATGGAAGCCGTGAATCACGGCTATACCGAAGGGATTGCGTTGGATACTTCGGGTCACGTGAGTGAGGGGAGCGGCGAGAACATCTTTGTCGTGCGCCGCGGACAGCTCCTGACGCCGCCGCTGGCGGCTTCCATCCTGGATGGCATCACGCGGCGCTGCGTGTTCACCCTGGCTGCCGAGCTGGGCCTGGAGGTGCGCGAAGAAGTGATCCCCCGTGAGTTGTTGTACGTGGCCGACGAGGTCTTTTTCTGCGGAACTGCGGCCGAGATCACACCCATCCGCTCGATCGATGGCGTGGTGGTGGGCGCGGGCAAGCGGGGACCGATCACCACCCGATTGATGGAGGCCTTTTTTGACATCGTGGAGGGGCGCGTGCCCGACCGCCACGGCTGGCTGACGCCCGTGGGTTGACGCCGGGGGCGCCGGGCGTAGGGGTAGGAGATCGCAAGCTTGCCCAGCGGAATGCTCGGCGCCGCGTCTTTGACATTTCGCCTCAATGGACCTACAATGCGATAGGGCACAGAGCATTGCGGGCGCGCGTTTGGAACGCGCCAGGCTGGTGAGTGTCAGTGGGAAGGAGGAGCTTGATGGAACGGGTTCAGATATTCGATGCGACGCTCTACGGAGGTGGACAGTCGCCCGGTGTGGCTCTCAACCTCGAGGAAAAGCTCGAGATTGCAGGGCTGCTGGATCAGATGGGGTTGGGCGGCGTCCAGGCCGGATTCCCCATTTCCTCACCACGGGAATTCGAGGCTGTGCGCGCCCTGGCGGGTGCGGTGCGTAACAGCGTGGTGTGCGCGCTGGCCCGCGCGCGCGAAGAGGATATCGACGTGGCCCTGGCGGCCCTCCGCGGGGCAGCCCGACCGCGCATCCAGATTGGCCTGGGTGTTTCCGACTCGTACGTGGTGGGAAAGCTCAAAACCACGCAGGATGCTGCCCTGGAGATGGGGGTGTCGGCGGTGCGCTATGCCCGCCGCTTTGTAGACGACGTCCAGTACTATGCGGCCGACGCCTGCCGCGCCGACCGGGACTATCTCTACCGCGTGCTGGAGGCCGCCATCGAGGCTGGAGCGACGACGGTGAACATTGCCGATGCCATCGGTTTCTATGTGCCGTCCGAGTGGGGCGCGTTGATTCGGGGCATTCGTGAAAATGTGCCCAATATCGACCAAGCCGTCATCTCGGTGC
The DNA here is from genome assembly GCA_964575225.1 of uncultured Anaerolineaceae bacterium. Taxonomy (GTDB): domain Bacteria; phylum Chloroflexota; class Anaerolineae; order JAAYZQ01; family JAAYZQ01; genus CAZNQW01. Next base: position 5,053 of record CAZNQW010000050.1, on the reverse strand, counting down.
ATTGCCACAACGATCTGGGGATGGCGACGGCCAATTCCATGGAGGCCGTGCTGAACGGCGCCCGCCAGGTCGAGTGCGCCATCAACGGCATTGGCGAGCGCACCGGCAACGCCAGCCTGGAAGAGCTGGCCATGACGCTGCACGCCCGCGGCAAGGTGTTGGGCCTGGAGACCGGGATCCACACCCGGCTCATCTACCCTGCCAGCCAGTTGGTCAGCCATCTTACCGGCTTGACCACCCAACCCAACAAGGCCATCGTCGGCAGCAAAGCCTTTTCCTACACGTCGGGCATGTATCAGGATGGGGTGCTGTATGGGCAGACCGATGCTGAAATTATCGATCCCACCGACATTGGCATCCTCCAGTCGGAAGAGAGCGTCCGGCTGCTCACGGGCCGGCAGGGATTGCGCCGCCGCTTGCAGGAGATGGGATACAGCCTGAGCCCCACCGAGTTCGAGCAGGTCTACAACCGCTTCCGCGCGGTGGCCAAAAAAAAGCCCGACCTGGAAAGCCGCGATCTGGAAGCCATTGTCAGCGGCGAGACGTCGGTGTTCATGGAAGAGACCTACGAACTGCGCGAGGTCCAAGTCACGTGCGGCACCAATGCCCTGCCTGTGGCAGCGGTCTGCCTGCAGGTTCCCGGCGGAGAGACGGTGTGGGCCACCAGCCATGGCAACGGCCCGGTCGATGCGACCTTTAAAGCGGTGGATGCCATTGTGCAGGTGCCCAACGAACTGCTGGAATTTACGGTCCAGGCCATGACCGAAGGGGTGGATGCTCTCGGAAAAGTGGCGGTCCGCATCCAGGGAGAGGTCACGCTGGGCGAGACGTCTCAGGTGGAGAAACGGGTGTTTTTGGGGCGCGGCGCCGATACCGACATCCTCGTCGCCAGCGCCAAGGCCTATCTCTTTGCGCTCAACCGGCTGTTGGCCTCTCGCCAGGCCAGCCGGCGCCGGGCGGCCATCACAGAGGAGCTGCAAAAGACACTGGCCGAGATGCATGCCCGTTACGGCACGGCCCACACCGGCGATTTCTGGGGCTGGAGCGCCATGCGCGATGAGGACTTGATCTGATCTTTGACAGATTGGGCCATCTGTGGTACACTCGCCGCCAATTGAATACGAGTGGATGAGACCTTCTCATCGAGAGAGGTGGAGGGACCGGCCCTGTGAAACCTCGGCAACCAGTACGTCCTGAAGTGATGGGAAAAGGGACAGCATGGTGCCAACTCCGACAGACCTGTAGCGGGATCTGGAAGATGAGAGCAAGACAGTACTAGTGGAAAGCCTCTTCAACCGGCCTTTTGCCCGCGGAAGAGGCTTTTTTGTACCAGTTCTCTCTCTGAGTGGGGATGTGTGACTCGTCGCACTCGAGATCACAGGAGAGAACTGCCCATGAGCGATCGTTTTTCGACCCAAGCCGTACATGCCGGGGAAGTCAAGCGCAAACCATACGGTGCGCTGACGACCCCCATTGTGCAGACATCGACCTATACCTTTGCCGATACTGCCGAGATCCTCGATTTTATGGAGCGCAAAGCCTCGGGCGAGAAGGACATCCGCGATGAATATGGGCGCTACAGCAATCCGACCCAAAAGGCGGCTGAGGCCAAGATCGCCGCACTGGAGGGGGCGGAGCGCGCCCTGCTCTTTTCCAGCGGGATGAGCGCCATCACGACCACCCTGGCGGCCCTTCTTTCCCACGGCGACCATCTGATCCTGGGCCGAGAGTGTTATCGCCGCACCGCCGAGTTTGCCCAGAGCTACCTGGCGCGATGGGGGATCGAGACCACCACGGTGTCCGTGGGGCAACCGGAAGCGTTTGCCGCGGCCCTTCGTCCTACCACGCGACTGATCTTGGTCGAAACCCCCACCAACCCCTACCTGCGCATCCTGGATCTAAAGTGCGTGGCCGAGCTAGCCCAGGAGCGGGGCGTTCTGACCATGGTGGACAGCACCTTTGCCACGCCGATCAACCTTCGCCCCCTGGAGCATGGGTTTGATCTGGTGATGCACAGCGCCAGCAAGTATCTGGCGGGACATAATGACATTTTGGCGGGCGCCATCGCCGGTTCGCGACCGGTTTTGGCCAAGATCGAGGCCAGCCGGGGGGTGATGGGCACCACCAGCAATCCCAACGACTGTTACCTGTTGCTGCGCGGCCTGAAGACGCTAGAGTTGCGGGTGAGGCGCCAAAACGAGAACGGGCAGCGTGTGGCCGAGTTTCTGGAGGGGCATCCTGCCGTCGCACGAGTTTACTATCCCGGCCTGGCAAGCCATCCGGATCACGACGTGGCCCGGCGGCAGATGACCGGTTTTGGCGGTGTGGTCAGTTTCGAGATCCAGGGCGATTGGCGGCGGACGGGGGAGTTTGTCGATCGCTTGCGCCTGCCCTACATTGGGCCCACGTTGGGTGGGGTGGAGAGCATCATCCAGCAGCAGGCGCTGCTGTTCTCCCTGGATCCGGCGGAACAAAAGCGCGCGGGTCTTGGCGAAAACCTGTTGCGCTATGCCCTGGGTATCGAGGACGTGGAAGACCTGATCGCCGATCTCGACCAGGCGCTGGCCGGCCTGTGAGCGGCAAGGAGACTTGGATGATTGTACACAAGTTTGGCGGCACCTCGGTGGGAGACGCCACAAGGTTTGCCAACGTCGCCGATATTGTGCTGGCCCAGCATTCCGCTCAGGCGGAGGACCTCCGGAGAGGTTCCGTCGTAGTCGTCTCGGCGATGAGCGGAGTGACCAATCAGTTGATCGCCGGGGCGCGCGCGGCAGCCGAGGGACGGGATACGGCCTATCGCGAGGTCAAAGCCGATCTGCTGAGCCGGCATCTGGCGGTGATCGATTCGCTCTTGACCCGCAGCCCGGAGCGGCTCGAAGTGGGCGGGCTTGTGGAGGACCGGCTGCACGAGCTGGATCGGTTCTATCGCAGCATTGCCATGCTGGGCGAGGTGACGGCCCGCGGATTTGACGCCGTGGCCTCTGTGGGCGAACAGCTCTCGTCCCATATCCTGGCGGCCTTGCTGCGAGAGCGGGGGGCGCGGGCCCAGGCCGTCTCTGCAACCGAGCTGATCGTCACCGACGAAAATTTCGGCGCAGCGACGCCTTTGATGGATCGTACGCAGCAGCGCCTCCAAGAGTGGGTCCAGCCGATGATCGAACGAGGCCTCATCCCGGTGATCACCGGGTATGTGGGTGCGACCGAAAAGGGCGTGACTACGACCCTCGGTCGCAGCGGCAGCGACTATTCGGCGGCGATCATTGGCGCGGGGTTGGAGGCCGATGAGGTTTGGATCTGGAGCGACGTAAACGGCATCCTCACCGCCGATCCCAACATCGTCCCCCAAGCCCGCACTTTGACCGAGTTGTCCTATGCCGAGGCTGCCGACCTGGCCTACTATGGCGCGGACGTGCTCCACCCCAGGACGATCCGGCCGGTCATCCAGAAAGGGATTCCCCTCCGCATCGTCAATAGCCTGCAGCCCAGGCACCCTGGGACCTTGATCGTCGAGAGGCCGAGCGCCGACCGGGCGCTGCTGCCTGCCATCATTTCGACCACCGGCCTGAGCTTGATCGGCGTGGGTAGTCAGGATGATGCCTGGACGCTGACCATGGCGGCGCGCGCCCTCCATGAGCTGAGTGAGGCGGGCGTCGATGTGCTGATGTTCTCCCAGTCGTTTTCGGAGCACAGCCTGAACCTGGTCGTGCGCGAGCAGGATCAGGCCCATTGCCTGAAAACTCTGAGCCGCGAGTTTGAAAACGGCAAACCCGATAGCCCCTTCCATCTGGGGTTCGAGGAGCAGGTAGCCACTATCTCGGTGGTGGGCGTACCGGATTGGAACGGCAACGGCATCGTCTCCCGGGCTTTTGCCGCGTTGGGCAAGCAGGGCACCCGGGTGATTGCGGTGGCCCAAGCGGCCAGCGAGTACAGCGTTTCCTTTTGCATTCCCGAAAAGGAGTTGTTCGATACCGTGCGATTTCTACATCGCGAATTAGGATTGGAGGAGTGAGATGACCAAGATACCTGTGGGCGTGTTGGGGGCGACGGGCATGGTGGGCCAGCGATTTATTCAGCTCCTGGCCGATCATCCCCTTTTCGAGCTGGCGGCGGTGGCGGCTTCGGAGCGCTCGGCCGGGCAGCTCTATGGGCAGGCCTGCCATTGGCTGCTATCGACCCCGCTGCCCGAAAAAGCAGCCGGGTTAATGGTCCAGCCCATCGAGCCGGGGCTGGACTGCCGCGTGGTGTTTTCGGCCTTACCTTCGTCGGTGGCAGGCCCTGTGGAGGAAGCGTTTGCCCAGGCTGGTTATGCCGTTTGCTCCAACGCCGCGCCCCATCGGATGGCGCCCGATGTGCCTTTGATCATCCCTGAGGTCAATGCCGACCACACGGCCTTGATCGAGTATCAACGCCGGCACAGGGACTGGAAGGGCTTGATCGTCACCAGCGCCAACTGCTCGACCACGCAGTTGGCCCTGGCCCTCAAACCGTTGCAGGTGGCCTTTGGCCTGCGCAAATTGCTGGTGGTGACCATGCAGGCCATTTCCGGGGCAGGCCATCCCGGCGTCCCTTCGTTGGACATTCTGGGCAACGTGGTCCCCTACATCGGTGGCGAAGAGGACAAGATGGAGGTCGAGAGCCGCAAACTGCTCGGCCGATTGGGGGACGATGGCATTGCGGCAGCAGAGATGGTGGTCAGCGCCCATTGCAACCGCGTTCCGGTTCGCGATGGTCATATGGAGTGCATTTCGGTCGAATACGAGGCCAAGCCGGGCATGGAAGAGGCGATGGCGGCCCTGGAGGAATTTCGCGGCGCCGATTCGGCGCGGGGGCTGCCCAGCACGCCGGAACAGCCGATCGTCGTGCGACGTGAAGCTGACCGGCCCCAGCCGATCCGCGATGTCGACACAGGGCAAGGGATGTCGGTGGTCGTGGGCCGGTTGAGGCCCTGCGGGCTGCTGGATCAAAAGTTTGTGCTGTTGGGCCACAACACCGTCCGTGGTGCGGCAGAGATCGGAAGAGCACACGTCTGAACTCCAGTCACGAGATTCCATCT
>CAZNQW010000049.1:0-18801 GCA_964575225.1 uncultured Anaerolineaceae bacterium | reverse complement strand
ACACCCTATCCTACACTCTTTCCCTACACGACGCTCTTCCGATCTCACCGGGACGTTGATCGATGTAGAATCACGGGGATCGTAGCCGGAGATGGTACTCAAGAGAAGCGTGGCATCGGTCACGTCTCCGGCCAAACAGCCGATCTGATCCAGTGACGAGGCAAAAGCCACCAACCCCCAGCGGCTCACCCGGCCATAGGTGGGCTTGATGCCCACCACCCCGCAGTAGCTCGCCGGCTGGCGCACGCTGCCGCCCGTATCCGAACCCAGGGCCCCCACGGCCAACCCGGCTGCCACCGCTGCCGCACTGCCTCCGCTGGAACCGCCGGGCACCCGGCTCAGATCCCAGGGGTTGTGGCTGGCGAAATAGGCCGAGTTCTCGGTGGAAGAGCCCATGGCAAACTCGTCGGTATTGGTCTTGCCCAGGATCACCGCCCCGGCTGCCTGGAGTTTCTCGATGACCGTGGCGCTAAAGGGCGGCACATAGTCTTCCAGGATCCGAGAACCGCAGGTGGCAGGCAGGCCCTGCACACAGATCACGTCCTTGATGGCCAAGGGCACGCCCAGAAGGGGGTGGTTCTCGCCATCTGCCCGGCGCCGATCGGCCTCGGCCGCCTGTTCCAGCGCCCATTCGGGGGCCAGGCATAAATAGGCCTTGACCCGATCGTCCAGCCGAATAATGCGGTCCAGCACTGCCTCTGTGAGCGCTACCGAGGTAAGCGCCCCCTGCTGCAACAGTGCCCCGGCCTCATGAATGGCCAAGTGGGCGAAATCTGTCATTCTTCGCCCTCCAGGACCACAGGCACCCGAAAGAACCCATCCTCCACCTCGAGGGCATTGGCCAGAACCTCTTCCAGAGGAAGCGAGGCGCAAATCGCGTCCTCGCGCATCACGTTGCTCAAAGGCAACACACTCGCGGTGAGGAGGATGTCCTCGGTATCCAATTCTTGCAGGCGTTCTGCATGGTCCAGGATGGACGATAGTTGGGCCCGGAACAGCTCTTTCTCCTGGTCACTCAGGGCCAACCGGGCCAGTTGGGCCACATGTTCTACTTGGTCAAGGCTCAGTTTCATGGTCAGTTCGCCGTCTCCCTGCTTTTCAAAGGGCCGAATAGGGGCCCCGCTGCCTGCCCCCCGGGATGCAGGCTATTATAACACCTATGCCCGGCATCGCCAAAGATGGATGCGATGCGCACCGGTGGATGGGGATCTCGAGGCGATTCCATTGCGGAAGGTTCTTTTTTTGACAAAGGCGGCAGTCTGATGCACAATGGGGCGAGTTGGGTGTTTCCCACTGGACCGAATCGGACGGATATTTTTCGCCCACGTGATGAAATGATTCAGGTCCAGTCGCTGAACTCCCAAAAAGACACACACAACCTGCCATAAGGAGAACCAATGGACTGGATAACCAACCCCGAAATGTGGATCGCCTTTATCACCCTGGTCGTGCTTGAGTTGGTTCTGGGGGTCGACAACGTCATTTTCATCACGATCCTGGCTGGGAAATTACCCCACCACCAACAGGGTAAGGCACGCCGCGCCGGCTTGGCCCTGGCAGTGATCTCGCGCGTGTTGTTGCTCCTGTCCCTATCGTGGATCATGAGCCTGACCAAGCCCATGTTCCAGATTTTGCAGTTCGAAATCTCGGGACGCGACATCATCCTGATCGTGGGCGGCCTGTTCCTGGTGGGCAAGGCCACACGCGAGATCCACGACAAAATGGAAGGGGTGGAAGGCCACGCGTCTGCCCAGGTCAAGGCCACCTTTGGCAGTGTCATCGTCCAGGCCGCCCTGCTCGACGTGGTCTTTTCTCTGGATTCGGTCATCACTGCCGTGGGAATGGTTAGCGAAGTCCCCGTGATGATCGCAGCGGTGTTGGTCGCGGCGGCCCTGATGATCGTATCGGCCGGGCCCATCGGCGATTTTGTAGAACAGCATCCCACCATCAAGATGCTGGCGCTGTCCTTTCTGCTACTCATTGGCTTTACCCTGATCGTCGAGGGCCTGCATCAACACATCCCCAAGGGCTACATCTATTTTGCCATGGGGTTCTCGGTGTTTGTCGAAGCGCTCAACTTGCGCGTGAGAAAAGTGGCCGCCGAACCTGTCAAGCTGCACCAACCCTATACCCCCGAGACGGGCGCAGGGACCACAGACGGGGCCAAGTAGGCGATCGCCCGCTTGGCGCCTTCGGGTGGGCGATGGGCCGCGAGTTGCATCGCCCACCACCTGTGGTATAATCCAGGCTCAATCTGTCGGAGGTCAATCGGACGTGAGCAAGCGCAAAAGCAAGGCACAATCGGCAAGCCAGAGGATCTTGTGGGTCCTTAGCCTGGTCATCGTGGGCAGCATGGTGATCAGCCTGTTCATTGTAGCACTGCCCTCGGGTACCGAGCGAGCACCGACGCCCTTGCCGACCCTGCCCCCTTCCCCAACCCAGACTCTGCCGCCCAGCCCGACGCTGGAGCCCACCGGCACAGAGGCGATTACCTCCACCCTGGAATCTGAACTGCCTCCAGTGGGACCGGTGCTGCCCACCGCCACTCCCTGACACGTTCTTTGGAATGCAACACCGCCTCGCTGCCGTCCAGAACAACGGCAGCGAGTTTTTTTGCCCACGGCCACCGTCCGATCCGCGCTTTCTCTGGAGTCAAAAGACTGGTATAATGGTTCATGAGGGCAGGGCAAGAGCAAACCGAGGCCCGGACTGTGGCTATAGGAGCAACAAAAAACGGCATGGGCATCTCTCGCACCCGACTCGTAGCCAGCTTAAGCATGGGCATAGGCGCCATCTCGTTTGCCTCCGTCTTTATCCGGATGGCCCAGGGGGAGAACGTGCCCGCGCTTTCCATCGCTACCTGGCGCCTGATCTTTGCCTCGATCGTCCTGTTGCCCTATGCCTGGGTCACACACCGGGACGAGATCAAGGCCCTGTCGCGGGCCGAATGGGGGCTCTTGATCGCCTCGGGGATATTTCTGGGGCTGCATTTTGCCACCTGGATCGGGTCACTGGACTATACCTCAGTGGCCAGCTCGGTGGTGCTGGTCTCAATGGGGCCGGTCTTTGTCGGGTTGGGGTCGTGGCTCTTTTTGCGCGAACGGATCGGCCTGCGGATGTCCCTGGGCATTGCCCTGGCGGCCGCCGGGAGTGTGGTCATCAGTTGGGGCGACTGGGGCCAGGGGCAAGATCAACTGCTGGGCGACCTGCTGGCTCTGGCCGGGGCTGTGATGATGGCGGGCTATTTGATGATCGGCCGCAAGGTGCGCGGCACCTGCTCCCTGCCCACCTACATCGCCCTGGTCTATGGGGTAGCTATGCTCACCCTGGTGGCTAGCACCATCGTCACCCGCCAACCCATGACCGGGTTCAGCCCCCAGGCCTATGGTTGGTTGCTGGCCTTGGGCTTGATCCCCCAGATCATCGGCCATTCGACCCTCAACTGGGCGTTGCGCTATCTTTCCGCCGCCTTTGTCTCCATCGTCACGCTGGCTGAGCCCATCGGCGCCGGTATCCTGGCCTATCTTCTCCTGGGTGAGGGCATCACCCTGGCGACCGGCCTGGGCGGCGTCCTGGTGCTAGCCGGCATCTATATCGCCTCGCGGGCCGAGAAGATCCAAAAGCCCGCCGGGGCCCTGGAGGTACGATCATGATCAAGACGCGTTGCTTCAAGTGTGGATTCGCTTATCAACTCACCGAGCAGACCATTGCCAATATGCTGGTCGTGCAGGGCATCACCCAAAAGCCTCAGTACTTTATGTCCGAGTGCCCTCGCTGTCGCCAGACGAACAAGGTATCGCTGCGCCGGGTGACCCTGCCCGAGCCCGAAGCGCCTGGTGAGGAAGGGTCAACGGCCGAGGGGTAACCCGGCCTGCGCCGATTCTGTAAGCCAGAGATAGGCTTCGGCCAGGCGGCGACGCACCGCCGGCGGCCACCAGGCCCGCATGTCCAAGGGGTTCACTTCCAGCGTCACCAGGCCCTCGTAGCGTTCCTGGCTCAGGTTGGCCACGAGTGCCCTCAGGGGCAGACAGCCCCCTCCGGGAAAGCGATGCTGCGCCAAGAGTTCTTGGGCATGGGGCAACAGCCGGGGTAGGGGAAGGCGCCCCCCCATATCGCTCAGGTGCACATTGACCAAGCGGGGGCCATACACCCTTCGGGCATGCAACAAGTCGGCCCCGGCGCTGCCGGCGTGGGTCGTGTCCAGCACCAGGCCCAGATCGTACCGGTCGGCAAAGGCCCGCAGATTTTCAAGCGGCGTGAGGGCGTAGCGGTGGTCGTTGCTGGTGCGGACCGCCTTGTTCTCCATAGCCAGGCCCAGCCCTGTGCCCTCCAGGCGGGACTGCCACGTTTCGACCCGCTGCCGAAATTCCAGCCCACCCCCGTCGTCCAGGGTAGGGGATCGGGGAGTGTGCATCACCACCCAGTGGGCCGAGGTCTCCTGGGCCAGCCGGATGGTGGATCCCATGCCTCCAGCTCGCTCGCGCCAACCGGGCAAGGGCAGCAGCGTGGGATGAACAGAAAAAATCTCGATCCCCTCCGCTTCGGCCATGCACTGCACGGCCTCTCCCCGGCGAAGGATCGCCTCTGGATTGATCGACAACTCGACCCCATCGAACCCGGCCTGGCGCGCCCAACGAAAGACGGTGCGCAACGGGTAGGGATACAGGGTTCCTGTGGATAAGCTGAACCTCAAACATCCTCCAACATGAAAACTGGCCGGTGCATCGCCCGGCCAGTCGGAAATCTTGCGTGGTCCTTCAGGCTTTTGGGTGCCACGCGGTCAGAGCCTTTTCATAGGCATCGACCACCGCCGAAAGCACCCGCTCGCCCACCTGGGCCGACGCCTGGCGCGGATCGCCGCCGATCACCCCGTGGGGATAATACTCGAGAAAGACCTGGCGCGTCAAAAAGGAGGCCTTGGGCGCGTCGGGACTATGGTCGGCCCGATCCAGGCGCATCACATCGGGCCGGATGGCCAGCACCACCGAGGTCTCGGTCTGGTCGGCGTGGCCGCTGGGCTGGTCGGGGAACGCTTTGGCAAAGACCTCGTCCGCCTCCCGCAGCTGCCACCAGTTCTCCAGGCGAACCTCCAGGCCGGGAAGATCATGCAGGGCCTCGGCAAGGGCCACCTGGATAGAGGCGACGTTGCCGCCGTGGCCGTTCAAAATCAGAATGTGCCGAAATCCGTGCTCGTAGGCGCTTTCCAACAGGTCGATCATAACCGAGGCCAGAGTCTGCGGGCGCAGGCTGAGGCTGCCCGGGAACCCGAGGTGGTGCAACGACATGCCATAGTTGACCGGCGGCGCCACCAACACCCCGGTCCGGTCGCTGAGCCGGCGGGCAATCTCCCAGGGCTGCCAGACGTCGCTGGCAAAGGTCATATGACGGCCATGCTGCTCCGTACTGCCCACCACCAGAATCAGCCGGTCGTCGCGGCAAAGGTATTCCTCCACATCGGGCCAGCCCAGTTCCTCCAATAGGATAGCCATAGCCCTTTGTCCCTCCTCCATCCTTCTGATTAGCGATAGAGCCCTTGTTCCTGGATATAGGCTTCGACGCCCGGGGGTACCAGGTACGAGATGGGCCGACCCTGGCGCACCCGGCGCCGCAGGTCGGTCGACGAGATCTCGAGCAGGGGCATCTCGACGAAATGGACGCGCGCCCTCAGGCCCGGCAGTCGCGCTTCCAGGGCTTCGAGATCGATTTCAACGCCGGGCCGGCGGACCACAGCAAACCGACACAGGTCCAGCAGTTGCCGGGGTCGATACCAGGTAGGCAGGTCGACCAACGAGTCGGCGCCTTCGATAAAGTAGAACTCGGGCTGGGGCCCATATTCGGCCCGCAGGAGAGCCAGGGTATCGACGGTGTAACAGGGTCCGGGCCGCTCCAGGTCGACCGTAGAGATGGACAGGTGAGGGTTGCCGGCCATCGCCCGCTCGAGCATGACCAGCCGGTGATGGCCCGGGGTAATGGGCTGGGATGGCTTGTGGGGCGGCGCCCCGGCAGGCACCCACAGCACCCGATCCAGCGCCAGTTGGTGAAGGGCTTCCAGGGCCGCGCCCAGATGTCCGGAATGAGGCGGGTCAAAGGTGCCGCCCAGAATGCCCAGCCGTCGGATCAAGGAGTCCACTCCAGCTCTTTCTCACCGATGCGCACCATATCGCCCGGCTCCACTCCCGCCTTTTCCAGGGCATCGACAATGCCCATAGCCCGCAGCTGGCGCTGAAAGCGCGCGGCCGCTTCGGGCAGCACAAAGGGCGTCATAGCCGCGATCCGCTCCACCCGAACGCCGCGCACCCGCCAGCCATCCTCCTCTCGGTCGATGGCAAAGGCATCCTCGCTGTCGGCCGGACGGAATATGGCAGGTGTCTCGACCAGCGGTTCAGGTGGAATCTCCTGCAGGCGCGCCCAGATGTGACGCATCAGATCGCGCACCCCCAGCGTATTGGCTGCCGAAATGGCATAGACCTCGAGGCCGCGCTCCTTCATATTTTCCTGCACCAGGGGCCACCAGGACTGAGCATCGGGCAGATCCATCTTGTTGAGCACGGCGATCTGGGGTTTGGCCGCCAGCCGCTCGCTAAATTGATCCAGCTCGCGGTTGATCGTGTCGAAATCGGCCAGAGGATCGGCGGCTGCGCCATCCAACAGGTGGATGAGCAGGCGGGTGCGTTCCACGTGACGCAGGAATTGATGGCCCAGGCCCACTCCGTCGCTGGCGCCTTCGATGAGGCCAGGCACGTCGGCCAGGACAAACGTGTGGTAATCGTCCACCGTGACCACACCTAAATTGGGCTGGAGCGTGGTAAAGGGATAGTCGGCGATTTTGGGACGGGCCGCACTGACCACCGACAGCAGGGTGCTTTTTCCCGCATTGGGCTTGCCGATGACGCCGACGTCGGCGATCAGCTTGAGTTCCAGCTTTAGCCAGCGCTCCTGCCCCGGCTCGCCATGCTCGGCCACGCGCGGCGCCTGGTTGGTAGAGGTGGCAAAAGCCGAGTTGCCGCGTCCGCCACGCCCTCCCCGCGCCACCAGCGCCCGCTCGCCCTCCTGGAGCAGATCGGCCACAAACTCGCCCGAATCGGCGTCATACACCATGGTGCCGGCCGGCACCGGGATCAATAGATCCTCCGCCGTCTCGCCCTGCCGGTCCTTGCTGCCTCCGCGGCCACCTCGGTCAGCCTTGAAATGGACCCGCCTTTTGAAGTGGACCAGAGTATTGAGGTTGGCGTCTACCACCAGGTAGACACTCCCGCCGGCGCCGCCATGGCCGCCGCTGGGACCCCCAAAGGGGACGAATTTCTCGCGTCGAAAAGAGACCATACCGTCTCCCCCGTCGCCGCTCTTGACATAGATTTTTGCTTGATCAAAAAACATAGACGTCTACAGACAACTTTCTGGGCCCGAAAGGGCCATTAGCGAACAGCAGCTCGTCATCCCCGAAAGCGACGGCGAACCGCCTCGCAGTGCGGACAGGTCCGGCCCTCATATTCATTGCCGCAGGTGCGGCAAGTGCGCACATAGGCTTTGGGGGTTTCAGCATCGATGGCAGCCAGCGTCAGCACCACCTCCATGCCGTTGAAGCGCGATAGCCAGGACTCGACCTCGATGTGACCCACGGTCCAACGCCCCTCTGCGTTTTGTTCCAACACACCCCGAATCGCCTCGGCCCCCATTTCGCGGGCCGTGCTGGCCAACTGAAGTGCGCTTGCTCTGGGAATAATCGCCATAGCTGCTCCTTATCCAATATCGTCCCGTTATTATAGCCCTTCCCGAGCGAATTGGCAAACGTCAGCCCAGTGCGGCACAGTCGCCGTTGCGTCTGGATAGGGTCCTTTGGACACGCAGCAGATCGGCTTTCAGGGCGATTGCTGGGGATCTGGCGATCCGGCCGGAGCACAGAAGGGACATTGTACTCCATTTCCCCCTGCTGCCCGCCCTCTTTTGTCGCTCATCGGGCGCTGTGGTACAATGCCCGCCGAGGAGACAATGCGCATCTTTGTGAGCAGCTTGGGCTGCAAGCTCAACCAGAGTGAAATGGAGACCTTGGGCGCCCGGTTGACCCAGCAGGGGCACCAAATCGTGGCCTCGCCTGGGGAGGCCGAGGTATGCATTCTGAACACCTGCGCCGTGACCCACGTGGCCGCCCAGAAATCGCGCCAGGCCCTCCGCCGCCTGCATCGGGAGAACCCGGAGGCCCGGCTGTGGGCTACCGGTTGCTACGCCGAGCTTATCCCCGGCGACCTCTGCGATCTCCCGGCCGTCGAGCGGGTGATCGGCAACCAGGAAAAGGCGCAGATCGACGAACTGTTGGCCGCCTCCGACCCCACGAGCGCCGCCGAGAGCTGGGGCTCGGTGCTACCGCCGCGATCCTCGCGCACCCGGGCGTTGGTCGCCATCCAGAATGGTTGCGACAACGCTTGCACCTACTGCATCATCCACGTGGCACGCGGGCCCCAGATCAGCCGCCCCGCAGGCCAGATTCTTGCCGAGATCCAGGAGCTTGTACAGAGCGGCTACCGGGAGATCGTGTTGACCGGGGTGCACATTGGCGCCTACGGCCGCGACGGCACGGCGAGCGTCAGCGACGGCGATTTGTGGACGCTGGTGGGCCGGATCCTATCGGAAACCACCGTGGCCCGCCTGCGATTGTCCTCCATCGAACCCTGGGATCTCCGGGAGGATGCCTTTCAAGCCTGGGAGAACCCCCGTCTTTGCCGCCACTTGCACCTTCCTTTGCAGAGCGGATGCGACGCGACCCTGCGGCGCATGGGCCGGCACTACACCACGCGCGAATTCGAGGCCCTGGTGCAACGGGCTCGGGCCTGCATCCCCGACCTGACCCTCACCACCGACGTGATCGTGGGCTTTCCGGGCGAGACCGAGGCCGAGTTTGCCGATAGCCTGTCTTTTGTCCAGGCCATAGGGTTTGCCCAGGCGCACGTCTTTCCCTATTCGCTTCGAGAGGGCACCCCTGCCGCCCGCATGGCCGGTCAGGTGCCTCCGCCGGTCAAGGCCGAACGGGCGCGGATCTTGCGCGCCGCAACCGCCGAAAGCGAGAGAGCCTGGCGCCGTCGATTTGTGGGCACCACGCGGGAGGTGCTGTGGGAATCGCGCCATCCCGGTGGCGACGTTTCCACATGGAAGGGCCTGACCGACAACTATTTGCGGGTACAGACCTCCAGCCCTCTCGATCTCTGGAATACCCTCACCCCCACGCGCCTCATCGGCCTCACCGGACGTACCCTGCAAGGCAAGATCGAAAACGGGGGATAGGCCCCTGCCCATCCCCCGCAGTTCGATCCATGGGGGCCCATGTCCCCATGGGCCCCAGTGTCTCATCATGCCATCTCGTGCGGCGCCTCGACAGGCGACACCTCCTCCTGGGGCGTTACCTCATCTGGTGGCAACATCACGCCCAACAATCGCTCCAAAGCCATGGTATGGCTGCACACGCCCCGAGCGGCAAAGAAATTGCAGGTACAGGACCAGCGGCCCTGATCGTAGCTCACCTTGTGTTCTGCGTTGGTTCCTTGAAGCGTCACCTGAAACTGATCAAAGCGGAACCGCTCCGGCTCCTCGGCATAGAGCCGGGATTTTTGGATCTTGCCGATCATCCCCGAATCCATGATTCCCTCCTTTTGAGATAGTGTATTTGTCTACATAAACAAAGCGCCAGGGCATAACCCAGCCCTGGCAACTGCAGATCGTTTATCTGTTGGTGACTCGGCCATTCGCACTGGCAAATTGCCTTCTCCCCGCTTGATGGTTCTAGTATATCGCCTTTCGAAGGTTTTGTCAACTCTGACGGCCATGCGCCTAGGGCTGTTGCAAAGTCGGCCAGTCAATCTAGTTTGGAGCTCGCCGCCCCCGTCTCGGGGGCGGCCTGCACACCTGGCAGACCACCGCGCCCCGAGGACGGGGCGCGGAGCCCAACCAAATCACATCGGTCAAGAGACAATGCAACAGCCCTGCCATGCGCCGGAGACCATGCCAAGACGTGGCGTGTCGCAACTTTGATTGAATGGCCGATTTGACAACCCTGCATCAACGCCAGGAATCTGTTGCCAGCCGGATCAAATGCTGGTATAATGATCCCACGTCACCTTCACGTGCGTACCCTGAACCCAAGGAGGATCACCTATGCCTGAACTGGTCATCCTGGGTACCGCTGCCTCGGTACCCGACGCTGAACACGATACGGTTGCTCTGGTGCTGCGCGGTCAGGAATGGGCCGTGTTGATCGAGTGCAGCGGCAGCTCTCTCTACAAGCTGGCCCAGGTTGGCATCCCGCGCGACCATCTCTCTGCCGTGATCCTCACCCATCGCCACGCCGACCACGTCTATGGTTTGCCGATGCTCGTCCAGGGGGCCTGGCTCGGTGGACGAACGGCCCCTCTGCCGATCTATGGCCCGCAGGAAACGCTGGACATCGGACTGCAAATGCTCCAGCTCTACGATCTGGACAAGCAGGCGAACATGTTCCCCCTGCTCTGGCGGCCTGTACCCATGCGCGAGGGCCAGCATGTGTGGACTTTCGGGGGAGTGCGGATTACCGCCTCGCCCACCTGCCACGGCGATCTGGACACCCTGGCCCTACGCCTGGAAAACGAGGCCCGCGGAACCGCCATTGTCTACTCCTCCGACACAGAGCCCAGCCCGGCTGTGGCGCGTCTGGCAACCGGCGCCGACCTGTTGATCCACGAGGCCACAGGGGACCGCGCGGGGCATTCCACACCGGCCCAAGCAGCCGAGATGGCCCGGGAGGCGGGTGTATCGCGCCTGGCCTTGATTCACTATCCCGTTGACGGGCGCAACCTTGACGAGTGGCTTGCCCAGGCCGCCGGATTCCCCGGCCCCGCGGCCCTGGCTCGTGACGGAGACGTCTATCCCCTGTGATCTCGGCGAGCACTGAGACCTTCCCATATGATGGACTTGATGGTATAATGAGAGTCGAGATATCGTGATGAGTGTCATGAATTTACTGTTGATCCGCCACGCAACCAACGACTGGGTCGGCAAGCAGCTTGTCGGCTGGATGCCGGGCGCACATCTGAACGAAGAGGGCCGCGGCCAAGCGGAAGCGCTGGCCCGCAGGTTGACGGACCTTCCGCTGGCAGCCATCTACAGCAGTCCCTTGGAACGCGCCTTGGAGACCGCCGAACCCCTGGCAGCATCGCACAGCCTGGACATTGAGGTCTGCCCCGATCTGGGAGAGACCCGTTTTGGTCGCTGGGAGGGGCGCACGTTGGAAGAGCTGGAGAAGGAGGATCTCTGGCCGGTGGTTCAGAGTTACCCCGGCGGCGCCCGGTTTCCCGAGGGCGAATCGATCCGGGAAGTGCAGGCGCGCATCGTCGCCGTCCTGGATGCCATCCGTGACGCCCACCCCGGCCAAATCGTGGCTGCCGTTTCCCACTCGGATCCCATCAAAATGGCGGCGGCCTACTACCTGGGCCTGTCGCTCGACCATTTCCAGAGGCTGACCATCAGCCCGGCCTCGATCACGGCCTTTTCCTTCAGCCGGTTCGGGCCTCGCCTCGTCTGTCTCAATTACGCCGATTCTTTGCCCTCCTTCGAGAATGACTGGCCGAGGGGGAACCAGGAGCAAGACCACCATGCCCCATGAGGTGTTTGATCTCAACCCGGTAGACTATCTTACCGCCGATGCCGTGGGAGAGCCCGGCAACCGTGTCTTTTACCTCCAGGGGCGAAAAGGCTCCGAGGTCGTGACCCTGATCTGTGAGAAGGAGCATGTGAGCGCCCTGGCCCTGTCCATCGAGCAGCTTCTCCTCTCGTTGGTCGAAGGCAAGGCCGAAAACGTGGTCGATCCCGATCCAATCCTCGAGACGGGCATGGACCTTCAATGGCCGCTGGAGCCCCTCTTTCGCGTGGCCCAGCTCAACTTGGGCTACGACCCGGCCAGCGGCTGGTTGGTGGTGATCGCTTACGAGCTTTTGCCCGAAGACGATCCCGCCACACCGTCCGTGGCCCGATTCTGGGCGTCGCAGGCGCAAATGCGAGCGCTGGCCCTTCACGCCCAGCAAGTGGTGGGGGCAGGCCGGCCCATCTGCGCGATGTGCGGCCAGCCCATCGATCCCGAGGGACACTTTTGCCCCCGCAAAAACGGCCATCGCACGTGAGCCGGGAAGGAACCTCCTGCGCCCTTTCGACCGAGGAGATCCTGCAACTGCTTGCCACCGGAGAGATCGAGGTTGAGGGCTTGATCCCCTGGAGTTCCAACACCACGCTACTGGTCACCGTGCGCCAGGGCGACCGGACGACCTTGGCCGTCTACAAGCCGCAACGCGGCGAGCGCCCCCTGTGGGATTTTCCCCACGGCACGTTGGGCATGCGAGAGGCGGCCTCCTATTGGGTCTGCCAGGCGCTGGGCTGGGATCTCGTCCCCCCGACCGTGCTGCGCGAGGGGCCGCATGGCCTGGGTTCTGTTCAGTGGTTTGTCGATGCTCAAGAAGGCGCCCACTTTTTCACCATCCAGGCCGAGCCTGTCTACACCGGCGACCTCAAGCGGTTGGCCGCCTTTGACATCATCGCCAACAACGCGGACCGCAAGTCGGGGCACTGCCTGGTGGATCAGGACGGTCAATTGTGGGCCATCGACAACGCCCTCACCTTTCATGCCGAGTACAAACTGCGGACCGTGATCTGGGACTTTATCGGGCAGCCTCTGCCCACGGATCTCGTCGCCGATCTACAGGCGCTGGAGGCGCGCCTGTCGGAGGATTCCACGGTGGGTCCGGCGCTGGCGCAGTTGCTCAGCGAGGCCGAAGTGGCGGCCTTTCGCCGGCGCCTGCGGCAGTTGATCCAATCAGGGCGCTATCCTGAGCCAGGCCCCGGTTATCCGGTGCCCTTTCCGTTGGTGTGAGGGCGAACGAGACTACACAACGAGGATCCTTCTATGAAACCAAACCTCATCCGCGATCTAGGGGACGGCCTCGTCCTACGCCGGTCCACCGTCGACGATGCCGAGAAGCTGGCCAATTTTCAGGCAGAGATCCAGTACCAACCTGACGCACAAGGATCGGACGTATATGTGGGCGCCTGGACGCGCGATCTACTGACCCGCCCCCACCCAACCTTTGACCCAGGCGACTTTACGTTGGTAGAGGACACGCGCACCGGCGCCATCGTATCTTCTTTGTGCCTGATCTCTCAAACCTGGACCTACGAAGGCATCCCCTTTGGCGTCGGTCAGCCCGAGTTGGTGTCCACTCATCCCGACTATCGGCGCAGGGGCCTGGTCCGCGCCCAGTTCGAGGTACTCCACGAGTGGAGCGCTCAACGGGGCCAGATGGTGCAGGCCGTCGCCGGCATCCCCTGGTACTACCGCCAATTCGGCTACGAAATGGCCATGACCCTGGGCGGCAACCGGACCGGCTACCGCCCGCATCTGCCCAAGCTAAAGGAGGGGGAGCAAGAGCCCTACTGCGTGCGGCCCGCCGTCGAACAGGATCTGGCCTTCATCGCCGACCTCTACGAACAGGGGGCGCGGCGCTATCCCGTTGCCTGCACTCGCGATGAGGCACTCTGGCGCTACGAGCTGAGTGGCATGAGTACCCTAAATGTCGAGCGCCACGTCTTGGGCATCGTCGAAACGGCCCAGGGCGAACCGGTAGGCTTCTTGGCTCACGCAAACCATCTGGAACGAAACAGTCTCTGGTTGGATTGCTACGAACTGAGATCCGACGTCTCCTGGTTGGCCGTCAGCCCTTCGGTCGTACGCTACCTTTGGGCCCAGGGTGACGAGTTGGCGGCCCAGGGGGTTGCAACGAACCCCAACCCGGAGATGGAACGTTTGAGCTTTGGCCTGGGAGTTGAGCATCCGGCGTACGAGGTGTTGCAGGCTCGACTGCCAGAGGTGCGCCCGCCCTATGCCTGGTACCTGCGCGTTCCGGATCTGGTCGGCTTCTTGCAGCACATCGCACCGGCGCTGGAACGCCGCCTGGCCGAATCGCCACTGGTGGGCCACACGGGAGAGCTCAAGCTCAGCTTCTATCGGAGCGGGCTTTTGCTGGCATTTGAGCAAGGCCGGCTGGCTCGTATCGAACCCGTTCAACCACTGTCCAACGATTGGGGCAACGCCGCATTTCCCGACCAGACCTTTCTGCAGATCCTGTTTGGCTACCGGTCGCTGCAAGAGCTGCGCGCTTCCTTTGCCGATTGCTGGGCCAGCGGAGATGAGCCGCGAGCTCTGCTGGAAGCGTTGTTTCCAAAATGCGCCTCCAGAGTGTGGTCGGTCGGCTGAGGCGCACAGGGGATACCGAATTTTGCACAGTTCGGGCCCATTAGACGGGCCGACACAATACGCGCCACCCGGCGCAAACGACAGCGAAGGAGATAACCGTATGAGCGAACAGACCTTTGAAGTGGGCCGCTGGTCTTTGGCCGATCTCCTCCCGGCGCCCAAGGGACCAGAGTTGGAAGCCATCCTCGGCCGGCTAGAGTCCGCCGTCTCCGAACTGGAGAACCGGCGCAGCCAGCTCTCGCCCGACATCTCGGAGCAGGACTTTCAGGGCTTGATGGCACTCGTCGAGTCGACCTACGAAATGGCCACGCGGCTGGGCGCCTATGGCATGCTGTGGTACTCGGAAGACACGCAGCACCAGGATGCCCTCGTGTTCCGGGGACGGATGGAAAAGATCCTGACCCAGGCCCAGAACCGCACCCTCTTTTTCACCCTGTGGTGGAAGACCCTGGACGATGAACCGGCGGCGCGCCTCCTGGCTGCCAGCGGCGATCACGCCTACTATCTGGAATCGCTGCGCCGTTTCAAACCCTACACCCTCTCGGAGGCCGAAGAGAAGGTGATCAACTTCAAAGACGTCAACGGCGTCGATGCCCTCGAGACCGTGTACGACATGATCACCAACGCCTTCATGTTCAAGGTCGAGGTCGACGGCGAAATCAAAGAGCTTGCTCGCTCGCAATTGATGATCTATGCTCGGGACCCCCGTCCTGAGGTGCGGGCCGCCGTCTACCAGGAGTTGTACCGCGTCTTTGGCGAGCAGAGTACCATCTTGGGACAGATCTACCAACATATCGTGCGCGACTGGGCCACCGAAAACCTGGAGATGCGCAAGTTCGCCTCGCCCATTTCGGTGCGCAACCTGGGCAACGACATCCCCGATCCGGTGGTCGACACCCTTCTGTCGGTCTGTCGCAAGAACGCCGGCCTGTTCCAGCGCTATTTCCGGCTCAAAGCCGGGTGGCTGGGGTTGGACAAGATGCGGCGCTACGACATCTATGCTCCGCTGACCACCTCCGACAAGACCTACACCTTTGACGAAGCAGCTCGCATGGTGCTGGACAGTCTGAACACCTTTACGCCGGCCCTGGCCGATCACGCTCGGCGCGTCTTTGATGAGAAACACCTCGACTCGGAGGTACGCCCGCGCAAAGACATGGGAGCCTTTTGCGCAGGGGTCCTGCCGGGCGTGGCGCCTTGGGTGTTGGTCAACTTTAACGGCAAGGCCAACGACGTAGCCACACTGGCCCACGAGCTGGGCCATGCCATCCACGCATTGATGGCCGAGGAGCACTCGGTCCTCACCTTCCACTCTTCGCTGCCCTTGGCCGAGACGGCGTCGGTCTTTTCCGAGATGCTGCTCATGGAGCGGTTGTTGGCCGACGAGGCCGATCCCGCCGTGCGCCGCGACATTCTGGCCCGCTCGGTGGATGACACCTATGCCACAGTCATGCGTCAGGCCTACTTTGTCCTGTTCGAACGCGAGGCCCACGCCCTGGTCGAAGAGGGGCAGACCACCGACTACCTGGCCGAACGCTATTTGGCCAATTTGCAGGAGCAATTCGGCGACAGCCTGGAGCTGGGCGACGAATTCCGCTGGGAGTGGATCTCGATCCCCCACATCTATGGCACGCCTTTTTACTGCTACGCCTACAGCTTTGGCCAACTGCTGGTGCTCGCCCTGTACCGCCAATATAAACAGGAGGGGGAGAGCTTTGTGCCCCGCTACCTACGAATCCTGGCCCACGGCGGTTCCAAGAGCCCGGCGACCATCCTGGAGGAAGCGGGCATCGACATGACTTCGGCGGCCTTTTGGCAGGGGGGCTTTGACGTCATCGCCGACATGATCGACGAACTGGAACGACTGGCCTGATGGCTGGTGCTCGAAATCTCAGCACCCCCGAGGAGGGGGTGCTGAGATTGAGTGTCCATAGGCATCATCTTGAGGATGACAAGACGGAAGGTAAAGGCCACCAGCCTCCGTCATGCCCGCCGCGAGTACCCTCACACAAAAGCAGGGGGCCCAAAGCTCTGGATGCCCACCGAAATACCCTGTCTGCAGGGCACCTGCCTGCAGAGCCAAAGCCCTCGAGATGTATGCATTGATGCAACGCAGAGAATCTGTGGGGGCTCGGCCGAGCCCCCAAGCCCCCGGCCCGGGGCCCTGACGCGCCCGCAGACGGGCGGCCCCGGACCCCCCGCATTGAATGCGTTGCCCGGTCGAAATCCAGTTGCGTACGAGACGACACGACTCGGTCGATCACCGTAGGGTCGGCCCACTCTGCAGCCGTTGATGCGCATGGGGTGTTGGGCTTGAGTGCCCTTTACGTGTGGCCTTTCTTCGTCAGGGCGCTTGCCGCCGCGGGAATCGCATAACCATTGCCCGAGTACTCAGAGGCGCGGATCAGGCATCCCACAGCGGCAGTTGGTGGGGCGGGCGATTGCCATCGAGCAGCACAAAGGGCGCGGCTCGATCGGCCACCGCCCCTGCCTTTTTGAGATCGCCCAACTCCTGGATCTTGCCCTCTCGCCGCCAACTCAGGATGCGGGACACCGACTGGGGTCCCATGCCCGGAATACGCAAAAGGTCCTGTCGCGGGGCGCGATTTACCTCGATGGGATACAGCTCGGGGTGATTGCGGGCGAAGAGCAGCTTGGGATCGGCTTGCCGTGGCAGATTTCCCTCCCCGTCGAACACCAGATCCTCGTACCCAAAACCGTAGAAACGCAGCAGCCAATCGGCCTGATACAGGCGGTGCTCCCGCCAGGCAGGGGTGGGGTTGAGGCCATCCAGGGGCGTGCCGGGCACCGGCTGGAAGGCGCTGAAATAGGCCCGCCGCAGGTCGACCTCCTGATAGAGGCGCCAAGTCGTAGACAGAACCTCACGATCGGGCTCGCCAGCCGCGCCGATCACAAACTGGGTCGTCTGCCCGGCTGGCGCCAGCCGACCGCCGCTGGCGTCGATCAAACGCTTGGCGACCTGCATAGGGCGGGCCAATTCGTCAAAGAAATCTTTGTGAGGCGCGATCTGGGCCAACCGTTCGGCGCTGGGGGCCTCCAGGTTGATCGACACCCGGTGGGCCAACTGCAAGGCCCTCTCTACGTGCGCTTCCGACACACCGGGCAACAACTTGAGATGGACATAGCCGGTGAACTGGTACTGGGTGCGGATCAACTCGATGCAGGCCAGCATCCGGTCCATCGTCGGTTCGGCCCCATCGCACATGCCCGAACTGAGGAAAATGCCGTCAACCAGATCGGCGCGATGCATTCGGTCAAAGGCGCGGGCCAGCTCTTCGGGAGTAAAGCGAGTGCGGGGCACGTCCTGCCCGGCGCGGACGCTGCAATAGTAACAGTTCTTGTGGCAGATGTTGGTCAACAGCACTTTGAGGACGCGCACCCGCTTGCCATCGGGCAGGGCGGCGGGATAGATCCAACGTCCCAGATCGTCGCGCTTTCGCTCGGCAGCGCCACAGGCACTGCACAGATCGTATTGGGCCGACTGGCCCAGGGTTTGGATCTTTTTCTCCAGGTCCACGATCGCGTCCTCCTTGCCGATCTAACATAGCACAAATGTTCTCTTTTGTCAAATCTATACCCGCCCTGTGAGGGGACACAGATGGGACAATTTGCACCGACCGGCGGGCTATGGTATAGTGGAGCCCACACCCCATGCAGGTTGGGGACAGGCGAGAACCCGGGTCTCGCCATCCTTTTAGGAGATGGGTATGCTCTATCGCGAACGGGCCAGCGTCGTAGCCACACTCGTCGTATTGGGCCTGATTCTGGCCGCATTCCTTCAGATTCCGACCAGGACCTATAACCTGACCGTACTCGGCTCCCCTCTGAGCATCAACCTCACCCAAACCGCTCTAATGGCGATTCTGCTGGTCGGCATCACCTGCGCCGGCACCGACGCCATTGTCCGCTCTCACCCTGCCATCCAATTTGTCGAGACCCGCTACAGCTTTGTCACCTGGACCCTGCCCGCATTGACCGTCCTGCTGGCAACGGTGCTGGTGCCTCAATTGCCCACCCGGCTGTACCAGATAGGCGGGCTCGTGGTGACCGGGCTGATTCTCATCCTGGTCATAAGCGCCGAATATTACACCGTCGATCGGCACGACAGCCAGTATCTGACCGCTCGTCTGGGCCTGAACGCCTGGGCCTACTTGGTGGCCTTGATCCTCTTTGTCCTCATCTACTCGGCCAAATCTCGCAGCCTGGTTTCGGCCACGGCCGTGTCCCTGGTCGGCACCCTGTTGGCGCTGGAACTGCTCCGTGGCGCAGGACGGGGGTTTGGGCGCACGGCCCTCTATGCCGCTATCGCGGGATTGTGCACCGGGGAAATCATCTGGGCCATGAACTATTGGCGCATCTCGGGCGTCACCGGCGGGTTGATCCTGTTATTGGGGTTCTATGTGGCCACGGGGGTGGTCAACCAACAACTCCAGGGACGCATCAACCGTCGCGTGCTGATCGAATATGGTGCCGTGGCCCTGATCGGCTTGTTGATCCTCTTGCGCTTTGGCCCCTAG
>CAZNQW010000048.1:0-18985 GCA_964575225.1 uncultured Anaerolineaceae bacterium | reverse complement strand
GGTGGGCTCGGGCGTGGCGCTCGCCGGAATGGCCGTCGGTTCCTCAGTAGCCGTGGGGGTTTGGGTAGGCGTCTCGGTCGGCAGCGGCGTCAAGGTGGGCAAGGGCGTGTGGGTGGGCAAAGGGGTGGGCGAAGGCAAGTAGGCGAGCATCTGCGCGCTGCTGACGCCGAGGGCCTGTCCGAGAAGCGCCAGGGGTGCCATCTCGGCCTCGTCTCGACCCTCGGCGGCATAGCGATCGATCAGATCGGCAATCCACAGGCTGATATTGGGCGCCTCCAGGGCGTCCAGGCGAGTCTGGGCCTTTTCCAGGTTCCCATCGCAGGCATAGGCCGAGGCAACCAGGGAGATGTATTCTTCCTTGTGCTGCGCGCCGAGATCGACAATGGCTGTGTCTACGTATTTGACCGGGACAACCACCCAGCCCAGCACGAGCCCGATGCCCAGGCCAAGGATCAGGCTCAGTGCAATGACCAGGATGGCCACCCACCCCCTCCGACTTGTCTGTTGGCTCATGTTTGTGTGATATCCCCCAGAATCAAACTCAGCCGCACTTGAGGCGCGGCTGGCTCGGATAGTTTCCAGAGCTTTGCCTGGGCTCATTGTTGGCGCAAGAGGGCAAACCCTGGTATAATATACAAGGTGCCGGAGGTGGGAATCGAACCCACAAGAGGTCGCCCTCACGCGAGTTTGAGTCGCGCGCGTCTGCCTGTTCCGCCACTCCGGCGCGGGTACAAGTATAGAAGAGAATGCCAGATTAGTCAAATTTCGAGGGCGGTTTGCTACACGCCGATGAAACACTAGCAGAGAGAAACCTACCGTGAATCGGATTAAATCGGGCGCGAGACGGATGCCCACTCAGCGGAGCTAACCGATGGACGAAGCAGAAGCCATCGCGTCGGCCCGAAAGGGCGACGCTCGCGCCTTTAACCAATTGGTCCCGCCCTATCAGAGCATGGCCTACAACCTGGCCTATCGCATTTTGGGCGATGCGGACGCTGCCGCCGACGCCACCCAAGATGCCTTTGTGTCGGCCTTTAAGGCGATGCGCAAGTTCCGCGGCGGGTCGTTCAAGGCGTGGATCCTGCGCATTGTCACCAATGCCTGCTATGACCAACTCCGTAGAAAACAGCGCCGGCCCACCGAGTCGCTCGACGATCTGGAAGTCGATGCAGACTATGTGGGCTATTTGCGCGACGAGGCCGAGTTGCCCGACGAGGCCTACGAACGCCGCGAGCTGAACCAGGCCATCCAATCAGGGATACTCTCCCTGCCTGTGGACCAACGGACGGTCCTTGTCCTTTCCGACATGCAAGGCCTGAGTTACCAGGAGATCGCCGAGGCCACGGGACTGTCGCTGGGCACCGTGAAATCCCGCTTGAGCCGGGGCCGGGCCAAATTGCGGGACTATTTGGTGGAGAATCAAGGGGAACTTTTACCGGCTCGCTATCGTCTTATGGATAACCCCGGGTCATAAGAAATTCGATCCGCTGGGAGTCACAATTAATGGCTTGGTCAAAGAATACAGAAAACACAGAACATACCTATGTAGCAGAGCGACTCTGCGCCTACCTGGATGGGGAACTCACGGCCCAGGAAAAGGCGTCCGTCGAGCGCCACCTGCCCGAGTGCCCCCACTGCCAGTGGGAATTGCAGACTTTGCGGCAAACGGTCCAGTGGATGCAGGAAATGCCCGCTGTGCCGCTGCCGTGCTCTTTTGCCATCCCGGTGCCCGCCCGGCAAAAGCCCCGGTGGAGTTGGACGGTGCCGGTAATGCAAAGGGCGACTGCCCTGGTGGCAGCGATGCTCTTGCTGGTGGTGGCGGGCGATTTCCTGCTTACAGGCGGGCTGGGGAGTGCTTCAGCGCCCGCCGCGCTACCGGTCGCATCGACGTCGGATGCGGCCATGCAAGAGGCGGCCCTTGAGGCGCAGCCCACCGAAGAGGTAGTAGCCTTTATGGTGGCGCCAAGCGAAGAAGCAGCGGTTGAACCAGAAGCAGCGGTAGAGGTCGAGAGCTTGATGGTGACCGAGACGGCAGTGGTGGAGGAGCAAGTGGTCGAGGCACCCAATGCCAAGGTGGGCGGCGAGGCCCTCCCCCGGGCGGCGCTTGAGGAACAAACGCAGACACCCCCTCCCGAGTTCGGGACCATGAGCGCCGCCGAGGTTTTCACTCCCACGGAGGGGTTGGGCGGTGGCCTGGAACCGGGAGAGGCCGAGGTGCCGGTGACAGAGGCAGAGGTCGCCAGTGATACGGTCGCGGCCCCGCCTCCCCCGACCGAAGAAGCTGCATCCGCGCCGGCGCTCCTGCCCACAAGCCCTGTGACGACGCTCGACGCGCCGCCCGCCGAGCCGACCCCTCAGGCACTGGCGGCAGCGCCCGAGGAAGAACGGGCAGCGGCGCCTGCCGAGAAGGAAGCCGAATCGGGCCAGCGCGCCGGTTCGGAGCGGCAACCCCTTGCCTTCTGGCTCGACGCCGCCAAGGTGGGATTGAGTATCTTTTTGGTCCTGCTACTGGCGAGCACACTGATTTTGACGAGCCTTCGACGCCGCACCGGGTGATGCGCCTGCGGTGAGATCCCAAGAGCCGGTCTTGACGACCGGCTCTTTTTCATATCCAGAAGGGGCAAAATGCGCCTTAGCGGCTCGCTCCGGGCGGGGGCAGTGGCCGGTCGCGCCGGCTCAGGTCTTCCAGGCTCTCGCGGACCTGGATCAAGTGAGCGATGCCCCCTTCCAACCAGAGCACGGCAGGCCGCCGGGCGCCGTCATAGTTGCTGGACATGCTCAACTGGTAGGCCCCGCTGACGGGAACGGCCACCAACTCGCCTGCCTTGATGTCGGGCAGGGGCAACCCCTCGATCAACACATCCCCGCTCTCGCAATAGGGGCCGGCCAGCCAAGCCGATCCCAGGGGCAACCGCAGGGGATTATGCACCGGCAGGGCCGAATAGCGCGCGCCATAGAGGGCAGGGCGAGGGTTATCGGCCAGGCCGCCATCGATCAGCAGCCAGCGCCGGCCGGCTGAATGCTTGACGGCGCCCACCCGATACAGGGCCACACCGGCCCGGGCGATCAGGCTGCGACCCGGCTCCAGGCGGAGGTGGGGCAAGGCCAGGCCGCGCAGTTGGCAGCCCGTCCGCACTTGCTGGGCGATGGCCTGCACATAGACCTCGATAGGGGGATGGGGGAGGTCATCCTCGTGATAGGCAACGGCCCAACCGCCACCGGGCGATAGGGTCCAGTTGGGTCCTAAACCGAGGGCCTGCGCCAGATCCAGCGCACGGGCCAGGGCAGCGCCCAGGGGCGCCGGGTCGCGGAACTTGGAACCCTGATGAAAGTGCAGCCCGGTGAGGGGCAGTCCCGTCCTACGGCAGAGATCTGCTGCTTGCCGCAATTCCCCCTCTTCCAACCCGAACTTGCTGTCCTGCTGACCGGTCTGGGTATAAGCGTGAGTATCGACGGCCAGGCCGGGCCGAAGGCGCAGCCAGAGTTCGGGAAAAGGTCCCTGCCGAGCGCGCCAGAGATCGGCCAGCCGCTCCAATTCGGTGAGGTTATCGACGACGAGGGTGCCGGCGCAAGCCACGGCGGCCGCCAGGTCCTGGGCGCTCTTGTTTACGCCGTGGACCAGGATCTGCGCCCAGGGCACCCCGGCGGCCCGGGCGATGGCCAGCTCCCCCTCGCCCGTACAATCCACCCACAGGCCGTTCCGGGCAGCCCATTGGGCGATGGCAGTACAGAGAAAGGCCTTGCCCGCATAGGTGATCCCGGCGTCGCCCGGATAGAATTCGTCCAAGGCCTGAAGATAGGTTCCCAGGGCGGCATCCAGGGTAGCGGCATCGTACAGATACAGCGGAGTGCCGAACCGGTCGGCCAGCACATGCAGGTCGCACCCGGCGATGGTCAGCGCTTCGCCCGACGGCGTGGCTGCGAGGACCGTCGTTTCGGGGAACAGGGCCAATCGCCGGTTCATGCGGGCAGGTCTCCTTATGGGTGGGCGGCCGTGGCTCAGGAGGGAACCGGCAAGAGGCCTGGCACCCCTTGCTGCTGCCGCTGCTCTTGCAGCGCCTGCCACCTGGGCTCGTCATCGAACTGCACCTCGTTCAGGTGTTTGTACAGCCCATTCTGGGCCATCAGCGCCTCGTGGCTGCCCCGCTCGACGATCCGGCTGTTCTCGAGAACGACGATCAGGTCGGCGTCGCGGATGGTCGACAAGCGATGGGCGATGATCAGCGTGGTCCGCCCAACCATGAGCCGTTCCAGCGCCTGCTGGATCAGCATTTCCGTCTCGGTGTCCACCGAGGAGGTGGCCTCGTCCAAGATCAAGATCGGGGCATCTTTGAGCACGGCGCGGGCGATAGCCAGGCGCTGCCGTTGCCCACCCGACAGTTTGACACCGCGCTCGCCGATCAGGGTATCGTAGCCGTCCGGCAGATCGACGATGAACTGGTGGGCGTTGGCAATCTGAGCGGCTTCTATCATCTCCGACTCGGTCGCGCCAGGCCGCCCGAACAGGATGTTCTCACGCACAGTGCCGTGAAAGAGAAACACATCCTGCAGAACAATGCTGATCTGCCGCCGTAGGCTGGCCAAAGTCAGGTCGCGGATGTCGTGGCCATCGAGGGTGATGGTGCCCTCCACCACGTCGTAAAAGCGGGGGATGAGCATGGACATCGTCGTCTTGCCCACCCCGGTGGGACCCACCAGGGCGACGACGGTGCCCGGTGCGATCTCGAGATCGATTTGGTCCAGGACGTTGTCCCCCCGGGAGTAGCGAAAGCCCACGTCGCGAAACGCCAGGGCCCCTTGGGCTCGGCCGGGGAATTCGATGGCATCGGGTCGTTCGGCCACGTCAGGCTGCTCTTCCAGGAGTTCGGCCACACGCTCGGCCCCCGCCAGGGCCTGTTGGACGTTTTCCCACACACTGCTAAGCGCTCGCACCGGTTGGTAGAGCATTTCCAGATAGAGGAAATAGGCGACCAAGTCCTCGATGGGGAGGGTCCTGTTCAGGACCAGCTTGCCACCAAAATAGATCAGAATGATGGTGCCCAGGGCCGAGGCAAATTCCACAAAGGGATGAAAGGTCGCCATCAGGCGCAGAGCATGCAGCATCGAATCGCGGTAGCGGGAGATATGGTTCCAGATGTGAGAGGCCTCGGCCTCCTCCCGGGTAAAGGCCTTGATCTCGCGGATGCCCGACAGGTTGTCGTTGAGGGCCGCATTCAGCTCGCCCAACTCTGCCTGACGCACGCGAAAAGCCGGCCGCACGTACTTGGTAAAGCCCTGCATGGCCAACACAATCAGCGGGATGGGAATCATACTCAGCAAGGCAAGGGGCCAGCTCATGCTGGCCAACACCGCCATCACCCCAATCAACATGAGGACGTTCACCATCAGATCGGGAATGGCATGGGCGATCAACTGCTCCAGCAGATCCGAGTCGTTGATCATCCGCGACATGAGCTGGCCGGTCTGCCGATCTTCGTAAAAGCGAAGGGACAGGCGCTGCAAATGCCGGTATACCTCAGCACGGACATCGGCCACGACGTTCCAGCCGGCGACATGGGCCATGTAGCTGCGGAAAAACTGGAGAAATCCGCGGGCGATATACAAGCCCAGAGCCACCAGGGCCAACCGGGTGACGGTGGTCATGGCCTCGGCAGTGGCTTCTGGATCGGTGACGGTCGCCACCATGGTCTTGACCAGCCACGGGGCGATCAACTGCACTCCCACAAGCAACAGCATACTGACAACGGTAATAGTCAAGGGTCCCGCATAGCGACGGGCATACTTGAACGTGAATTTGAGCGAATTCATGGCACCTTCCAATGTGTGTCCCGGCTGGCCTAAGGGCGCGACAGCCGGGCCTGCTTGCCAGAGAATTATACCAAGCCCGCAGGAAAACACAAAAAACCGTGGCCCTCAGGATGGGGTACTTGTGGATCTTTCTTGAGCGAAGCGAAAGGGCTGTGGCTGGGCCCTGATGCGTTGCCTTACCCTTTGGCGCAGATAGGGGGTTCGAGGCTAGCCGGCGCGACCGGTAATGTAATCCTCGGTCAGCCTTTCGCGGGGGGTCACAAAGATCTGCTCAGTGGGCCCATACTCGATCAGCTTCCCCAACCAAAAGAAGCCGGTCCAATCGGAGGCGCGGGCCGCCTGCTGCATATTGTGGGTGACAATCACGATGGTGTATTCCTGTTGCAGCCGGCGCATCAGATCTTCCACAGCCAGGGTATCGACCGGGTCCAGGGCGGAGCAGGGTTCGTCCATAAGGATGACCTCGGGCTCTACAGCCAGAACCCGGGCGATGCACAGGCGCTGCTGCTGCCCGGCGTTCAACTCCATCGCCGAGCGTTTCAGGTTGTCGCTCACCTCATCCCACAGGGCCGCCCCTTCCAGGCTCTGCCGCACAAGGTCGTCCAGGCTGCGACTTTGGTGCATGCCCAACACCCGGGGCCCAAAGGCGACATTGTCAAAGACCGACTGAGGAAAGGGGTTGGGACGTTGAAAGACCATGCCCACCCGCTGGCGAAGGTTTACGACGTCAAAAGCGGGAGCATAGATGTCCTGGTCGTCCAGCAGCACCTGGCCCGAGATGCGCACGCCCGAGATGGTGTCGTTCATGCGGTTCAAACAGCGCAAAAAAGTGCTCTTGCCGCAGCCCGAGGGGCCAATGAGCGCGGTGATCTGATGCTCCTTGATGGGCAGAGAGATGCCTTTCAAGGCTTCGAACTCGCCGTAAAAGAGATGGAGATCCTGAACGCTCAACTTTTCGCGAAAGGTCATGCCGCTACCTCCTGGGCCCAACGGTCCTCGTAGTAAGAGTGGCAAAAGTGCTCACGCCGGGATTATATCACAGCTCTTCTGGCGCGCCAAGATGAGGACCAGGGAACCCAAGATGAGTGGTGAAGACCAAAGGCCCATTTTGACCAGAGACTGGAGAGATGTTATAATCGTTCTGATCGGGCTGATTCCAGCCCCGATTGCGGGGAACTGGACCCCAGCGAACAGAGGTGAAGGTAGACGATGGGCCCCTTGAAAAAGTGGGGAGTGGTCTTGGTGCTGGTCGGGCTGGCACTCCTTTCGGCCTGCGGCAGGCCAGTGGAATCGGAGGGCACCCCCGTCCCTGGCGAGACCGTCAGCGTTCAGAACAAAGGCTCCGACACGATGGTCAACCTGGCTTTGGCTTGGGCCGAGACCTATGGCCAGATCCGGCCCGACGTGCAGGTGGCAGTCACCGGCGGGGGCTCGGGTACCGGCATTGCCTCCCTGATCAATGGCACCGTCGACATGGCCAACGCCTCGCGGCGCATCAAGGACGAGGAAGTGACCCAGGCCCAGGCCAACGGCATGGACCCGGTGGAATACGTGGTTGCCGGCGACGCCATTGCTGTGGTCGTTCACCCCAGCAACCCGGTGGATGGACTGACCATCCCCCAACTCTCGGACATTTTCTCCGGCAAGGTGACCAATTGGCGCGAGGTAGGCGGCGAGGACCGTCCCATCGTTCTGCTCTCCCGCGAGTCCAACAGCGGGACGCACGTCTTTTTCCTGGAAGAGGTTGTGCGTCAAGGGGATGCGGAGGACCGCACCCTGTTTTCTCCCGACACGCTGCTCATGCCCTCGTCTGAGGGCATATCGGCCGAAATTCGCCAGAACCCCAATACCATTGGCTACGACGGCCTGGGCTATGTGACGCCCGATCAGAAGGTTGTGGCTGTGGCGCGCTCGGCCGGAGCGCCCTACGTCGAGCCCAGTATTGAAACAGTCAAGGACGACAGCTATCCCATCGCCCGTGGGTTGTACATTTATACCCTGGGCGAAGCGCAGGGAGCCATTGGTGAGTACCTCCAGTGGATTCTGGGAGCCGAGGGCCAGGCCATTGTCCGGGATCTTGGCTTTGTGCCGCTGCAATGACCGATAAAAGAGGGGCCATGAAACACCCGAATGCGCAGAGACGGGAATTTATCATCGAAACGGTGATCCGGATGGCAGGGTTTTCGGCCATCTTTTTCGTGGCCCTCATCTTTGTCTTTTTGCTCCGAGAAGGGGCGCCCGTCCTCTGGGAAGTGCCGCTGTCCAACTTTTTTAGCGCGCGGTGGTACCCCAACGAGGAACTTTTCGGGACATGGCCCCTGATCCTGGGATCGGTCCTGGTGACGCTGGGGGCTGTGGTGATCTCGTTGCCCTTGGGCCTGGCCACGGCCATCTTTGTCCGCGAACTGGCCCCCGACTGGCTGCGCGAAATTCTCAAGCCGTTGATCGAAGTATTGGCCGGCATTCCCTCGGTGGTGCTTGGCTTTCTGGGCATGATCGCCATAACACCGCTGGTGCGCGAGGGGCTGAACCTGCCCACCGGGTTGACGGCCTTTAGCGGTTCGCTGGTACTGGCCTACATGGCCCTGCCGACGATGATCAGTGTGGCCGAGGATGCCATCGATGCCGTACCCCATGGCTACCGGGATGGGGCCCTGGCCCTCGGAGCCACGCGTTGGCAAACCATCTGGCGGGTAGTGCTTCCCGCAGGCCGATCGGGGATCATCATGGCCGTCATGCTGGGCATTGGCCGGGCGATTGGCGAAACGATGGCCGTCATGATGGTCACCGGAAATGCGGCGCGCATTCCCAGCGAATGGAATGCCCTTTTCTTGCCGGTGCGTACCATGACCGCCACCATCGCCGCAGAAATGGGCGAGGTGGCCCAGGGCAGCACCCACTACCACGTGCTGTTTGCCGTGGGGTTGTTGCTTTTCGCGATGACCTTCATCATCAATGCCGTGGCTTCGATGGTGGCCATGCGGGGCGGCTCGCGCAAGGGCGGGCGGTTGATGGGCTAAGCAACCAAAAATTGGTGGGCAGCGAAACCGGAAGAGGAACGAAAGTGTCCCGTCAGACAAGTCAAAAGATCGCGTTTGCCATACTCACCTTGCTAGCGATGGTCGTCGTCATACCCATCGTACTGGTGGTGATCTATATCGTCGTTCAGGGCTTTGGCGCAATAAGCTGGGAATTTCTGACCGACTTTCCACGCAACGGCATGAAGGAGGGGGGCATTCTGCCGGCGGTCATTGGCACGGTGGTGTTGACCTTTGGCACGGCGATTGTCAGCATTCCCATCGCCATTGGGGCCGCCATCTACCTGGCCGAATATGCCCGCGAGAACCGCTGGACGCGCGCCATCCGCCTGGCCATCATCAATCTGGCGGGCATCCCTTCGGTGGTGTATGGGTTGTTCGGACTGGGCCTCTTTGTCCTCTTTATGGGAATGGGTACAAGCATCGTGGCCGGCAGCCTGACCCTGGGCTTGATGACCCTGCCGGTGGTCATCTCGACGGCCGAAGAGGCCCTGCTGGCGGTGCCCCAACGCTTTCGGGTGGTGAGCCGGAGTGTGGGTGCCTCTCGCTGGCAAACGGTGCAGCATGTGGTATTGCCCAACGCCCTGCCCGGCATTCTGACAGGCGTCATCCTGGGGCTAGAGCGCGCGGCGGGCGAGACGGCGCCGATCCTGTTCACCGTGGCAGCCTTTTACCTGCCCCAACTGCCGACCAGCCCCTTGGACCAGACGATGGCGCTGCCCTATCACCTGTACGTCATTTCAACCCAGGTACCGGGCATGCCGTTACAGATCCAATACGGCACGGCGCTGGTGCTGCTGGTTTTGGTGCTGAGCATGAACGTGGTAGCCACCGTCATTCGCAGCCGTTTCCGTCGGAGGCGACAGTGGTAGCCAAGTTCTCCATCCAGGATTTTTCCTTCCGATTTGGCGAAGATCAGGCCCTGAAGAATGTGTCGCTGGACATCCCAGCCCACGAGATCCTTGTGCTCTTTGGGCCTTCCCATGCCGGCAAAAGCACACTTCTACGGTGCATGAACCGTCTGAACGATCTCATCGAGAACGAAGAGACCCATGTGAGTGGGCGGATCCTCCTGGACGGAGAGGATATCTATGATCCGGGCGTGGATGTGACCGAGCTGCGTCGCCGGGTGGGGATGGTCTTTGCTTTGCCCATCCCTCTGCCGTTGAGCATATACGAAAATGTGACCTACGGGCCGCGCATGCAGGGGGAAAGGCGGAAATCCCGGCTGGACGAGGTAGTGGAGCGCAGTTTGCGCCAGGCCGCCATTTGGGAGGAAGTGAAGGACCGGCTCGACGATCCGGCGATGCGCCTTTCCGGCGGCCAGCAGCAGCGGCTGTGCATCGCCCGCACCCTGGCATTGGAGCCGGAGGTGGTACTGCTGGATAACCCCACTTCGGGCTTGGATCCCCTGTCGACGGCCAAGGTGGAAGCGTCGCTCCAGGAACTCAAGGCCGACTATACCATCGTCCTTGTGCCCCACAGTGTGCAGCAGGCCGCCCGGGTCGCCGATGTGGCTGCCTTTTTGCTGGATGGCGATCTGGTGGAGGTTGGGTCGGGCGAGCAGGTCTTTACCCGGCCTCGGCAGCGCCGGACCGAGGATTATGTGACGGGACGGTTTGGTTAGGGCGGCATGGTCCCTGCGTCGATCGCGATCCGACCCTTTCAACCCGACGATGCCAGGGGCGCCTCGGCGCTGATCCGCCGGGTCTTTGACGAAATGGTGGCCCCAGACTTTGGCCCGGAAGGCATTGCACAGATGCACGCCTTTATCGACCCCGAGGCCCTCGCCGGGCGGGCTGCCGTGCTGACAACGCTGGTGGCCCTGGATGGCCCTCAGATCGTCGGCGTGATTCAAATGCGAGACGTCGCTCACGTCTCGCTTCTGTTTGTGCATCCACTGTACATGGGGCAGGGCATTGCCACGGCACTGATGAACCGGGTGGAAAGGATCTGCCGCGCCGAGGGGGAAGCCTTTATGACCGTCCATTCCTCGCTGAACGCCCAGGGCTTTTACCAGCGGTTGCGCTACGAAGCGCTGGGAGAACCGGAGCGATTGCACGGCTTTGTCTACGTGCCCATGCTCAAGCGTTTGTAGGGAGCCGAGAGGCATCCTGAAGGTAGGAGAAAGGAACCGAACCATGATGCTACAGGACAAGGGGATTTTGACCCAGGCCGTCCATGCCGGAGAGCGGGGGCCGAGGCCCGATTTCACCCCGGTGAGTACACCCATCCACCTTTCGGTGGGCTATGTGTACGACGATATGCAGGACCTCGACGCGGTTTTTGGCGGCGCCAAGGACGGCTATGTCTATCTGCGCTACGGCAGCCCGACGGTGAGTTCGCTGGAGCAAGCCATCGCCACCCTGGAGGGAACTGAAGATGCCGTGGCCTTTGCCTCGGGAATGGGCGCGATCCACGCCGCCTTGATGGGAGCAGGCGTCCGGGCCGGCACCTCGGTGGTAGCGGCGGCCGATGTGTATGGCGCCACTTACGCCCTCTTGGAGCGGTTGTTGACCTCGCTGGGCGTCGGTGTGCGCTTTGTGGACATTGCCGATCTCAACCAGGTGGCCCAGGCTCTGGACCAGGTCAAGCCGGTGGCCGTGTTGTGCGAGGTGGTATCCAACCCGCTGATGAAGGTAGCCGACGTCCCGGCCCTGGCCCAGATGGCCCACGCCGCTGGCGCCCATCTGATTGTAGACAGCACCTTTGCTTCCCCGTACCTTTTGCGCGCGCTGGACCAGGGCGCCGATTATGCGGTCCACTCGGCGACCAAGTATCTGGGGGGGCATGGTGATATCATGGCCGGGGTGGTGGCCTGTTCGCGGGCGCGGGGCCTGGACCTGCGCGAGCGACAAAAGCTTCTAGGAGCCAATCTCGGCCCTCAGGAGGCCTGGCTTACCCTGCGCGGCCTCAAGACCTTGCCCCTGCGCATGCGCCAGCATTGCGCCAATGCCCAAACGGTGGCTGAATGGCTGAGCCAGCATCCGGCCATCGCCCAGGTGAACTATCCCGGGCTGCCCGGCCATCCCCAGCACGAGATTGCCGCCCGGATCTTTCAGGGGCGGGGATTTGGCGGGATGATGAGCTTTGACCTGCGCGACGCGGGCCAGGCCGAGGTCTTTGCCTTCATGGAGGCGCTGGAGCTGGTGCTGCCGGCGACCACCCTGGGCGATGTGTACAGTCTGACACTCTACCCGGCCCATTCCTCCCACCGGCCCCTGGCCCCAGAGGTGCGCAAGGCGCTGGGGATCGGCGACGGCCTGGTGCGCCTGAGTGTGGGCATCGAAGAGGCCCAGGACATCATCGCCGACCTGGCCCAGGCATTGGATCGGGCCGGGTTCTAGGCGAGCAGCGAGAAAAGAATGCAGACACCTCCTATCAACTTGGCAACCTGGTTGCTCGCTTTTTCCCCCATCGCGACGGTGCTGGTGCTGATGGTCGGTTTTCGTTGGAGCGGCAGCAAGGCGGGCGCTGCGGGCTGGGTCGTGGGGCTGGTCGTGGCCTGGATCTTTTTTGGCGCCGGGGCCGAGCTGTTGCTCTATTCCCAGATTCGTGGGCTCTTGCTCACCCTGTTCGTGTTGTACATCATCTGGATGGCCCTGGTCTTGTATCGGGCCGTCGATGAAGCCGGGGCGATTACCATCATCGGCCAGGGCATCGCCCGGCTCACGTCGGAACCCACGATGCAGCTTCTGTTGTTGGCCTGGGCATTCAGCTCGTTCATTCAAGGCGTGGCGGGCTTTGGCGTGGTACTGGCCATTGTGGCGCCCCTTCTGATTGGCCTGGGCTTTTCACCGGTGGTGGCTGTGGCAGCGGTCTCTATTGGCCATTCCTGGTCAATCACCTTTGGCTCAATGGCTTCGTCGTTTCAGGCCTTGATGGCCGCCACGGGCCTGCCGGGCGAGGAATTGGCGCCCTGGGCGTCCCTCCTGCTGGGAGTGGGCTGTTTTCTCTGCGGCATCGGCGTGGTGTGGATCTTTCGCGGAGCGCGCTCAGTCCGAAAGGGCTGGGTGGCGATCCTGATCATGGGCCTGGTGATGGCTGGCGTGCAGGCCGGCCTGGCCCTGACCGGCTTGTGGAACCTGGGTGGCTTTGGCGCGGGTCTGGCGGGCCTGGCAGCGGGCAGTCTGGTGGCACAGCTGCCGCGATATCAGGGCGGCGACGATGGCGCCGAGGCAACCGGCTTGGGACAGATCAAGGTTCCGATGGCCCAAGGGAACAAGGGGCCCCATATGTCGTTGGCGCTGGCCGTCCTGCCCTATCTTATCCTAATCGTGGTGGTCGCGGCTGCCGAGCTCTGGCCCTGGCTGAACGGGGTATTGAACCGGATCGAGCTGCGCATCGAATTCCCGGAAGTGAGCACCTCCTATGGCTGGGTCGTCCCGGCGGGCGCCGGACGCAGCATCAGCATCTTTGGACATGCGGGGGCGCTGCTGGCCTATGCAGCGGTGCTCGCCTTCCTGATCTACGAACGACGAGGGGCCTATTCCCCGGGCGTAGTGCGCCGCATTGCGCGGAGCACCGTCAAGAGCGCGGGACCCTCGTCGATGGCCATCCTCACGATGGTCGGGTTTGCCGTGGCCATGGAAAACAGCGGCATGACCTATGTGCTGGCCCAGGGGCTCAGCCAAGTCTCGGGGCCGCTCTATCCGCTGATCTCGCCCTACATCGGCCTGTTGGGCTCTTTTATGACCGGCAGCAACACCAATTCCAATGTGGTGTTTGCCTCGTTGCAGCAACAGGCAGCGACCCTGTTGGGAATGAGCGTGCCGCTGATCCTGGGGGCGCAGACCACGGGCGCCGCCTTGGGCTCGATGCTGGCGCCTGCCCGATTGATCGTCGGATGCAGCACGGCAGGTCTGGTGGGGCGCGAGGGTCAGGTTCTGAAAAAGCTATTGCCCATCGGCCTGATCACCACCGGCCTCATCGGCCTGTTGGTCCTGGCAGCGGTGCTGTTGGGAGTTCAGTGAACGTGGGCACTCTTTCTGGGATGAAACCACCAGACCTACCAGGTTTCATGTTCAGAATTTTTGCCTCTGCGGTGCTTAAGTTTGACAGGCCCTGCAAGTTGTGGTAGAGTCTGGTCGATGGTATTATACGTCATCTCGCCGAGTGCATTGACAACGGGGGACCCATCAACCTTTGGGGCGAATCGCAAGGCGTAGGGCCAGCTTCTTCGGTCCGAGCCCGTCAGCTAACTCCGTAGGCGTGGAAGAAGGACATCCGACCAAGATCGGGTGCCCTTTTTGTTTCGTGGGCGCCCTTGTAGGCTCAGCCCGGTAGGTTGAGCTGTTGCACAAAGGAGAGAACAATGTTTGTCATGACCCTTGGAGATCTGGCGAAACGAGAGAACGAAGCAAAAACCCGTGATGCACAGAGAACCCTCAGAAACGGGGCCGGCCGCAGGATTGGCCGGGCCGTGTCGATGTGTCGTGGCCGAACGCCGCTATGTTCCCGCGGCTAGGGCCCGAGCCCAAAAAAGACCTGGAAGTGGCTTTCCAGGTCTTTTTTGTTTCCCCCAGAATGGTTCAGACGATCGGTTCCCTATCGGTCTAGTGGGTCACTGGGCGCACGGATCAGGGTGTGCAGCAGGTCAGGGGCACACCGATGGTGATCCGGTCGCCGGTAAACGTGCCATTCGACACCATGCCGTGGATGCTGACCGTTTTCCCCGGTTGCACGATCGCATACGTGGCGGGAATACAGCCCGCAGGCGTGTATTGCCGGTATTCGGCGTCCGCTTCTGTGGTTACGGTTAGTTGCCCGTCGATCCAGCCGTTCTTCTGAATGAAGCGGTTGCCGTGATAGACCTGAACGGTGATGGTGCCGCCATCTGCGGTCAGCGAGGCGCCCTCGACAATGCCCACCAGGGTAAAGTACTGTACACCGGGCAGTTCGACAGCCAGAGCGGGCCCGACGCTCGTCAGTAGCAACAAGGCAGCCAGGGCAATGATGATGATTTTGCGATTCATGATTGTGCTCCTTTCGTTGAGCCGATGCGGCCTTGGCAAGGCCGGCATCGATTGGGTATGCGCGTGGTACAGGCAGGGCCAACCTTGTGAGGGATCGGCCAAATCCCCAACGGAATGGCAGGCCTGCCGAATGCGCAGCCGAGACAGTGATGCGATTCGAAAAGGATATCCTTCACCCTGATCGACGGTAAGATACGCCCACCGATACGGGTGGTTCAGAAAAAGAATTAGCTCATTTGTATCCACAGGGACTAGGTCCAAGTACTATGGACCCATCGTTGATCGGTGCCGCTGCTGACGAAATGGACGGCGCTGCGTGGCCTCGCTCCTCGGACGGCTCAAAATGTGGCAGAAACCGCCGCGTATGGCGCGCACCTCCGACCCGACCTTCTCATCACTTGCCGAGCCCTGGGGTTGGCGGTATAATGGCCCTAGCATCTGAAAGAGGGATTCAGCCATGACGGTGAACATGGGGCATTTTACTTGGGCCGGGGCCGTTCAAGGGGAACCTGCAAAACGGCACGGGGCTTGGGCATAGATGAACACGGGAATCCGGTCTTTGGTCCAGCCGGGGCGGAGCGGCGCCACGGTGGGTTATTTTGCGGCCTATATTACACTGGGCATGTCGTCGGCGATCTTGGGCCCCACCCTACCGGGGCTGGCTGGGCAGACGAGCGTCAGCTTGAGCCAGATCAGCCTGTTGTTTCCGGCCCATTCTCTGGGCTATCTTTTGGGTTCTTTTCTATCGGGCAGGTTGTACGATCGGATCTCGGGCCATCCGCTGATGGCGGCAGCCTTGTGTCTCCTGGCCATCTTGCTGGCGGGCGTTCCCCTGGCCCCCGTCCTGTGGTTGCTGTTCCTGGCAGTGCTGATTGCGGGCATGGCGGGCGGCGCTGTGGACGTGGGGGGCAATACTCTGATCGTGTGGGCCTATGGCTCAAGCGTGGGGCCCTATATGAATGCGCTCCACTTTTTCTTTGGTGTAGGTGCCCTCCTGGCGCCGATTCTGGTGGCCCAAGCCTTTGCGCTGACCGATCGCTTTGCAGGGGCCTATTGGGTGTTGGCCCTTGTGGCGCTGCCCATTTCCCTCTGGATCAGCCGCATGCCCAGCCCCAGCCAAGATGCCCGTCACAATCCGCTCCCCGGTGAAACGGCTTCTGCCTCAGGCGCGAAGCATGCCGTGGACGGGCGTATCCTCGTCCTTCTCGTGGCAGTGCTGTTGGGCTTGTACATTGGCGCCGAGGCTTCTTTTGGCGGATGGATCTTCACCTATGCCCTGGCCCTCAATTTGGCCGATGCCACAACGGCCGCCTACCTGACTTCGATCTTTTGGGGGGCGCTGACGGTAGGGCGGTTTCTATCGATTCCCATTGCCCTGCGCTTCCGCCCCCGCACCATCCTCCTGGTGGACCTGGTGGGTTGTGTGATCAGCCTTTTGGCCCTTCTCCTGGGGTCAGAGTCGTGGATGGTGACATGGTTGGGGGCAGCGGGAGTGGGCCTTTTTATGGCCAGCATCTTTCCCACGGCCATCTCCTGGACGGGGCAAAGGGTGCCCATTACCGGGCAGATCACAGGTGCTTTCCTGGTGGCAGCCAGTGTGGGGGGCATGTCACTGCCCTGGATCATCGGGCAGCTCTTTGAGCCGGTAGGCCCCCAGGTCGCGATCCTGGCCATTCTGGCGGCCCTGATCGGAGCGACTGTGGTGTTTGGTGTGTTGGTGTACTATTCCGAACGAAAACTCGCGGCAATCCCTTCCAAGTTGGGATAGCCATCAGTCAACGACTGAAGGAGGAGCACATGAATGCGGAGGAATTGGTCTCGAAACTGCGTTGGTTAGGGCACGATAGCTTTCGGCTCGAGGGAGCGGTGGTGGTCTATTTTGATCCCTGGAAACTGGCCAAGAAACAGCCACCGGCCGACCTGGTGTTGGTGAGCCACGAGCACTTTGACCACTGCTCGCCTGAGGACATCGAAAAGGTGCGCGGTCGCGGCACGGTGATCGTTGCCAACGCAGGGTCAGCCGACAAGTTGCCCGGCGCCAGGCTTGTCCGACCCGGCGATCAGTTGGCGTTGGCCGGTCTCGAGATCGAAGCCGTGCCCGCCTACAATACAAACAAGTTCCGGTCTGAAGGGGTGCCCTTTCACCCTCGAGAAGCCAAACACGTGGGCTATATCGTCACCGTCGAAGGGGTGCGCCTCTACTTTGCCGGCGATACCGACCACATTCCAGAGATGGCCGATATCCGATGCGATGTGGCGCTTTTGCCGGTGAGTGGCACCTATGTGATGACCGTCGAAGAGGCCGTCGAGGCAGCGCGCACCATCCAGCCCGAGATCGTCGTGCCCATGCACTATGGCTCGGGCATCGGCACCGAGCACGATGGAGAGCGCTTTGCCCGCCAATATGAAGGTCAGACGGTGCTCCTCCAACACGAGTAAGCCGGGGAAACAGAACCTGGACCGATTCGGTGGCACTTGGCAGCCGGCTGCCAGAGTCGCACAAACAGGGTGGCGTATCGATTTCGGTGGGAATCTGGTACCTAGCTGTTTCGTCGCCGCGGAGCCTACCTGGATGACTAGGTGGCTTTCATCCATGCTTTGGAGAGACAGCCAAGCCCCTTTGGGGCTGGCAGCGACGCCTGAGCGCCCTCGAACAGCTGCACCAAGCGAGCAACGCACTAGATTCGGGGGGCTCCGGGCCGCCCGTCTGCGGGCGCTTAGGCCCCCGGCCGCGGGGTGTGGGGGCCTCGGCAGGCCCCCACAAAAGAATCCCACCGACTTGTATACACTATCCAAATAGGGGTGAATGGACAAATGCTTCAAGTTCGACAACGGGTGCAGGCTGCGCGTGAGGACATGATTCGTTTCATGCGGGACATCTGTGCAATTCCCTCCATGGATTCCCAGATCGGCCCGGTGGGCGAGCGCATTCAAGCCGAAATGCGCACCCTCGGGTACGACGAGGTGCGTTTCGACCCGATGGGCAATACCATCGGGCGCATAGGCGATGGACCCACGGTGCTCGTCTACGACTCGCACATTGACACCGTGGGCATCGGCGACCCCGACGAATGGGACTGGGACCCCTTTGTGGGCAAAGTGGAAGAGGGCCGGTTGTATGCGCGCGGCGCATGCGACGAAAAAGGCAGCACTCCGGGCATGGTCTATGGCCTGGCCATTGCCCGCGACCTGGGCCTGCTCAAAGGGTACACCGTCTATTATTTCGGCAACATGGAAGAATGGTGCGACGGTATTGCGCCCAACACCTTTGTAGAAGTGGATCCACAGGTACGGCCCGATTTCGTCGTCATCGGCGAGCCGACGCGGATGCAGGTCTATCGCGGGCACAAGGGCCGCATCGAGCTGAAACTCACCGCCACCGGCCGGTCGGCCCATGCGGCTTCGCACTATCTGGGCGACAATGCCGTCTACAAGATGATGCCGGTGATCGCGGCCCTCCGCGATCTGGATTCTCGCATGCGGGCCGGCCTGGGCAGCCACCCCTTGCTAGGCCGCGCCTCCGTCGTGGTGACTGACGCTTCGGTGCGCACGGCATCGCTCAATGCCGTGCCCGACCAGTTCACCATTTACCTGGATCGGCGCATCACACTGAGCGAGCCCCACGACGAGGTGATCGACCAGATCAAGGGCCTCATCCCCGACTATTTGCAGCAAGAGATCCTGATCGAGGAATTGTTCAACGACATCCCATCGTATACCGGGTTTGTCTTTCCGGTGGCCAAGTATTTCCCGGCCTGGGTGTTGGACGATACCCACACACTGGTGCAGGCGGGGCAACAGACAATCCAGGAAGTATGGGGAGAAGCGCGGCCTCTGGGCACATGGGATTTTTCCACCAACGGCACCTATTGGATGGGCAAGGCGCAGATTCCGTCCATCGGTTTTGGACCGGGCGATGAGACCACCGCCCACGCGATGAATGAGAACGTGCTACTCGACGATGTGGTGCGCGCCGCAGAGTGGTACGCCTGGCTGCCGCGAGTTCTCGCTGAGCAAGCCGGTTGACGTCCGCTCCCTTGGATGGGGTTATGCGCGAGGAATCAGGCGCGAGGAATCAGGCCCAAGAACCGACTCTCGAGTCGCTATGATCTTAGAATCTATCCGGAAATTCCGGGACTTGAAAAAAGAGGCGTATTCCGCTAT
>CAZNQW010000047.1:0-19241 GCA_964575225.1 uncultured Anaerolineaceae bacterium | reverse complement strand
CAACATTGTATTCGCGCACAAGAGGGAGTTCTATTTTCGAGGTAGCGGGCATCCATCTTGCATCGCAGTACATCTTGGCCGACTTTGCAACAGCCCTACTTTGCATTCGAACAGGATTGCTCGACCCACAGAAGTATGATAAGATAGCGTCCACGGTATCTTGGCGCAGTACATCGGAGGGATCCTGAACAGCCATCGCCTTGAACAACGCATCGGACAACTGCTATCAGCCTACCCTCGTCAGTTGTGGGTCCTTTGTGGCGGGATGTTGATCAGCTCGATTGGCAGCAGTATGGTCTGGCCCTTTATGACCATCTACATCCGCCAGCAATTTGACGTGCCCCTGACCACGGTGGGGTTGATCCTGAGCCTGAACTCGGCAGCCGGAATCGCCACCACCTTTCTAGCCGGGCCGGTGGTCGACCGCGTGGGCCGCAAGGGCATCATGGTGTTTAGCCTTCTGGGCAGCGGATTGGTCTATCTGGCGCTGAATATGGCGACCAGCGTATCGATGCTGGCCATCCTGATGACA
Organism: uncultured Anaerolineaceae bacterium; assembly: GCA_964575225.1. Lineage (GTDB taxonomy): Bacteria > Chloroflexota > Anaerolineae > JAAYZQ01 > JAAYZQ01 > CAZNQW01. The sequence goes on along the minus strand of CAZNQW010000047.1, from coordinate 18,709 downwards.
CTCAACGGAGGCATTGGCCCCCTGTACCGCATTGGCAGCAACGCCATGGTCGCCGATCTGATCGAGCCCAGGGAGCGCCCCGGCGCCTATGCCCTGCTGCGGATGAGCAACAACTCGGGCATTGCCATCGGGCCGGCCATTGGCGGGTTTGTGGCGGCCGTGTCCTACTTTTGGACCTTTTTGGGAGCGTGCGTTGCCTACATCATCTTTGCGGTGCTGGTTCTTTTCTGGGTCCAAGAAACCCTGTCGTCCCAACAGAGCGAGGCCCAATCCCAACCGACGAGGGGTGGCTACGGTCCCCTGCTCCGCGATCGACCGTTCCTGGCCTACTGCGCCGTATCGACGGCCGCGATTGTGCCCTCGGCGCTGCTGATGGTGTTGCTTCCGGTCTATGCCAAAGAGCAATTTGGCGTCGTCGAAAGCCAGTACGGGTTCATTATGGCCACCAATGCCATCATGGTCGTCATTTTCCAGTACCAGGTGACTCGGCACAGCAAACACCTGCCCTACCTGCCGGTTTTGGCAGCAGGCGCCTTGCTGTATGCAGTGGGCGCAGGGAGCGTCGCCTTGGGACAAGGGTTCTGGGGTTTTTGGTTGAGTATGGTGATCTTGACTTTTGGGGAGTTGCTGTTGGTTCCAACCGGCACCACACTGGCCGCCGACCTGTCACCGGCCGACATGCGGGGGCGGTATATGGGCATCTACGGCCTCACCTGGGCTTTCAGTATGGCCGTCGGACCCATTCTAGGCGGCTATTTGAACGATCATGTATCGCCGGTGGCCATCTGGTATGGAGGCTTGGCCTTTGGGCTGCTGGCTGCGGTCGGGTTCCTAATGCTCAGGCGCTGGCTGCCTGAGCAGGCCGGCGAACTAGCCATCTGAGCGTCTGCCCACCATTTGGAGACGAAAGGATTGTGGATCAACCGCGAGCCATTGTGCACCTGGATCTGGATGCCTTTTATGCCGCCGTAGAGGTCCTGGAGAATCCCGAGCTGGAAGGCAAACCGGTAGTCATCGGCGGCAGACCGAACCAGCGGGGAGTGGTGGCCACGGCTTCCTATCCGGCGCGGGCCTACGGCATCCACTCGGCAATGCCGATGGCCCGAGCCCTGTCCCTCTGCCCGGAGGCCCTCGTGGTGGCGCCGCGGCATTCGCTATACGGCGAGTACTCTCGTCGGGTGATGAACATCGTGCGCCAGGCTTCGCCGCTGGTGGAGCAGATGAGCATCGACGAGGCCTTCCTGGATCTCACCGAGGAGGGATCGCCCTGGGAAACGGTGATAAACCGGGCGCGGGGTCTGCAGCAGCGCGTGCGCCAAGAAATAGGCCTGTCGGCCTCGCTTGGGGTGGCAGCCAACAAGCTGGTCGCCAAGGTTGCCTCCGATCGGGACAAGCCGGGAGGACTGACGGTGGTCCCTCCTGGCGAAGAAGCGGCCTTTTTGGCGCCGCTGCCGGTGCGCGTGTTGTGGGGCGTGGGCCCGGTCACCGCCGACAAGCTGGCCGAAATGGGCGTTACCACGGTCAAGGATCTGACCCAGGTTTCCGAAGAGGAGTTGCGAGCCCGTTTTGGCAGCCATGGCGCTTCGATGGCGCGCCAGGCTCTCGGCATCGATAGGCGGCCCGTGATCACCCAGCACGAGCGCAAATCGATCAGCCAGGAGCGCACCTTTGAGCGCGACATAGCCGACCTGGATACACTCAAGCGGCACCTGTGGACGCTCAGCCGGCGAGTCAGCCGCTATCTGAAGCGCTCGGGGGTGGCGGCAGGGACGGTTGCCATCAAACTGCGCTATTCCGACTTCTCGACCTTGAGCCGCCAGATGAGCCTTTCGGTCCCCATCGACGACGAGGTCGAGATCTATCGGGCCGCGCTGACGCTGTTTCAGCGGGCTTGGGAGCCCGGCAGGCCCATTCGACTTTTGGGCGTGGGCGGGCACCGCCTGACCGAATCCACAGGCCAGCTTGCACTCTGGTAAGCCGTTTGCCGGGCCCTGTCGCCACGAGCAGCAGGCCCCATCACAAAACAGGGGGAAGACATGACCGATCCGACCGTTGTACAACCCAGTCTCACCGTTTTGACCAAAGCGCAGATCCAGCAGGCGCACGAGTATGCGCTACAGATCTTGTCGACTGTGGGCGTTCGCGTCGACTCGCAACGGGCCTGCGATCTGTTTGCCCGGGCTGTCCCTCCCGCCGTCGTAGAGGGCAACCGGGTGCGCATCCCCCGAGAACTGATCGAGTGGGCGATCCACACGGCGCCGAGTTCGGTCCATGTGTACAACCGCAGCGGCGAACCGGCGTTTCAACTTCCGGGCCCGGCTCGCTTTGGCATCGGAGTGACCGCCCTCTACTACCAGGATCCCGAGACCGATCAGGTCACCCCATTCGCGCGCCAGCATATGGCCTCCCTGGTGCGGCTGGGGCACGTCCTACCCAGCTACGACCTCATCTCCACGGTGGGTATCGTCCAGGATGTTCCCACCCATCTATCGGATCTGTATGCCACCTTAGAGATGGCGGCCAACACGACCAAGCCGTTGGTGATCCTGGTATCCGATGAGAACGCCTTTCCGGCTGTGCTCGATCTATTGGAACACATCCATGGCGATTTGGCGTCACGACCCTTTGTCGTGCCCTACTTTAACCCCATCACGCCGTTAATGATCAACCGGGGCACCATCGACAAAATGTGGGTATCTGCTGAGCGAGGGCTGCCCTACATCTATTCCAACTATGGCATGTCGGGGGCGTCGGCGCCCATCACGCCCGGCGGCACGCTGGCCCTCCTTACTGCCGAGCTTCTGGCAGGCCTGACCCTGAGTCAATTGATTCGAGAGGGCTCGACGGTCATCCTGGGCAATCTTCCGGCCTTTTTTGACATGAAGGGCATGGGCAGCTTTTACGATCCGCAAAGCTACCTGGTCAACCTGTGCTGCGCAGAGATGATGGATCACTACCGCTTGCCCCACGCCGGGACCTCGGGCAGCGGGGTGGGCTGGGGCGCCGACCTGCTGGCCAGCGGTCATCAGTGGATGAACCACCTCCTGACCTGTATCGGAAAGGTAGGACTGGCGCCCTTTGTCGGCGACAATCTGGATTCCAAAGCCTTCTCGCCCGCCATTGTGGTCTATGCCAACGAGATCATAGTCCAGGCGCGTATGTTTGCGGGCGGCTTTTCCCTGGACGAGGCCCATGTCGCTGTGGATCAGATCGCCGAGGTGGGGCCCGGCGGCAGTTACTTGATGTCGGACCTGACCCTGGCGCGGTTCCGGAGCGCCTATTACAAGAGCGGAATCTTTCCCCTGCTCACCATGGAAGAGTGGCAGGCTCGGGGATGTCCACCGGCCGAAGGGCTTTTGCGAAAGCACACGCGCAAGCTGCTGGACGGCGCCCAGCCGCCCACCGATCACGACGACTTGTTGGCGCGTGGTGAGGCCTTTATCCAGGCCTACGAAAGTCGGGGGTAGCGAACCCTAATGAGTTCGAGGGGAAATTGGCTGCGGCGGATTGCGATCGCCCTGGTACAGGCAGATCGGCCCATCCCGGCGCGAACTGAAGCGGAAGTCGAGGCTGAGGTTGATCGCAACTACACCTGGAATCTGGTCTCCCATCTGGGCGATGGGGCTGCCTTCTATTTTGCCGCGAGCTTTATCTCGTCAGCGACGATTGCTCCCTTGTTCGTGATCAAACTCACCACCAACCCATTCTTCTTGGGACTGGTGGCAGTCATCGCCCAAGCAGGTTGGTATGTGCCCCAACTCCTGACGGCCAATTTCGTCGAACGGCTTCCCTGGAAAAAACCCCTGTTGGTGAACGTGGGATTCTTTTTGGAGCGGCTACCCATGTTCCTGCCCGTGATGGCTGCACTGGTGGCCATTCAGACCCCCTCGCTTGCCCTGACCTTCTTTCTCCTGGGCTATGCCTGGCACTCTATCGGCGCCGGATTCATCGCCCCGGCGTGGCAGGAGCTCCTGGCCCGCTGCTTCCCGGTTACGCGGCGCGGGCGCGCAGTGGGCTTGATGTCTTTTGTGGGCATGGGCATGGGCGCACTGGGGGCCCTACTGAGCGCTTGGATTCTCAAGAGCTATGCCTTTGCCGCCAATTTCACGCTGGTGTTTGGCATCGCCGCGGCAGCCCACGTGGTCAGTTGGCTCTTTTTGATCCTGGTGCGCGAGCCGCCCCACCCGGTCCGGAGCCCGCGCCAGACCAACCGCGAGTTTCTGTCCCGGTTGCCACAGATCGTCCGCCGTGACCACAATTTTCGCCGGTTTCTGCTCTCCCGGTCGTTGTTGGCCCTGGGCGGCATGGGCACCGGTTTCCTGACCGTATCCGCCGTGCAGCGTTGGAACGTGCCCGACAGCATGGTCGGCTTTTTCACCGTCGCCACCCTGCTGGGTCAGACTCTGGGGAGTATGTTCTTTGGCCTGTTGGCCGACCGGCGTGGACACAAGCTCTCGATGGAGTTGGGCGCCGCATCGGGGGCGTTAGCCTTTACTCTGGCCCTGTTGGCGCCTTCGGCCCTCTGGTACCTGGCCGTGTTCCTTTTCCTGGGCATTTGCTCGGGAGCTAACCTGGTCTCGGGCATTCTGGTCATCCTCGAGTTTTCGGAACCTCAGCGCCGGCCGACCTACATCGGCATGGCCAATACCACCGTGGGACTGACCGCCGTGGTGGCTCCCATGCTGGGCGCCTGGCTGGCCGGCATCAGCTACGGGTGGTTGTTTGCCATCAGCCTCGCGATCCACTGGGTGGCCTTTGCCGCCATGCACTGGTGGGTACGCGAGCCACGCTATGCAGAAACCGTTACTGTGTAAAATTGCAGAGGCATTTTCATGAGCTTTCTCATTTCCGTCGTCCTACCCGTTTTTCTCATCGTCGGAGCCGCCGTTGTGGCTCATGCCCGGCTCAAGTTCCACGCGCCGACGCTGTCGCGCGCTGCCTTTTACCTCTTTTCCCCCATGCTGATTTTTGATTCGCTGGTCACTTCGACCGCCACAACGGCCGAATTCGGTCAGATTGCCCTGGTGGCGTTGGCGACCACGGCCATCCTGTGGATTTTGGGCGAGATCGCCGCCCGTCCTCTCCGGCTGGAAGGACCCACCCAGGCCGCGTTTATCCTGTCGTTGCTGTTGATGAATGCCGGCAACTTTGGCCTGTCGGTCAATCTCTTTGCCTTTGGCCAGCCCGGAGTGGAGAGGGCCGCCGTCTACTTTACCATCAGCGCCGCCCTCAGCTCCAGCCTGGGTGTCTATCTTTCTGCGCGGGGCCGGGCCCCCGCCCGCATGGCCCTTCGCCAGGCCGCGGGCGTTCCCCTGGTCTACGCAGCCATCCTGGGACTGGCCGTCAACCTGACAGGCCTGCCCATGCCCGAACCGTTGATGAAAGCGGCCCACACCCTCGGTCAGGCAGCCGTTCCAACCATGCTCGCCGTGCTGGGCCAGCGCCTGGTGGAAACCATTCAGGATGAGCGGCGCTCCATCCACTGGCCGGCGATCGCCGTGGTGACTGTAGGCCGCCTGGTGGTCGCGCCGCTCATCGCCCTTGGCCTGGCCACTTTGATCGGACTGCAAGGGCTGACCTTCAAGGTGACGGTCCTCGAGACCGCCATGCCCACGGCCGTGATCACCACCATTCTGGCGACCGAGTTCGATTCGGATCCCTCGTTCGCCTCAGTAGCCGCCCTGGCCACCACCGTGGCCAGCCTGCCGACCATCACCCTCTGGCTAAATCTACTCAGCGGGTGACCTGAAAGGGTGTTTCTGGACGGCCGCAAAGGCGGTCCCCACCACAGACCGTGCGTGGAGAATTCGCTTGGACAATGCGCTACCAACTGACCATCCCTGCCCGAATTAACCTCCTTGGCAACCCCGCCGACGGCAACGAGGGCGCCTATGCCATCCTCTCGACCGCCATCGAACTCTTTGCCGGAGCAACGGTCGAACCGGCCCAGGGCCTGGTTCTGGAGTCCCTGCAACGGTTCGAGGACCGCCTGGAGATCGAAGGGCACGCCGAGTTTGGACAGGAGGAATTGCCCATTCCCTACAATGGGCAGATGGACCTGCTCAAAGGCGCGGTGAATCGACTCTACCGGCACAGCGCCGAGTTCCGGCTAAAGTTCGCCCGGCATGGGGTACGGATGGCCGTGTGGACTGAGGTTCCGCGCCAAAGCGGGCTGGGAGGATCGTCTCTGTTGGTGCTGCTGGCGTTGGCTGGGTTGCGCGAGGTGTATGAGCTGGACCGGCGGGTGCACAACGATTACTATCTAGCGGAATTGGCCCAGCGGGTCGAAGCCCGAGAACTGGGCATCACCTGTGGGTTTGCCGACCGATATGTGCCCCTCTTTGGCGGCATCGCCTATCTGGACTTTCGGGGCAAGCTGCATCACAAGGAGATTGGGTCAGAACCTTATGTCACCTACGAGCCGTTGGATGCCTGGGTGGACGATCTACCCCTGGTAGCCGTCTGCACCGGCGTCGAGCGAGATTCGGGGGACGTGCATAGCCGGATGCGCCCCCGCTATGTGGCGCAGCACGACGACTGGATCTCCCGTGGCGGCGCCCCCCCCACGATGGTCCGCTTGATGCAATCCGCCTGGGAGACTGCCTGGCGGGGCAAAATCGCCCTATTGCAGCGCGACTGGCAAACATTGGGCGCGCTGATCAATGAAAACCACTGCCTGGTCAACGAGATGATGACCCACTGCGGTTTTCCAGATGGTGCAGGCTGGGCCAACAACCTCTTTATCGAGGCGGCGCTTGCCCATGGGGCGCTGGGGGCCAAACTCACGGGCGCCGGGGGCGGGGGCTCGGTGTTTGCTCTCACTCGGCCCGGCCAAGAAGATGAAATCATGACCACCTGGCTTCGGGTTGCCCAGGAAGCGGGCCTGGCGTCGGCCTGCGTATACCGGCCCCGGATCTCACACCGGGGACTGCAAGTGGAGGTTGATTAGATGCAAGCCGTTGTGTTGGCTGCAGGGCGGGGAAAACGCCTCCAGCCGATTACGCTGACCCGCTCCAAAGCCATGGTGCCCGTCGCCGGCAAACCGATCGTCGAGCGGGTGATGGACGATTTGATCGCCAACGGCCTCTCTGATTTTGTGCTGGTGATCAGTCCCGACGACGAGGAAATTCAGCGCTACTTTGGCGATGGCGCCGTGTTGGGCGTCAAAATCCAATTTGCGCATCAGACAGAGCGGTTGGGCATGGCCCACGCCTTGGCCTGCGCCGCACCCTGCATCTATGGCGACTTTTTTCTGGCCGCCTGCGACAACCTGGTTTCGGCTGAGCATGTGGGACGCATGGTGGCCGCTTGGAACACCAAGCCACGCCCCTCAGGCGTGCTCACGCTGATGCCGGTGGAACCCGAGCGGCTCGGCGCCGTGGGCATCGTCGAGACAGACGGTCGCTGGGTGCGGCGGATCGTAGAAAAGCCCACACCCGAAGAGGCACCCTCCAACATCTCCAGCGTACCGCTCTATGCCTTTTCCCGGCGCATTCTGGAGTACCTCCCCGAGGTACCCCTTTCAGCGCGGGGGGAGTACGAACTCCAGGATGCCATCCAGATGTTGATCGAGCGGGACGGAGGGGTGTGCGGCGTGACCATCGCTCGCCGACGGACGGTCACTACCCCCGACGATCTCCTGGCCCTCAACCGGCACTACCTGGACCGAGAGGCAAGTCGTGTCGTCCTGGCTCCCAAAGGGGTGGAGGGCGATATCCGCCTGATCCCGCCCCTGCACATCGAACCCGGCGCCGTCATCGGCCCAGGTTGTACCATCGGGCCGTATGTGGTCATGGAGGAGGGCTGCCGAGTCGGCAAGAATGCGGTCCTGAAGGAGGCCATCGTCCTGCGGGGCGCGGTCGTGCCCGAGGGTGCCACGGTAAACGGGCAGGTCGTGGCCTAGATCCACCAAAAGGCAGAGAGCATCGTATGGAACGAACCCGAATTCCCGCGCGCGAAGTCCGCACCGAGATCGAGGTCGTCAACTCGCGATTCATCGTCACGGCTGCGCCGGTGTTCACGGTCGACGAGGCCAAAGCGTTCGTGGCGCGCATCCGCGCCGAGTTTGCCGACGCCACCCACAACGTGCCCGCCTATGTGGTGGGCCATGGGGCGACGGTGATTGCCCACTGCCACGATGACGGCGAGCCTTCGGGCACGGCCGGCCGCCCCGCGTTAGCCGTCCTCAGCGGCAGCGGCCTGGGCGACATTGCCGTCGTTGTGACCCGCTACTTTGGTGGGACCAAGTTGGGCACCGGCGGGTTGGTGCGCGCCTATGGCGATTCGGTGCGAGCCATCCTCGAGATCCTGCCTCTGGCCGAAAAGATCCCCACCCACACAGTGTTGCTGGCCTGCCCCTACTCCTTCTTTGAGCAGGTGGGACTGTTAATCGAAGCCCATCACGGCCAGATCCTCGACCAGGAGTTTGGCGCCGATGTGACGCTCACGGCACGGTTTCCCGTCGAGCAGTTTTCCGGTTTTCAGGCTGGCCTGAGTGAGCTATCCAACGGAGAACTCGAAGCCATCATCATCGAAACCAACCCCGCGACCATCATGCCCATCGGGTCGGTTCCGGCTGCGCCCGAGTCATAAAATCCCTTGCCGGAAGATGGACCGAAATATTTGACAGCTACCGTGACTGGGAGTACACTTACACAACACGACCAGAATCGGCGTTCCTGTACGACCATGACAGACCCGTGTACTCCACAGACGATGAGGCAGACAACGTGAAGAACCTGCTAGACAAGATCCTCGTGATCGACCTGGAATCCACCTGCTGGGGGGCAGACCCACCCCCAGGACAAGAACACGAGATCATCGAAATCGGCCTTTGTTTCCTTGACGTAGCCACCGGTGAGCGAGGTGAGAATCCCAGCATCCTCATCCGCCCCGAACGCTCAACCGTGAGCGAGTATTGCACCCAATTAACCACCCTGACTCCACAAGAGATCGAAACCGGGATTTCCCTGGCTGAGGCCTGCCAGATCCTCCGCAACGAGTACCTTTCCGAAAGACGGATCTGGGCCAGTTACGGCGATTACGACCGCCGCCAGTTCAAGCGCCAATGTCGTGAACGCGGGCTGGACTATCCCTTTGGCGACAGCCACATCAACGTCAAGAGCCTGTTTGCCTTGACCCACAACCTGCCCCAAGAGGTGGGGCTCGACCAGGCCATGGCCCTCATGGGCTGGCCTCTGGAGGGAGTCCACCACCGGGGCGACGACGATGCGTGGAATATTGCCCGCATCCTGAGCGATATCCTCCTCAAAGCAAGACAACGATAGGGTTTCGAACCCAAAACCTTGGACCGTCCCAAAGGAGGGCCAGCATGAAGACGAGGCGAGTGCTGTTCGCGGCGGTGTTGGTCGGTGTACAGGCTGCATGGCTGCTGCAGGCTCTGGCAGCGCCCGCCCCGCCTCTTCATGTGGTCCATCATGGAAACAGGCAATGTGCCGAAATTTTCGGCGGTGACGAGTGCACGGACTGCTTTCCGCCGGAGGGATGGGAGATCGTCGACCGATCTGAAGAGGCGTGGTGTCCCGACGGATACGCCATGGTGCAGGATGTGGCCTATTCCTGCCAGCCATTCAAGGTCGCCTTTTGTTGCAGCGAGGGGCATAGCGGCGCGCCGGGCGACTGCGAAGACCTGGTGGTCAACCATCGGCGGAATCAGTGCGCTTTTGTCGACGACATTCAGGGCTGTCCCTTGCCCGAACGGTGGACCGCCCGACCCGAACAGGTAGCAGTTCGCGACTGGGTATGCCCTGCCGACTATGAGTGGGTCGAGGATGTAGCCTGCCTATCTCCAACGCATCAATCCGCCGGAACCCCCACCGACAGCCGACCCGGCAGCTTTCCCTGCCCGGGAGCTATGATGATAGGGCCGGCGATTCTGGGGCTATGGCTCGTACGAAAAAACAGAGACTAACCCACCGAAATTCCGAGCAGGCTACTGTTCACAATTCAATGGGAGGACCTCCATAATCATGACCTGGAATTTTGACCGCATTATTGACCGGCGCGCCAGCGAAAGCGCCAAGTGGCACGCCTACGCTCCGGATGTGTTGCCCATGTGGGTGGCCGATATGGATTTCCGTTCCCCCGAACCGGTGATCCAGGCGTTGCACCAACGGGTGGAACATGGCGTCTTTGGCTATCCCTGCGACTCACAAGAGCTGACAGATATGATCGTGGCAAGGCTGGCTCGGCTCTACAATTGGAAAGTGGAACCGGAAGCCATCGTCTTCCTGCCTGGTGTGGTCACCGGCTTTAATCTGGCAGCCCACGCCCTAACCGAGCCAGGTGACGGCATCCTGCTCCAAACGCCGGTCTATTACCCGATGCTGCGCGTGCCCGGCAATACCCACTGCACCCTGGACCAAATGGAACTGACCCGGCGGCCCGACGGCCAATACGAGATCGATTTCGATGCCTTTGAGGCGGCCATCACCGACCGCACTCGCATCTTTTTGCTGTGCAACCCCCACAACCCCGTGGGCCGGGTTTTCCGGCGGGATGAACTGGAGCGCATGGCCACAATCTGCCTGCGCCACAACGTGATTCTCTGCTCTGACGAAATCCACTGTGACTTGGTCTTTTCCGGGCATCGCCATATCCCCATTGCCACCTTGTCGTCTGAGGTGGAGGCCCGAACGATCACTCTCATGGCGCCCAGCAAGACCTATAATATCGCCGGCCTGCACTGTTCCGTAGCCATTATTCCCAATGGCGAGTTGCGCAAGCAGTTCAACGCCGCCAGGCGAGGCTTGGTGCCCGGCGTCACACTACTGGCTCAGGTGGCCGCCCTGGCAGCTTACCGCGACGGGCAACCCTGGCTGGATGCCGTCATGGCCTACCTGGAAGCCAACCGCGATTACCTCCTGGATCAAGTCAATGACACCCTGCCCGGCATTACCATGCACAAGCCGGAGGGCACCTACCTGGCCTGGTTGGACTGCCGTGAGGCCGGGATTCCGGGCAATCCCCAGGAGTTCTTTGTGAAGGAGGCCAAGGTAGCCTTCAGCGACGGCGCCCCGTTTGGACGTGGCGGTGAGGGGTTCCTGCGCCTGAATTTCGGATGCCCTCGCGCCGCGCTGGAACAGGCCTTAACCCAGATGCGCGCCGCGCTTCAACCCCTGAATCGCTAAGCCTGCGGGTGCGGGGCCACCAGGGGTCTCTGCCCCCCTCGCATCACCGAAACGGGAGAGGGAATGGTAAAAGGTTCGGGGCAAAGACCCGAGGCCAGGCACGCCTTGGAGCCGCCCATCCAGGACGCCGCAAGTGAGGGTTTGTCGGGCCGTCACCTGTTGGTCATCCTGCTGGCGCGAACCACGCTCAATACGGCCCACCGCATCATCTATCCCTTTTTGCCCAGCCTGGCGCGCGGGTTGGGCATCTCGCTGACCTCTGCGAGCCAGCTCATCACCCTGCGGTTGGTGGCAGGACTGGCGGCGCCTGTGATCGGTCCGATGGCCGAAAGGCACAGTCGCCGCCGGGTGATGGAATTTTCGCTGGTGTTGTTTGCCATCGGCAGCCTGCTCCTCATGACTGGCGGCTCCTGGTTCGCGGCAGCCGTCGCGCTGTCGTTGTATGGCCTGGCCAAAGTCCTGTACGATCCCACCGTTCAGGCCTATGTGGGCGACACGGTGCCCTATTCTCGACGAGGGCGGGTCATGGGCCTGCTGGAACTCTCCTGGTCCAGCGCCTGGTTGTTGGGCGTCCCCGCCACCGGCTTTTTGATCGATCGACTGGGCTGGCGCTCCCCATGGGCCGCGCTGTGCGGACTGGCGTTGCTGTCGTTGATAGCCACTCGCCTCGGACTGCCTCCTGGGAGGAGGCCGGGTGACCCAGGACGGCAGCACAAGCCGCTCTCGGCCTTGCTCCAGGCCTGGAAATCGGCGCTGCGCCACCGGGGTGTCGTTTCTGTACTCGCCGCCAGCCTGCTGATGACCGTAGCCATGGAAACCCCCTTTATCGTGTACGGCGCCTGGCTAGAGGCCTCTTTCGGCCTGAGTCTGACCACATTGGGCCTTGCCTCCATCGTCGTTGGCCTGGCAGAAGCCGCTGCCGAGATGGGCACCACCTTGTTCACCGACAAGCTGGGCAAGCGGCGCAGCGTGTTATTGGGCTTGCTGACACTGGCAGGCAGTCTGGTGCTCCTCCCGTGGCTCGCAGACAAGGGGCTGGTGGCTGCCATGACCGGCGTAGTGCTGATGATGCTCACCTTTGAATTTTCCATCGTGTCGTTGCTGCCATTGGCCAGTGAACTGGTGCCCGAAGCCCGCGCCACCCTGTTTTCGCTGAATGCTACGGCATTCAGCCTCGGTCGTATCGGCGGCGCGATTTTGGGAGGGTTGCTTTGGCAATGGCAGGGCAGGGGAATCCTATTGAACGCCATGGCCGGGGCGCTGTGCGCCCTGTTGGCTGCTGGCTGCATCGCCCGGGGCACGGCCGAGATCGAGCCCTCTGGAGAAAAGGAGAACTAGAATCCAAAACTGGTCCATTTCAGGGCTTTTCGGCAGGCCGATCGTATGCTATAATAGAGGGTGCCCAAGGAACCGGCCAATGATCTGGCCATGGAGAAGCATTCGGGTCATCACAGGGAGGAGGAGCCCATGACTCAGGATCCAGAGATGCGCGTGCGCTCAGAAAAGGACGAGAAGCAGGAAAAGCAAGAGGAGAAAGAGGAAAAAAGCTGGGACGAAAAGTGGCGTCAAGATCCACTGAACGCAGCGGCCTGGGCCCTCATCCTAATGTGGGCCGGTGTTGTGCTCCTGGCCGAAAATTTCAACCTTCTGGATTGGGTTCCCCTGCTGGAGGGATGGTCGGTCTTTTTCGTGGGAGCGGGCGCGATCCTGATTTTGGAGGTCATCCTCCGCCTGCTGTTTCCGGCCTATCGTCAGCCGGTGACCGGCAACCTGATCCTGGCCGCTGTGTTTCTGGCCATTGGACTGGGAAGTATTGTGGATTGGCGGTGTATCGGCCCGGGGGTCCTGATCGCCATCGGCGCCTATCTACTGATTACAGGATTCCTTCGCCATCGCCAATAGAATTCGATCGATTCAGTGGTTCACAACCGACCGAGGTTCATCGTGCGTAGCTCGTCCCAGATGTAGCGGAGCGGCGTCCACCATCGATCGCGCCCAATACAGCGAAAGTAAGGAGGCCGGACGGCAAGGATCTGGTCTCCGATCTTGTAGCGGGGCAGGATGATCGTCGACGCGATCAGGCTGCCCCGCTCACCGGGGCGCAGCTCATGCAACATCTTGATACCAGAACGGGTCTCGACCTCAAAGAAAAAGAGGTCATAGTTCGGCACCCAGGCCCGCTTATCGTCCAGTTGCTGTCCGAACATACCCTCGGTGGTACCATAGATCTCGCGGATGGCAGCCGGCCCGTACAGCGCGCGGAGCGCCGGGACATAGCTGGTATTGATGCCGGGCACACTGCCCAGGGTCATCACCTGCGTTTGCCACAGATCCTTGGGGTAGACGCCGTGTGCCCGGCGCACATAACGACCGAAAAGAACCGCCGTGGGCGCCACCCCACCCACCAAGGTGACATTCTGATCGCGACACGATTGATAGGCCAGCTCGAAACGGGCGTCCCAATCTCGAGCGGTTTTGCCCCCACCCAGGGCATCGATCTGATCCTGGGTGGGCAGTGAGCGGATGGGCGTCTTTTCGGAAACGTACCGGGTATAGATGCCCGAGCTGTAGCCGTATTCTAGGTCTCGGTCGCCGACGCGCACGGTGCCCACAACCGAGGGAAAGTTCAGGTTCAGGTTAACTCCCTGAAACAGATCGTAGCGGCCTGTGGTCGCCACAAAGTTCATCATGGCCCGACCAGCGCTGACGCGCATTCTCAAGTCTGTGGGGGTCATGGGAATGAACTTGGATTCGCCTTTGGTGGTGCCGCGGGTGATGGCCCAGCCCAGCGGCTCTTCCGAGAGCAAGAGCCCGACCTCTCCGGCCATGACCCGCTGGATGAGGGGCTTGTAGTCATCGTACGTGGCGACCGGAAACGCCCGGCGGAAATCAGCCACGGTGTCTATCTGCGTTGCACCGTGCTGGGCTCCATATTCGGTTTGAGCGTAGGCCTGAAGAAGACGATGAAGGACTTGCTGTTGGGCGGCCTGAGGATCGGCAATCGACTGGTGCCAGGGTTGCACAAGGGCCTGGAGCATGTCGGCGGGCGAAGGAGTGCTTGGTTGGGACACGAATCCACCTCCTGGCGTGGCAAGCTTGAAAAGGTATTGCATGGGCAAAGGCGAATCGATTCGACGATCGGCGTTGCAGCACGGGCTACCAGATGCCGCCTCGCCGAAAGACGAAGCCCGCGGGCGCACAGGGCAAGTATATCACAGGGGCCAGGTGTTGCCAAATGCAGATGGCGGCCCCCTCGAACATTGGTTATTCTTTGGGAGACCCGGTAAAGACGATGCACAAGGCGTTCGATCCCGAACTGAGTGTGAATCACACCACCTTTGTCGTTTTCGACGTGGAAACGACAGGGCTCAACCCTGCGTACGGACACCGGATCTGTGAGATCGCCTGTGTACGACTCAAAGATGGCAGGGAACTGGCGCGGTTTGAAACGCTGCTGGATCCTGGACGCTCGATTTCGCCGGGCGCGTTCCGGGTCAACGGCATTCGTTCCGATATGCTCTTGGGAGCGCCCCGGTTTGAGGCGGTATCCGATTCCGTTTTGGCGATGATGAAAGATGCGGTGCTTGTGGCCCATAATGCGCCTTTTGACCTTGGCTTTCTGGCTGCCGAACTTGACATGGCGCATAGCCCCCCACCCGTAGGACCGGTGGTTGATACCCTGACGTTGGCACGACGGGCTTATACGTTCCCTCGGAACAGCCTTTCGGCCCTGGCCCAAGCCCTGCAAATCGAGCAGATTCCGGCGCACCGAGCCATGAGCGACGTTGCCACGACCGGTCAGGTTCTGCAGTGCCTGTTGCGAGAGCTGAGGCATCGATGGGGAGTGACCACGCTGGGAGGGCTCCTCCAATTTCAAGGGGGTTCGATCCCCTACCCACTGCCAGATTTGCTGCCCTTGCCGCCCACCATTGCCGAGGCCTTGGAGCAACGCGGGTTGGTGCGCATGCACTATATCGACGCCAAGGGCCAGGAATCGGACCGGGTCGTGCGCCCCTTGCGCGTCCTGGGCCGCGATGGGTATCTGTATCTTGTGGCCCATTGCTATCAGGCCGATGGTCTGCGCAGCTTTCGGCTGGATCGCGTTGTCGAATTAGCTATTGAGGAATAAAAGATGCTGGATGAATTAAAAGACCCAATCTATTTGTATCTGATAAACATTCCCCGAGTCCTGCGGCGCATCGCGAGCGTATGGCCTCAGGGCATTCAACTACGGGCTGCCGAACTTCCTGCCGACGAGGATCTTATCGCCGACCTGTACAACCAGGCTTTTGAGGATCCCCAGAGTGACAAGGCCACCCCCCAGGAGGTCCTTCGCTACGCCAACCACCCCAGCCTGGCCGGGGCCTGTGCCTACCTGGCTTTTTGGGGCAAGCAAGCCATCGGCTTTGGCGTAGCCCGTCTGGATCTCCCTTCCCCAGGTGAACTCCGCCATCGTGGAGCCATCGAGCTATTGGCTGTGTTGCCCGCATTTCAACACCGCGGGGTGGGGCGGGCTCTGGTACGCACCCTTCTCGATTGGCTATCGGCCCAGGGCGCGACTCTGGTAAGCGCCTGCACCCACGACGCAGGTGTGGCATCCGTCCTGCGGCGGTATGGGTTTCGGCGCCGCCTGCCCTGGCTATCCAGAAAGATATAAAAAGCCGTCGGCGTTTATGACCGACGGCTTGAACCATGGCGCGCCTGGCAGGACTCGAACCTGCAACCTACTGATTCGAAGTCAGGCGCTCTGTCCTTTGAGCTACAGGCGCGTGTGTTCGTCCACCAGTATACCACAATTGGGCTCCACACACAAAATGGACGCGCCTTTTTGGCACGACTCTGAAATTCCAGCGCGAGGGGGAGCGGTTGCCGGGTACAGCAGGCCGACTGGACAGGTCTCGGCGCCCATGGTACAATATCCCCATCAACCCTGCGAGTAGAGATCATGACCATGAAGCCGCGAACACCAGAAGAGACCTATGGGCCCGCCTTGGAAAAGGCGCATATCGAATTCCCCCGGCTTGACCCGGAGCAGGTAGCCTTGCGGGCAGACGCCCTCTTTGAAGGAACGGACGCGGGACAAGGACAATTTACAGTGCGATTTCTGGGCGCAACCTATCAGGTCGACTGGCCCAGCGGCGCGGTGATCCGCACCTCCGACGGGCAGCCCGCCGACATCGCCACCCAACTCGTGCTGCTGCACTACCTGCTCACTGCCAATGGGACACCCCTGGCAGCCAAATGGATCGCCTTTCGCAACATCCCAGGAGGGCTGGGGTACGAAGCGGCCTTTCGCGGCCGGGCCACTCTCCGCCTGGCGCGCGCCTTTGGCAACGACAGAAAGACCTTTGAACGGGCCGCGCGGCAGTTGGGTGGCGAGCCCTTGAGCTTTGGCGACGCCGCGTTCCTATTTCGTGTGCTGCCGCGGATGTGGATGGCCGTAGTGCTGCACGTGGCCGATGAGGAATTCCCAGCCGACGCCAACGTCCTTTTCGATGCCGCCGCAGAACATTATCTCCCCACCGAAGATCTGGCCGTGGTCGGAGGCATGTTGGCCAGCCGGCTGATCAAGCTGGCACAAGCTCGATGATGCCCACCTAAAGCCTCAACGACCTCCCACTGCTGGATAGGAAACGCCGCAGGGATTCTCTCCCGGCGGCGTTTTTGGGTTCCTGGCGGAGAGGGCGGGATTCGAACCCGCGGAGGTTTGACCCTCACACGATTTCCAATCGTGCGCATTCGACCAAGCTATGCTACCTCTCCCTGTGTCCTGCGCTATTATACCATCGTTACTGAGCAAATCCAAATCGAACGAAAGCCCGAGCATCGACGACACCCGTCGTGCTCCTTACATTAAAAATATCGGAACCAGTCGGTCATGTCGATCTTGCCACTTGCCAAAAGGGAGGAGGTGGGGTATAATGGCATAAAGGTGGAGAGTTGTGGGGCTTTGTGGGTCAAACACACGCCCAAAGTGACCAGAACAGATGTTCTGTGGGGAAAAATGTTTCTTGGCGAGTTCGAGCACACCATCGATGAAAAGGGGCGAATTACCATCCCGGCGAAATGGCGGGGCCGATTCGCTACGGGTGTGGTAGTCACCAAAGGCATTGACTCATGCCTTTGGCTGTTTCCCCAGGATGCTTTTAAAAGCCTATCGGATAAGGTCAGTAGCTTGCCCCTGACCGATACCCGCGCCCGCGATTTCCGCCGACAGATGTTCAGTGGCGCATCGGACATGGAGCCCGACAAGCAAGGCAGAATCAACCTCCCAAATTATCTTCGCGAGTACGCGGAGATTGACAAACAGGCCATTATCACCGGTCTGAACAACTACTGCGAGATCTGGAATCCGGAAACCTGGCGGCAGCGCCAACAGGACAACCACAGCGATCCAGAAGAGCGCGCAGTCTATTACGAGAGCCTGGGAATCTAGTCGCAGGCCTGGAACCAAGGCACATGGCAAGGCCCATACAGCATGAACCGGTCCTCCTGGAGGAGGTATTGGATGGTCTCAACCTCCGACCAAACAGCCGCTGCATCGATGGCACAGTCGGCGCCGGGGGACATGCTCGGGGCATCTTGGAGCGCTCGGCCCCCAACGGGCAGCTCCTGGGGTTGGATGCAGATCCCGAGGCGATCCACTATGTCGAGGAGATTTTGCGGCCCTTTGCCGCTCGAGTGACTTGGCGCAATGCGAGTTTTGCCAAGATGGGCAGCATTGCCGGCGCCCTCGGGTTTGAGAGCGTGGACGGCATTTTGCTCGATCTGGGCATCTCGTCGAGGCAATTGGACAATCCAGAGCGGGGATTCTCTTTCCGCGAGAAGGGTCCTTTGGATATGAGAATGGATCCCAACCAGCGACAAACCGCAGCCGATCTTGTTAACGACTTGGAAGTCGAAGAGCTGGCGCGCGTGATATGGCTCTACGGCGAGGAGCGCTATTCTCGCCGCATTGCCAGGGCGATCGTGGCAGCTCGGCCGATAGAAACGACAGAGGAGTTGGCAACGTTGGTGGAACGAACCATAGGTCGTCGCGAAAAGATCCATCCAGCCACCCGGACGTTTCAGGCACTTCGGATTGCCACCAACCGAGAGCTGGAGGCATTGGAACAAGCCCTGCCCCAGGCGCGAGATCTGTTGAAACCAGGGGGGCGGCTGGCCGTTATCTCGTTTCATTCCCTGGAAGATCGTCTCGTCAAGCGGTTTTTCCAGCAAGAAGCTCGCGACTGTATCTGCCCAGTGGATGCACCGATTTGCACGTGCCAGCATCGGGCAAGCCTGCGAATCATCACCCGAAAGCCGGTACAGGCTACGCCCGAAGAGATAGACCGAAACCCAAGAAGTCGCAGCGCCAAGCTGCGAATTGCCGAGCGTACAGCCCAAGAGGTTGCACAAGTCGTCGTGGATTGGAGTCCAGTGACATCCGAACCCTGACTGCTTGACATGAAATACCTATAAATCAGTTGAATTTATTAGTAATTCAGAGCAATCCGTATCTTACGACTAACGACTTGATAAATCATTGATAGTGTGCTATAATAGGCAATGAAGGTTAG
>CAZNQW010000046.1:0-19585 GCA_964575225.1 uncultured Anaerolineaceae bacterium | reverse complement strand
GCCGAAGTCACCTTGGTCGGCGATAGCGCTGCCATCGCCAAAATCGCCCGCGATGAGGGTTTTGATATCTCGCGCATGGAGGTGATCCACGCGCCCGATCCCCGTGAGGCCGCCTACCTGGTCATGAAACTGATCAGCGATGGACAGGCAGATGTGGCCATGAAGGGCAAGGTCGAAACCAGCGATTTCTTGCGATCGGCCCTGAGCAAAGAGTTGGGTCTGCGCACCGGCAAGCTCTTTACCCACGTCGCCGCCTTTCAGATCCCCGAGTTCGACCGGCTGATTTTCATCAGCGATGCGGGCGTCGTCGTAGCACCCGATCTGGAACAAAAGGTCCAGATCGTGCAAAATGCCATTTACGTGGCCCATGGCTTGGGCATCGAACTGCCCCGCGTGGCCGTCCTGGCTGCCACCGAGACCGTCAACCCCAAGATCCCCACCACGCTGGATGCCGCCAACCTGTCCAAGATGGCCGATCGAGGTCAGATTCGGGGTGGGTTGGTGGACGGTCCCCTGGCTTTGGACAACGCCATCTCGCCCGAATCCGCTCGCATCAAGGGCATCCGCAGCGAAGTGGCGGGCCGGGCCGATATCCTCATCGCGCCGGATATCGAGGCCGGGAATGTATTGGCCAAGGCCATCACCTATTTTGCCCAGGGAGAGATGGCCGGAGTCGTAGTGGGCGCTCGTTGCCCTCTGATCCTACCCTCTCGGTCAGATACACGCCAGGCCAAGCTGGTGTCCCTGGCGTTGGGAGTGATGCTAAGCTAAGATGAGCACGGGGAATCACGCCGGAGTCACGATCTTTGTGGGCAGATTTGGCAGCGGCAAGACCGAAACCGCGCTGAACTATGCCCTGGCTCTGGCGCGCGACAAGCAAAACAACTCGGAGCAAGCGCTAGCCAACTCGGATCCACCGGCCAATCCGGTGTTACTCATCGATCTGGACATTGTCACCCCCTACTTTCGCAGCCGCGAAACGGCTGCTGCTCTGGGCAAGCAGGGAGTGGAAGTGATTGCACCGTCGATTGTGGGCCAGCATCTGGATACGCCCGCCATCACCCCCCAGATTCTGGGCGCCATCGAACAGATGGCGCGTCCGGTGGTGTTGGACGTGGGAGGCGACCGCCAAGGCGCTCGCGCCCTGGGCCAGTTCAGCGGCGCGATCCGGCGTAGGGGGTATACCATGCACTTTGTGGTCAACCCCTATCGTCCGTTCACCAACACGGTGCAAGGACTATCCAACTCGATCTCGGAAGTTGAGGCCAGCGCTCGCCTGCGCGTTGATAGCCTGGTGAGCAATCCCAATCTAATGGACGAGACGACCATCGATCAACTGGTCGATGGCGCTGCCCTGGTGGAAGAATTGGCAAAAGAGATCGGGCTGCCCATTGCCTTTGTCTGTGTCGATCAACGCTGGGTCGGAACGCCGGAACTGGAGCGGATAGTCCAGCCCACGCTAGTATTGAAACGTCATTTTGTCATGCCGTGGTAGAGTCCAAGCAGGCCGAAAGGCCCTTTGAGGAGAAATGATGACTATTCGAACCTTTGCTCAATTATTGGAGGCAGCCTTACAGCGCGGCCCTCGGCGGGTGGCCATCGTCGGCGCAGGACAAGAGCAAACCCTGCATGCCGTTCGGATGGCGCGCCACCTGGGCCTGGCTGATTGCATCCTGATCGATGACCCCCACCGCCTGCAAACGGTGGCCCGACAAGAAAGTATCGACATCGGGAACCTGGAAACCATCAACGAGCCAGACATGGTGCAGGCGGCCTACAAGGCCGTCGAGATGATTCACAAGGGAGAGGTCGACCTGCTCATGAACGGGCGGGCCCTCCCTGTGGAACTGATGCAAGCAGCGTTGGATCGGGCCAAGGGTCTGCGCATCGGCAAATTGATCACCGACGTCAGCGTCTTTGAGATACCCGACTTTGACCGGCTCATCTTTGTCAGTGATGTGGCCATGATCGTCTCGCCCACCCTGGCGCAAAAAGTGGCCATCGTTCAAAACGCCATCGACACGGCCATCGAGTTGGGCGTCGAAAAGCCCCGGGTGGCCATCCTGGCCGCTACCGAAATGGTCAACCCCGAAATGCCATCGAACATGGACGCGGCCAACCTGTCCAAAATGGCCGAGCGCGGACAGATCCACGGGGGGTATGTGGACGGACCCCTGGCCATGGACAACGCCATCTCGCTCAAGGCTGCCAAGATGAAGGGAATCTCGGGCGAAGTAGCCGGCCGCGCCGATATCCTGATCACGCCCGATGTAGAGTCGGGCAACATCCTGGCCAAAGCCATCGCCTATTTTGCCCAGGGCCACATGGCGGCTGTGGTGGTGGGCGCCGCCTGCCCCATTATCATGCCGTCCCGTTCCGATCCACCCGAGCAAAAGATGCTCTCGATGGCGCTGGGAGTCTATTTATCCAAATAACCATCGGTCCCAAAGCATGGTACCAAAGGAGGTAACCAACCATGAGCTTTATTGTCATCGACCAAGATCGATGCAAGGGCTGCGAACTATGCACCACCGTCTGCCCTCAAGGCGATCTGGTGCAGATGGCCTCAACCTTCAATGCCAAGGGCTATCGACCCTCGACCTTTGTCGATCCCGACGAGAACTGCATCGGATGTACGTTCTGCGCCATGATGTGCCCTGATATGGTCATCACCGTCTACCGGACCCCGCGCAAAAAACAGGGCGCCCAAACCGGGTGAGACCATGAAACCCTATCAACCAATCGGATACGAACCGGGTATTGCGTGTCCAATGGAAAGGATGGGCTGATGAAAGTCTTGATGAAAGGCAACGAAGCCAATGCCGAAGCCGCCATACGCGCTGGCTGTGAGGCCTACTTTGGCTATCCCATTACACCCCAAACTGAGGTGCTCGAGTACATGTCGCGCCGGATGCCCGAACTGGGCCGCGTCTTTGTCCAGGCGGAGAGCGAACTGGGGGCGGTCAACATGCTCTACGGCGCAGCCTGCACCGGCGCTCGGGCCATGACCACGACGTCGAGCCCGGGATACAGCCTGATGCAAGAGGGTATTTCGTACATCACCATGTCCTTTGTGCCCTGTGTGATCGTCAACGTCATGCGCGGCGGACCGGGCTTGGGAAACATCCAACCGGCCCAAGCCGACTATTTCCAGATGACCAAGGGTGGAGGCCACGGCGATTATCATCTGCTGGCGTTGGCCCCGTCGACGGTCCAGGAAACGGTGGACTTGATCGTCGAGGCCTTTGACCTGGCGGAAAAATATCTGCAACCCGTGACGATCATTGCCGACGGTCTCATCGGCCAGATTATGGAACCGGTCGCCTTTCCCGAAATGAAAGAACCGAAGCGGAAACCCCAATCTTGGGCCTTGACCGGAGCCAAGGGGCGCAAGAAAAACGTCGTTACCTCCCTCTATCTGGGAGCAGCGAACCTGGAACAGGCCAACCTCAAGCTCCAGGCTACCATCCAGCAGATCCGTGAGAACGAGGTTCGCTACGCCGAATACATGATGGAGGGAGCCGAGATCATAGTTGTGGCCTATGGCACAGCGGGCCGCATTGTCCAAACCGCCGTCACACAAGCGCGCGCCGAAGGTATCGCAGCAGGCCTGTTCCGCCCGATCTCCATGTTCCCCTTCCCCAGCGAGCGCCTCAAAACCATCGCTCAAGAGGCGCGTCAGATCTTGGTGGTGGAGCTGAGCGCCGGCCAAATGATCGAGGACGTTCAACTCGCCACCCGGCAACGAGTGCCGATCTCTTTCTACGGCAAGATGGGCGGCATTGTTCCCTTGCCCGAGGAGGTCTTGGACGAGATCAGAGAGCTGGCCTGAGGCCAAGGAGTTGACAATGAGTCAAGAAGCGGAATTGGTTTTCAGTCGTCCCGAGGCCCTGGCAGACGTCGTCACCCACTATTGCCCCGGATGTATCCACGGCATCGTCCACCGGCTGATTGCCGAAGTGATCGACGAACTGGGCATCCGCGAGCGCATGGTGGGCGTTGCACCGGTGGGTTGCTCGGTCCTGGCGTACGACTATTTCGAGTTCGACTTTACGGAAGCAGCGCATGGCCGCGCGCCGGCCATGGCTACCGGGATCAAACGCACCAATCCCGACCTGGTGGTGTTCACCTACCAGGGCGACGGAGATCTGGCGTCCATCGGCACCAATGAGCTGATTCACGCCGTGGCGCGGGGGGAGAACATCACCACCATCTTTATCAACAATGCCGTCTATGGCATGACGGGCGGCCAGATGGCGCCCACCACTCTGCCCGGCATGGTGACCACCTCGTCGCCCTATGGGCGTGACGTCAAGCGTCAAGGCTTTCCGATCCGGGTGTGCGAGCTCATCTCCCAACTGGATGGAGCGGCCTATATCGTTCGCCGAACTGCCTACAAACCCGCCGAAATCCGCAAACTGCGTAAGGCCATCAAGACCGCTTTCCAGGTGCAGATGGCGGGCCTCGGCTTTTCGTTGGTTGAAGTGGTCTCCAACTGTCCCACCAACTGGGGCATGTCGCCGAAAGAATCGCTCAAATTCGTCGAAGAACGAATGGTCGCCTACTATCCTCTCGGCGACTATCGCGTGGCCGACGAGGTCAAGAACCTGACATAAGCCCAAGGTTCACGCGATCGGTTGGGGCATAAGCCCCTTGTAAGGAGAATGACATGCTTGAGGAAATTGTTGTCTCGGGTTTCGGAGGGCAGGGCGCCCTCTTTGCCGGTCAACTGCTCACCTACACGGGCATGGATGAGGGCTGGCACGTGACCTGGATCCCTTCCTACGGGCCCGAGATGAGGGGCGGGACTGCCCACTGTATTGTGATTCTGTCCGATGTCGAGATCGGGTCTCCCATCATCCGAGAGCCCAGCATCTGCCTCGTCATGAACCCGCCGTCTATGGACAAATACGAGCCCCTGGTCAAACCAGGCGGCTTGCTGGTGGCCAACACGACGCTGATCCGCACCCGGTCGGAACGGACCGACATCGACGTGGTCTATATTCCGGCCAACGAACTGGCTGCCGAACTGGGCAATGAGAAGATGGCCAACGTCGTCTTGTTGGGCGCCATGCTGGGGAAACGAGAGATCCTGCCCATCGAGAGCGTCAAACGCACCATGGATCTGCACATTCCCCAGCGCCGCAAACAGATCATCGAACCCAACAAGCGGGCTCTGGACCGGGGCGTCCAGTTCGTCCGAAGGTGAACCCCGGATCGCACTGTGGGCGGGCAGCCACAGGCCTGCCCGCCCAGTGCCCGCTCGTTCCTATCTCATCAAATCAGGAGTTCTTATGCGTTTTGGCAACGTAACGTTACACTTTATCTCGGATGGCGTCTATCACGATGACGCCGGTGGATTCTTTGGGCTGGTGCCCAAAGCCCTGTGGCAAGACATCATCCAGCCCGACGACCAGAACCGCATCCCCTTTCACCTGCGCTGCCTGCTGGTCGAAACAGAGACCCAGCGCATCCTGGTCGACACAGGCTATGGCGACAAACTCACCGACAAGGAACGCTCGTTCCTCAACATCCAGGGGGAAAGAAGGCTGCTGACCAGCCTGGAGCATTTGGGCATCGGACCCGAAGAGATCGATCTGGTCGTCAATACCCACCTGCACGGCGATCACTGCGGGGGCAATACCCAACGCCTGGGCAACGACCAGGTGGTGCCCACCTTTCCAAACGCCACCTACTGCGTCCAGCGACTGGAATTAGCCGACGCCCTCTTTCCCAACGAACGAACTCGGGCCACCTACCACCGAGAGAATATCGAACCGCTGGAACAGGCGGGGCAACTGCGGGTATTGTGGGGAGACACTCGCTTGACCGACGAGGTCCGCGTCCTGGTCACACCGGGCCACACTCGCTCTCACCAGTGCGTCGCAGTCGAAAGCGAGGGCCAGACCGCCCTGTTCATGGGCGACACGGCCTCTTGGCCTCTCCACCTGGAACGACTGGCCTGGGTGCCTGCCTACGACGTAGAGCCGATGGTCAGCATCGAGACCAAAAGAAAACTGGCCCGCTGGGCCAGCGAACAGGGCGTGCTTTTGATCTTTGAGCACCACCCTGAAATTATGGCCGGGTACCTGCATGCCACAGGGCGGGCCGACCGTTTTCGCTTCGAGCCAGTTGAGGTCGACGTGTAGGTTAACCCGTCCGCCATTGCGTTGCGCCATCAAGCACCGGGATTTGTGACCATCCCGGTGCTTTTTGTGGGCGACCGAGGCGGTCAAGCGCGAGCTTCCCACTCGCGGATGGCGTTGCGGATCACCTCCTGGGCCGTCCGATTGGGTATCTCGTCGACCGAGGCATATTCCTGACCCTCAAAGACAAAGGCCACCCGCTTATCCAACCCCGTCTGGACGTGAAGGCCACCCGGAAGCAGTGTGGGGTTCGCCCGCAGTTGCCCTTGGACGATCTCTTCGATATCCTGCACAAAGCCGTGAGCGCCCTCGGACAAATTCGGCTTGGGCTGCAAGGATTGCTGGATAGAACGGAGCATCGAAGGCTTTTGCACACTCTGTGAACTCTGGCCCATCTCGGTAAGATAGGCGAGAAAGCGCTCTTCCAGCTCGGAAGCAGCGCCAGGCGCCATGGTGGGCCTTGAATCAGCAGCCAATGTGCTTTGGGCTTGAGCCTTGGCAGCCTGGCTACCGGCACGCAGATCCTCTCGCCAGGTGGCCGTTTTGTCCATAGGGGCCAGCGAAGAGGGTTGCGCCTTGAGCACACCCACAAATTGGATCAGGTCCATAGCCATGCCGATGATCTTGCGCTTGAGATCGGGGTCAGCCACATCGGCCATGGTCGAATACACACCCCCATCGATCTCGACTCGGATCGACCCGCCCTCCGGATCGCGAAACAGGCTGAGCGCTGGATGGATGCCGGTGAGAGAGAGATTCGGATCGATTTCGGAGGGAGTGACCTTCTCCTGCGTCGGTTGGGATTTCGGTTGCAGCGCCGCCTGCCGTTTTCGCCGCTGCGCCGTGGTGATATAGACCACCAGGCCCACTAGAGCCAGTAGCGTCAGGCCGACAAACAGAAACATCAAAAGTTCCAACTGCCCCAATTTAATCGCTTGCATCAGCTTCCTCCCCGAAAAGGAAAGGCGCCAACTGCCAGGCCCTCACAGAAGACTGCGTAACAGCAGGCTTTTACGCCTGGCAGCGGGGACAATAGTGGGTCGATCTTCCACCGACGACGATTCGTTCAATGGCGGCGCCGCAGACGGCACACGGCTCGCCGGTGCGGCCATAGACAGCGATCCGGTTCTGGTAAGAGCCGGGCTGGCCTGTGGCATCCACATACCCTCGGCCCTCCAGCGTGGTTCCGCGGCCATCGACGGCCCGGCTCAGCACCCCACGAATGGCATGATACAGCCGGGCTTTCTCGTCAGCCGTCAGGCTGTTGGCCATGCGCAGTGGGTGCAGGCCCGCGGCAAAGAGGGATTCGTCGGCATAGATGTTGCCCAGGCCCGCCAGAAACGTCTGGTTCAAAAGGAGCGATTTGAGGCGACCCGAACGCCGCGTCAGCAGGGCGGCAAAGCCCTCCAAAGTCAGATCCTCAGCCAAGGGCTCTGGGCCGAGAATGCCTGTGACCTGGTCCATCTCTTGGACCAGATACACACGCCCGAACTTGCGCACATCCCGAAAGCGGAGCTGAAAGCCATCGTCCAGATCGAACAGGGTATGGGTGTGACCGTCCACAGGGTCACCGGCAGGCGCCACCGACAAACGCCCACTCATCTTGAGATGGATCAGCAAACAGCCTCGATCCAGGCCCATGACCACATATTTTCCCCGCCGGCCCACCGACCGGATCTGCCGCCCGACGAGTTCCTGGGCGAATCGCTCCGGTTCAGGTCGGGCCAAGGTACGCGGCCAGCGGATATGGACGGCCGTGAATCGCCGCCCCACCAGCAGCTCGCGCAACCCCCGAGCCAGGGTCTCGACCTCTGGAAGCTCTGGCAAAACCGTCCTCCCCAGCCGGCTAACGCCCAGGCCCTACCTGCGTACCCCGTCGAGTGCTCCACGGAGGTTCACCCAGGGTACCGTACACTCGATCTGGTTAAAGACCCGACAGCTCCCCGGGACATCCGCCGGCACCGCGACGCCGAGCGATTCGAGCGCCCGCTCCACGTGACACAGAGGCAGCCCCATGACGCTCAGCCAGCATCCCTCCACCCGCTCGGCCGGCTTGAAACCGGCGTGTTGGATGCCATAGGCGCCCGCCTTGTCCATGGGATCGCCGCCGTCCACGTAGCGCTCGATCTCGGCATCGCTGTAGGCGCGCATCCAGACCCGGCTTTCGGCCAACTCGTACACCAAACGGTCCGTGGCGGGGTGCCACACACTCACCCCACTGTACACCAGATGGGCCCGGCTCCGCAGGTCCTGCAACATCCGAACCGCATCGGCCAGATCCATCGGTTTTCCCAGCACCCGGCCATCGAGCACGACGATCGTGTCGGCGGCTACCACCAGTTCGTCAGGACGCACGTCGGACACAGCTCGGGCCTTGGCCTGGCTCACACGGGCCACCAATTCGGTGGGCGATTCGCCGGCCAACGCTTGTTCGTCCACACCGGCGGCTTTGATCACGAAAGGCAACCCCAACAGCGACAAGAGCTGCCTGCGCCGAGGCGAACCCGAAGCCAGGACCAACCGCCGGATGCGCAGATCAGGTCCCATTGGCCGCCTCCAACTGCTGCCGGATGGCAGCCGCGATTCCATCCAGAGCGTCCCGAGCGGGAAGGGTGCCGTAATCCGGGCCGAAACGGAAACCAAAGCCATCCCCCCGAAAGCGCGGCAGGACATGCAAGTGGACGTGAAAGACTTCTTGCCCGGCGATGGCACCATCGGCCAGAAACAGGTTGACTCCTTCACAGTTCAAGGAGGTCTGCCGGACGGCCTGCGCCAGGCGCATGGCCACCTGGAACATCTGGCCACCCAGCTCGGACTGTAGCTCGGCCAGGCAAGCCGCATGAGTACGAGGGATCACAAGCATCTTGCCTGGGTTGATGGGCCGGATGTCCATAAAGGCCATGACCTGCTCATCGCTGTAGACGATGCTGGCAGGGGCCGCCCCCCGTACAATGTCGCAGAAGATACATGACGACGTCACAAGCAGAACCTCAGTGATTGGGCTGATAATTGAGTTGATTATAGCACGATTCGGATGAAAAGCCAAACCGGGAATCGCCGACCATAACTTGATCTTCCGCTTGGAGTGTGCTGAAGCGACCATCTGCACACGAGCGAGTAGAACCATCAAGGCGCAGGAGCACCCATGAACCCGCTGAACCGTTTTTGCATCAATCGCCCCCGGGTCGCTCATGAAACCATTGACGGCGAGTCGGTCATGATCGACTTTGACACCGGCAACTACCACAGCCTCAACCCAGTCGGCAGTGCCATCCGGGATCTGGTCGACGCGGGCGCCTGCACAAAGTAGATCTGGCACGCCCTCTTTCACTTTTGTTACGACCAGGCCGACGAGGACTTTTGGCACGCCGCACAACCCTTGACGCTGGAGGGCGTGCCCACACACACCCTGGATCCAGCCGATCAATTGCTGCACCTGTGTACGCACGGCGCGCGATGGAATCCCCTGGGTCAGGTGCAGTGGCTGGCCGACGCCACTCTGGTGATCCGGGACTGTGCCGACGAACTGGACTGGGACCGACTGTTCGAACAGGCCGAAAAACGGCGTCTGCTCCTTCCTGTGCGGGAAACCCTACTGTACGTGAAAAAAACGCTGCACACCCCCGTGCCCGACACAATCCTCCAGAAAATGAACCATGCGCCCGTGTCAAGCCTCGAGCGCATAGAGTTTCGAACGATCACCAGTCCCCCAGATGGTACCTTGGGCTGGCTACCCCTATTCTGGTTTTATTATCTGCGCACGGCCCAGGGCCCCAGCGATGGCCGCCTGCGTCCCCGATTTCTCGGGTTTCCCCACTACCTGCAAAGGCGATGGGGGATGCATCACCTGTGGGATGTGGGCCTGCACGCCCTATCCAAAGGGGTCCAGATCGTGCGGCGGCCGTTTTCAGCCAAAGCGCCCGGCTAAAGGCGGATGAGGGTTTCCCTCTTTTGGCCAGCGCGCAGGTAGTCGACCGAAACCTCCAGGCCCTGGGGCCATTCGGCTACCAGGCGATGGACATCATCGGCGCGGGTCACCGGCTGGCCCCCAAAGGCGACGATCACATCCCCGGCTGCAAGCCCCGCCCGCTGCGCCGCCGAGCCGGGATTCACACGTCCCACATAAGCCCCTGAGGAAGGGATGCCCGGCTTTTTGCGGGCCTGAGAGGCCGCGTCAGCGATAGACGCACCGAGCCGTGGCTTTTTGGCCTTGAGCAACTTCATCAAGCGCGGCTGATCAAAACCAACCACCACTTGCCCATCGACAGTGATCACTGGGACGCCCCGTTGCCCCGACGCCTTCACCATTTCCTTGGCAGCCTGAGGGTCGGCTGTCACGTTCTTTTCCACATAGCGCACACCCTGACGCGAAAGAAACTCTTTCACCTGGTAGCAATAGGGTCAAGTGGGAGTCGTATAGACAATTATGCTCATCATTCTTCCTCAAAAAACAAATGGTGCCTCTAACGTTTGCGAGGCATGAGAATGGCGCCAAAGCGACAGGCCGTCACGCAAGAAAAACAGCCAAAACAAAGGCTGCCATCGACCTCAGGCAGAGCGGTTTCCCCATCCCGGCGAAAGGCATGAGCCAAGCAGGCAGCTACCGGCGCACAATCGGCACAGCGCCGACAGACAGTGGCGTCCACCTTGGGCACAATCTCGGCCCAAAAAGGGCTCTCTTCAGGCACGTATCAAGTTCCTCGCGGGCACAGGCCCCCGCTCAGCATCGTGCTGTTCTTCTGGATGCTCACCACTCACGCCTCTTCTTCGATCTCGTAGCGGGTCACAATCTGGGCGGTTTTGCCCAGCATGATGGCCGCCCCGCAAAACTTTTCGTGGGACAGATCGATGGCCCGCCGCACATCCTTCTCCATTAAGCCGCGCCCCTTGACCCGATACAAAAGCTCGATCTGGGTATAGACCTTGGGGTGTTCCTCGGCTTGCTCGGCGCTCACCTCGACCTTTAGCCCGGTCACCGGCTTGCGCATGCGGCTCTTGAGGATGTGCATGACGTCCATCGCCGAGCAGCCTGCGGCGCCCAGCAACAGCAAGCGCATCGGGGGGATGCCGGTATCGTGGCCAAAGCCGGGGGCGCCATCCAGCACGATGGCATGGCCCGCCGACTCGGCCACGAACTGCATCTCTTCCACCCAGGTCACTTTGGCGTCGCTCATGGCAGCCCCCTACCTCAAGCGCCTGTGAATGCCCCCTACCTACAGGGCCTCCATCAACTTGGCCAACAACAGCGGCTCGGGAACCGCGCCCTCCTGATGGACCGTGTCGTTGATCACCGTGCGGGGCACGCCCTGGACCTGATACTTGTTGGCCAGATGGGGAAACTCGATGGCCTCCACCATATCGGCCGTGATCAGGTCGCTCTCCATCGCCAGCTTGTGGGCCAACCGAACCGCCTGAGGGCAGTAGGGACAGGTAGGCGTGATAAACACCTGCAAGTGAACCGGCTCGGTGATGCCTGCCACTGCCTCACGGGTCTTGGGCTGCAAGCCCGAATCACCGACCGACACGTCCACGATATCTTCCACAATGCTGCTGAACTCGTATCCAGACGGAATGCCATAGAAGCGGATGCCATAGTCCACTTCTTGGCCATCCTCTTCGGCTACGATGGCAATGGCGGGGATCTTGTCAATGGCGTACGATTCTGCCACCTGCTTTTCATCGACAAAATCATAGATTCTGGCTGTGATCTTGTCCGATAGCTCGGCAAGCTCTTCCACAATTTGGCGCGTTTCGGTGCAGAACTGACATTCATGAGCTTGGGTAAACATGACCAGATGAACCGGTCGAACCAGACCGGACTCGAATTCCTTACGAAGATGCTCGGCATCCTTCTTTGAAATCAACGACATGTCAAACCTCCCACGTTCTATCAAAATTTTGGGCCTTTTCTGGCCCACAGTCCTTTAGATGCAAAAGTAGGGCAAAGGTTTCATGGTCTTTTTCCTTTTCCCCACTTTCCAATGCTGAACCCCGGCCTGGTCATCGCTCCAACCTGAGCACCTTGAACAAACGCCTCTGCACATCGGCAGGCAACTCGGGCTGGGGTTGGTCGTGGTACAGAGAGACCGTCTTGCGCAGAGTATCGACCAAAATCCGACAATCGGGGCAATCGGCCAGATGGGCTTCCAAATCGGCGCAGACCGCATCGTCCAGTTCACCGTCGATATAGTCGGAAAACTGGGAGAGAAGTTGCTTGCAGAGGCCGTGATCGTGCTGGGTTGACACAGTCGCCACTCCTTCCGGTGTCAGGCTGCCGCCTGCGAGTCCACCACCCGCTCGATGAAGTAATCCGAGAGCCGATCTCGCAGACGCAAGCGGGCCCGATGTAGTCGGTTTTTGACCGCCTGAACCGATATGCCCAACACCTCAGCCGTCTCCATGCCCGACAGTCCTTGCACATCCCTCAGGACAAAGGTCGAGCGCAACGACTCGGGCAGGTCGGCGATGGCTCGATCCATCTCTTGCCGCGCCTCTGCTGACAGTAACAGATCGTCGGGAACGGTCGACCAGTCCACCAGATGCCGAGACTCCTGGCCCATCAATTCTTCCCCATCGGGCAAGGTCTGTTCCAGGGAAAAGGTCGTCATGGTGCCCTGCTTGCGCAACCGCATGAGACTGGCATTGTAGGCAATGCGGTACAGCCAGGTCGATAACTTGGACCGCCCCTCAAAGCGATCGATGGCCTCAAAGGCGCTGAGAAAGGTCTCCTGCAAAACATCCTCGGCCTCCTGCTCATCGCCCATGAGCTTGAGGGCCACCTGATAGATGTTGGCCGAATTCAGCTCGACCATGCGGCGAAAGCTGCTCGGATCGCCTGCCCGCAGGCCTGCGAATAGTTCTTTTTCGGTCTCAGCCGAAGCATCGAGTTCCACACTTACTCCTTTAGATGCAGCCAGATCCAAAAGGTTTCACCGATAGTGCACGGACACGAGTGTAGCAAAAAGAGGGAGACTTGTCAATCTCCCTCTCTTCTCATCCGGCACGCATCCAAGAACGGGACTAGGCGGTCGGTTGCTCTCCCTCCAGGATACGCTGCACCAAGGGCAACACCTGGAATAGATGGGCCGAACCCACCAAGGCCAATTCGCCGTTGATCAAGACCAGCGGGAAGGCCAGCCCTCGCTCCGCTGCCAATGCCACCTGCTGAGGGAAACGAGCCTGGGCAGCCGGGTCTGTAATATCCACGTACTCTACCTGAACCGCTTCACCATACTGCTTCTGCAAATAGTACTCGGTCACGCGTGAGGTCTCCAACGAAGACCGCACGGGGCCTCAACCACCCGAGGAACAGGCTTCGTAGAACGGATGCCCCAACACAACGATCTGGACCTGCGTATCGATTTCGACTGTCATGATTTTCTCCTTTTATCTACCTACAACCAGTTTCGTTTATGAACCATTGCACAAGCGTCATAGACCGCCTGCAGGCCATTCTCCTTGCAGTAGCGGATGGCAGCCTGGGACTCGGACCCGGGCTGCATCCATACGCGCAGGAAACCGAGCCGGTGCATTTCTTGAACCACCTGCTCCGTAACCGCAGGCGGAACGACCAGATCCACGACTTCCGGCGTTTCGGGCAGATCGGCCAGCGAAGCATATACCTTGACCCCATCCAACTCGCCGCCTTTGGGGTTCACCGGATAGACGGTGTACCCCGCCCGGCGAAGGGTATCAAACACTTTATAGCCAAACTTGCTACGGTCCTGGCTCGCCCCCACCACTGCCCACACTCTCCGATTGACGAAATCTTGGATCAGCGACTGCATGGCCACTCACTCCTCTGCACTTGAACCTCATTTGAGACTCAATGGAAACATATACCCCCCTGGGGTATCTGAAAGTATACCATGTCTCTATCTCGCTGTCAAACCCAATATCCCATTAGGCGGGTATAGACTGAAAACAAACGTTCCTTGGACGGCAAAGGCTCTGCCGAGGAATGGGCCACATTCAAGTACACACGGTCTGAACGGATCCCAGAGCAGGCGCCATCGGCGCTGATTTGACAAAAGGTCGCGATCCGGCGTATACTGGTAGCGCACCGTCAAAAAAGCCAGCCAGAACAGGCTGCCATTCGACACGATGCCAACCTGGCCGGCGCCCAAAACGTCTGATCGTCTCGCTCATTTACCTTTGGGAGGAGGTTGGTATATGGCCATTTGTGTTGGAGTTCGTCGGGAAGACAAGAGTGAGTGGGAACGGCGGGTCCCCTTGACCCCTCAGGATGCCGCCGAGTTGCAGCAAAAGCACGGCATTCAGGTGATCGTCCAGCCTTCGGAGACCCGAGCCTTCAAAGAAAGCGAGTTCGCAAACGTCGGCGTCCGCGTCCAGGAGGACCTGAGCGACTGTTCCCTCATCCTGGGCATCAAAGAGATCCCCAAAAGCTTTTTTCAGCCCGACAAAGCCTATTTCTTTTTTGCCCATGTCATCAAGGGCCAGCCTTACAACATGCCCATGCTGCAAAAGATGCTGGATCTGGGCTGCACGGTCATCGACTATGAACGGGTGGTGGACGACAAGAACCGCCGGCTGATCTTCTTTGGCTGGCATGCAGGGGTAGCGGGCATGATCAACACCCTATGGACGCTGGGCCAGCGCCTGACTTGGGAAGGCATCCTCAACCCCTTTGATGAACTCAAACAAACACGGCACTATCACGACCTGGACGAAGCCAAAGAGGCCCTGGCTCGGGTTCGATCCCGCATCGAGGAGGAGGGACTCCCCCACCTCTTGGCGCCATTGACCATCGGCGTGGCCGGCTATGGCAACGTCTCGCGCGGCGCCCAAGAGATGCTCGACCTGCTGCCCGTCATCGAGATCGAGCCGGAAGAGCTGGCGGACCTCTCCTCACGGACGGATTATTCCCGACACCATCTTTACAAGATCGTCTTCAAAGAGTGGCATATGGTCGAACCGGTCTCACCAGCC
The DNA here is from genome assembly GCA_964575225.1 of uncultured Anaerolineaceae bacterium. Classification (GTDB taxonomy): domain Bacteria; phylum Chloroflexota; class Anaerolineae; order JAAYZQ01; family JAAYZQ01; genus CAZNQW01. Next base: position 4,490 of record CAZNQW010000046.1, on the reverse strand, counting down.
GAACCTTTTGAGTTGCAGGACTATTTCAAGAACCCCGGCAAGTATCGGGGCGTCTTTGAACGGTACCTGCCCCATCTGGACGTGCTGGTGAACGCCATCTTTTGGACCGAGGCCTACCCGCGCCTCGTGACCAAGAGCTATCTGAAAACGATGTTCGAAACAGTGGTGCAACCCCGACTGCGGGTGATCGGCGACATTAGCTGTGACGTCGAAGGCGCCATCGAGTGCACCGTCAAATCGACCGAACCTGGTGCCCCCTGTTATGTCTATGAACCCATCACGGGCGATGTAACCGACGGGATCGCGGGCCCCGGTGTGGTGCTTATGGCCGTAGACATCCTGCCCAGCGAACTCCCCCGCGAGGCATCGGCCGACTTTAGCCGGGTACTGGCGCCCTTTATTCCGGCCATCGCCCGCTGCGACTTTTCCCAGCCCTTTGAGGCGTGCGATCTCCCGCCCGAGATCAAGCGGGCCGTGATCGCTTACCAGGGCAAACTCACGCCCGATTATCAGTACATCGCCCAGTACCTGGCCTAGGCTCTCGGACACTACTGCACCTTGCCTTTGGGAGCGGCCTTTTGAACGATATTACCTAAAGAGAGGGAAGCCATGAAAAAAGTCCTAATCCTCGGAGCGGGCTTGGTGAGCAGGCCCCACGTTCGCTACCTGTTAGACGTGCCTGAATTTCAGGTGACGGTAGCCAGCCGCACGGTGAGCAAGGCCGAGGCCTTGATCGATGGTCACCCCCGTGGCACGGCCATGGCCCTGAATGTCGACGACCAGGAAGCATTGGAGGAGCAGATCAAGCAGGCCGATCTGGCCGTCAGCCTGCTGCCCTACGTCTACCATCCGGTCGTCGCATCGATGTGCGTCAAACACAAAAAGCACATGGTCACCACCTCCTACGTCAAAGAAGCGATGCAGGCACTGGACGGCCCGGCCAAAGAGGCGGGCGTGATCCTTCTCAACGAAATCGGCGTCGATCCGGGCATCGACCACATGTCGGCCATGAAGGTCATCCACGAGGTACGCCGCAAAGGCGGCCGCATCGCCAGCTTTGTCTCCTGGTGTGGCGGCCTGCCGGCCCCCGACGCCAACGACAACCCCTTTGGCTACAAGTTCTCGTGGAGCCCCAAGGGCGTGCTGCTGGCAGGCAAGAACCCGTCGCGCTTTCAAAAAGAGGGCAAGATCGTCGAGATTCCAGGCGATGAACTTTTCCATCACTACTGGCCCGTGCAAATCCCGGGACTGGGCGAATTCGAGGGCTATCCCAACCGCGATAGCCTGCCTTACCAGGATACCTACGGTATTCAGCCCACCGATTGGATGTTCCGGGGTACGTTGCGCAACGTGGGTTGGTGCGCCACCATGGCCCAGATCGTCGCGATGGGCTTTTTGGAAGACACGCCCCTGGATCCAGCTCCGACCACGCTGCGCGAGCTGACGGCCCAGTTGCTGGGGGTGAGCGCCGATACAGACCTGCCCGGCTATCTGGCCGAAACATGGGGGGTGCCGCCCGATGCCAAGCCGATCACCGACATGGCATGGCTGGGGCTCTTTGGCGATGAGCCGGTGCCTGCCGGCAAGAACACCCCCATCGACATCCTGACGGCCCGAATGGAAACCACAATGGCCTACCAGCCCGGCGAGCGGGACCTGCTCATCATGCAGCACGAGATGGTGGCCCAGTACCCCGATCGTAAAGAGGCCATCACCGCCACTCTGATTGACTTTGGCATTCCGTACGGCGACACATCCATGGCCCGAACGGTGGGGCTACCGGCAGCCATCGCCGCCCGATTGATCCTGCAAGGCGGAATTTCGGGCGTGAGCGGGGTGCACGTGCCCAACATCCCCGAGATCTATGAACCCGTTCTGGAAGAATTGGGAAAGCAGGGCATCAGCCTCAAAGAAACCTGGGAAACGCTCGATTCATAGACCATCGCGGGCGCCCCGATGGCATCGTATGGGAGAGAGGAACCTTTTCCGGGCCTCCATCGTCTAAAAGATAGCACCACGACAAAAAGGTGCATTCTCCTTTCTCCCTGTCTGGGGAGGAGTAGGCCTACTCCTCCCCAGACACTTTTGTGAACCGAATCTGAGATCGACCCTCCCCCACGGGCGCCTCCGCCTGACTTTTCAAATCGCGGGGGACGTGGTATGATACAGGCACCTTGCGAGCAGGAGCAGATAGAACGGAATGAAGCTGCACGGTCCCCGGATCACCATCCGGCCCATGAAGCGAGCGGACCTGGGAGACATGGCCGATTGGCGTCCGTTCGTCGATCCCCTATATCAACCTTTTGACTTTCCCCGTCGCAGCAGGACCGAAAACCTCCGATGGTTTACCTGGAGGCAGAACGACTCGACCCGACAACTCTATACGGTTGAGAACGAAGGACGCCAGGTCATCGGCAGCCTGACCCTGCGAGATATCGAAGGGCGCCGATCTGCCCGCCTGGGCATCACCATCGGTGCCGATTTTGTGAGCCAGGGGTACGGAACTGAGGCACTGACCGTCTTTTTGTCCCATTTTTTTGGGGAGATGGGATTTGGCGAAATGGTTCTGGATGTGGCCGCCACCAATCTGCGCGCCATCCGCTGTTACCAAGCCCTGGGGTTTGTGGTGACCGGCGAGCACTATCGTCACACCAACCACGCGAGCTATCACATCCTCCGCCGCGATCCCCAATATGCCCACCTGCGCGGCTTTTTTCGCACTCAGGGCGCCCTGGTCCAGGTGTTGTTCTACGACATGGGCCTGACCCGCGAGGAGTGGCTGGCCCGCCAGCGTCTCGCCGGCCAACCCTCGCTGGCCCATCTCCAAGGCTAATCGCGCATACTGAGCCCGATGCGCCCCCGCTCCAGATCCACACTGAGGACCGTCACGTCGACGACATCCCCGACGTTGACGACGTCAAAGGGATTGCGCACGTACCGGTCGGCCATCTTGGAAACGTGAACCAGGCCATCCTGCTTGACGCCGATATCGACAAAGGCCCCAAAATCCACCACGTTTCGAACCGTACCCTTGAGCCGCATCCCCTCCCGCAGATCCTCCATCTTGAGGACATCCTGGCGCAGGATCGGCGCCGGTAGATCGTCCCGCGGATCGCGCCCAGGCCGCGACAAACCGTCCAGGATATCGGCCAGGGTCGGCTGGCCCACCTCGAGCAGCTCGGCCAAGGGGGCCAGCCCCATCTCGTCCTTCACCGCCTGAACCCGAGCCACCAGATCCCGCGCCTTGAGCCGTGTGCCCGCCAATTCGAGCAGCCGACGCACGGCTGGGTACGATTCGGGATGGATGGCCGTGTTATCCAGGGGGTTGGCCGATTCGGGCACGCGCAAAAAGCCCGCCGCCTGCTCGAACGCCTTGGGACCGAGCCCTTTGACTTTTTTGAGATCCGAACGCTTGACAAAGGGCCCGTTCTCGTCCCGGTGGGCCACGATGTTGGCTGCCACCTTGGCGCCCAGGCCTGCCACATAGCCCAACAGCGCCGGGGAGGCCGTGTTCACATCGACACCCACATAGTTGACCACCGACTCCACCACGACATCCAAGGCAGCCGTCAGCTTTTTCTGGTCCACGTCGTGTTGGTACAAGCCCACGCCGATGGAGCGCGGGTCGATCTTGACCAACTCGGCCAGGGGATCCTGGAGGCGCCGGGCGATGCTCACCGCGCCGCGCATCGAAACATCCAAATCGGGCAGCTCGGCGCGGGCCAGCTTGGAGGCGGAATAGACCGAGGCGCCTGCCTCACTGACCATCGCATAGCCCACGTCCGTCCGCCCCGCGATCAGTTCGGCCGCCAACTGTTCGGTCTCGCGACTGGCTGTGCCGTTGCCAATGGCGATCACCTGCACCCCGGTTGAGGTCAGCGCTGCTTCCAGCGACCTCTTGGCCTCGGCCCATTGGTTCTGGGGAGCGTGGGGAAAGATCGTGGTCGTGGCGAGCACCTTGCCCGTGGCATCGACGATGGCCACCTTGCACCCGGTTCGAAAACCGGGATCGATGCCCATCACCACCCGCCCGCGCAGCGGCGGCTGAAGGAGCAGGTTGCGGAAATTGGCCGAAAAGATCTGGATGGCGTGGTCGTCGGCCTGCTCGATCTGAGAGGATCGCAGGTCGCGCTCCAGGCTGGGTGCCAGCAGTCGCTTGTAGCCATCGTCGATGGCTTCCCCCACTTGATCGCGCAGGGGCGTGCGCGGACCGCGGAGAAAGAGCAGTTCCATAACTTCCAGGATGTCGTCCTCGGGCAATTCGATGCGCACCTTGAGCGCGCCCTCAGCCTCGCCCCGTTGAATGGCCAGCCACTGATGGGGTTCCAGGTTGGGCACGGGCAACACCACGTCGTGATACAGGCGGAACTTGCCCGCAGGGTCCACCTCCGCCTCTTCACCTGCCAGCTTGCACACCAGATACGCTTTTTCTAGCGAAATCCGGCAGATCGGAAGAGCGTCGTGTAGGGAAAGAGTGTAGGATAGGGTGT
>CAZNQW010000045.1:0-19970 GCA_964575225.1 uncultured Anaerolineaceae bacterium | reverse complement strand
CTTTCGCGGGGGCGACGCAGGAGACGGCGGGGGTGACGAGTTGGGCGCGAGCGGGTCCAAACCCCCATGGGCCGCCCGTTGCGCGGGCCCCAGCGATCCCGCGTGAGCCATCGTGCGCTCAGCCCTCTTTCAGCACCCGCAGGCGCGCGACCTCCTGGCTCAGGATACGGCGCAGGATGGCCGTCGACACGGCATAGGTGGCGTCGACGCCAAAGAAGGACAGGCTCTTGGAAAGCAGGCTCTGGCGGCGGCTGTAGGGCGTGTCCGACGCATAGTGGACCACGCCGATATCGTAGGGCGCGTTGATGAACAGGTTGACGATTTCGTTGGTCGGGTAGCGGGTGGGATAGATGGTTTCGTACACCCCACTGAGATAAGGCCCGGTCTCCATCTCGATGTCGGTATAGCCCTCGCGATAAAAGACGCCCATAAAGTCCTTGTTCTGCAAAAAGGTCCCCCGCACCGTCACCGCTTTCTGATTGTCAAATACGCTACCCTGAGCCAGATAGGGCGCGATATCACTGACCCCCAGGCAGTTCTTGAACAGGAAGGTGTTCTGCGAGTGCTCGTCATAGACCACGTTGGGGACCATCACGTCGCCCACCTGTCCGTTCAGGGTGGCCGACTTGCCCATGAAATAGACCCCCAGCAATTGGCCCAGGTTGCGGCCCACCTGGGTGATGATCTGATAGGCCGCCATGCCCAGGGGATAGTCCACGTTGAGGATGAGGGCTTCGCTTTCGGCCAAGATCTCCAGCCCTTTGATCTGAAGCCGCTCGTCCAGGTCCTGGGGCCGCAGGGCGCTCAGGTCGACCAACTGGGCAGCGACGTCCAGGTATTGGGGGTTCTCCACGTGCAACAAGCCCCGATCCCGGTGGTACCGCTGCATCGCCTCCTGTTTCTTGGCCTGTTCGTCCGGTTCGCCGTGCCGCAGATACTTGCCCAGGACATAGTAGAGGAGGTTGTCCAAAAGGCCGCGTTCGTCTCCGGCTTTGAGGTCCACGTAGGAACCCCACAGGCCCTCGGGATCGATCGCCTGCAAAAAGGCGGCGAGATCGTCCTCGATGGCCCGCGCATAGCCGCTCAAGAGGTTCACCAGGCTATGGATGTTGGACGAGATAAAATAGACGGGCCGATAGAACAGATCGGAGCCCAGAAATCGATCCGATTCCATCGAGATGCGGGACCACCAGCCATCGGTGGCGCGCTGATAGTCGGTCAGCGAGCCAGCCAGCAGCCGGATCGACAGATCCTTGGGCTCCCGCCCTGCGTGGAGGAGGTTGGGCCAAAAGGCCTCTCCCCAAGCAGATTGGAGCTTGATCAGATCTTCCGACGAGATATCGAGGACCGTAGCCACATCGGCCACTTCTTCCCCTTCCAAGCGGCGCCTGCCCAAAACATGGTCCTCGATGCGTTCCAGGAGCGACGTCCGGTTCAACCGTTCGTGGAGCTTGTTCCATTCGATCTGGTAGGCGGTCAGCATGGGGATCAGATCGTCGATGTCCGAGACGCTGGCGATAAAGGCCGCCAGGGTGCACTGGCCGTCAAAGAACATCTTGCGCCGCCGCGAGTGGGCCGTGACGGGCATCCACTTTTCCACAGAATCATAGCCCCGACGGCTGAACACCTCGTCCGATTGGCCCATCATCACCAGGCACACATGGGGCATACATTGGGGCAGGCGCATGACGCTGTAGACAAAGGCCGAGACATCGGGCACAAGCCGGTTGGCGTCCAGGTGCAGGCTCGAGTCCATGGCGCAATGGGTCTCTTCCAAAGAGCGGACACGAATATCGCCCGAAGAGCGCAACAACGAGTAGTAGGTGCGCATATAGAGGTCGATCTCTTCGTTGCCGCGGGAGGGAACATCTCGAATCATGAACATCCTCCGGCTCCGTCGTGGGAGCGTACGAAATGCGAAATTGGGTCAGAAACCGGTAGTGCATCCTTTCCAAACCCTCGTCCCCGAGGACGGGGACTCGGAGCCGGTACATCCTTTCGTCATGCCCGCTTCCGCCTGCCGGCGCCGGCAGGCGGGGGTGACGTTTGTGATTTTCCAGGAATCTAAATCTACTCCGGCAGGGACCGATTTGGCAAGGAACCCGTCGCCCTATTCGGGCAGTTCCTGTTCGGGCATGTCCAGGTTGATCACCTCGCCGTGGCGGTCCAGGACCACCCGAAAGCCCAACATGCCCAGCCAGGCCCGGGCCCCATCGGGCAGCCCCTGTTCGATGATCTGATCCATGTTCTTGATCGAAGCATCGATCATCGCCTTGGTAAACAGGTCGTCTTTGCCCAGCATCTGAAGCATGGTCTCGGTGGCGATCTCTTGATGGGCCATGAACTGCTCGCGCAACAACTCGATGACGCGCCGGTCCACCGCTTCGGCCTCCACATGCCGCAGGAACCCGTCATCATCGATCACATAGTTGGGCACCGAGCCGACCATCACCACGTCGACCGGGTTGTCGTCCTCATCGCGAACCAACCCCTGAAACAGAGCTGTTCGAGGTGCCATCGTCATGCAAATCCTCCTTACGGCACGGCGCTGCCAGGTCGGTCACCTGACACGATAGGCTGCTCGCCGTGCGCCTACCCAAATAGGGAAAAGGGCAGCGAGCCCCAAGCCGCTGCCCTCCTCCTTGATTCGATGGACCCGGCCGGATTCGAACCGGCGGTCTCCTGCGTGCAAAGCAGGCGCCTTCCCGCTAGGCCACGGGCCCCCAGTGCCGACGAGAGGATTTGAACCTCCACACCCAGAAGGGCAACAGATCCTAAGTCTGTCGCGTCTGCCAGTTCCGCCACGTCGGCTCCACACGCTGATTAGATGGGATCATACCCCCGATTCTGTCAACCCGCCTTGCGGCGGGTTGCGCCGTCATCTGTCTCACCTCACCGAGGTGGCAGCTTTTGACCTGCTGGGTGTTACCCAACCTCATCATCGCCGCTGCGACGAGACCGAACCCGCTGCGGGGCTCGGCCCACTCGCCTTGCTCCCGGTCGCACGCTCACCCAGCCAGCCGTGTTGCCACGACCGCTGGTGGGCTCTTACCCCACCGGTTCGCCCCTTACCGGCGCCCACTGGACGCCGGCGGGAATGCTTTCTGTTGCGGTTGTAGTCAGGACGCGGCTTGCGCCGGCCTGCCCCCACTTGCTATTTCGTGAGGCGACCTTGTTCCCCAGGCCCAAGGGCCCGGAACTGGGAGTCGGGAAGTTCCTCTAGAGGGTGCCAAGCACCCCCCAGCGACGGCTCCTCCATCTAACCGTCCTCATTATACCACGAGAGTCGAGCCGCATCAAGTATCGCCCCTGGCTTTGTCACAGGGGGTGCAGAGTCGATCCTTCTCATTGGAAGGAGTGCGTACCTGCCCTGGTAGGACGCTTGGTGCCGCAGGGCTGGGGGCTCTACAGTCCTTATACGGGGCGACGCATGCGTCGCCCCTACCTGACCGCTCAGGGGCGAGCTCGGGCGAGCCCTTTGGGATCAGAAACCTCAGGGCCATCCACGCATTTGACAGTTCGGGACAGTTGCGGTATCTTAAGACGAATCGGAGGAATCTCAAGTATCTTGCGTCACGCGAACAAGCCTCGGTGGATAAGCTGGTTTCAGATCCTGCCCCTACCCCTGGTGGCATTTCTCATTACCGCTGCCTATTGGCAGACGGGCGATGTAATTTTGGCGCCTCTGCCCACCGCGACGGCGACGGCGACCTGGGCGCCCACCAACCCGCCCACCCGAACGCCAACCGCCACGCCTACCCACACCCCAACCCCGACGCCCACCACAACGCCGACCGCCACCTCCACGCCGACCGCCACCTCCACGCCGACGGCGACACCCAGCCCGACGCCTACCGAGACGCCTACCCCCACCCTCACGCCGACGCCCCTGTTGCCCACGCCCGATGGCGTGGAGCGCGAGGTGCAGGTTCCCATCCTCATGTATCACCGTGTCGAGGCGCCACCCAAAGGCGCCAACGACGTTCGGATCGACCTATCGGTCCCGCCCCAGCGATTTGAGGAGCAACTGCGCTACCTGAAACAGGAGGGCTACCAGAGCATCAACCTGGAGGATCTGGCCCTGCATCTGACCCGGGGCCAGCCGTTGCCGCCCAAGCCTGTGATCCTCACCTTTGACGACGGCTATGCCGATGCCTATGAGCACGCCTTCCCGCTGCTCAAACGCTATGGCTTCAGCGGCACCTTTTTCCTCATTTCGGCCATGCTGGACCGGGGCGATCCCGAGTTCCTGTCGTGGGATCAGGTGGTCGAGATGCACGCCGCCGGGATGCGTTTTGAGCCCCACAGTTACAACCACCCCGACATGCGAAACCGGGGCTTTCAATTTCTGGTTTTTCAGATTCTGGCGCCCAAAGAGGCCATCGAGGCCCGAACCGGCGAACCCACCCATTTCTTTGCCTATCCGTCGGGGCGCTATGACCCATACGTCATCGACGTGCTCCGCTCCGCCAATTTCTGGGGCGCGGTGACCATCGAACAGGGCGCCACCCACACCGCAGACGACCTCTTTACCCTGCAGCGCGTCCGCGTTCATGGCGGGGACGATCTCGACACCTTTATCCGAACCCTCCATTTGGACTGGTAGCCCCAGGGGATCCCCATGTATTTCGATGCCCTGACCCTGGCCTGTGTGGCCGACGAGCTGCGCCGCACGGTCTTGGGCGGGCGCGTGCAAAAGGTCCTCCTGCCCGACTCGCTGTCGGTGGGCCTCGAGATCTATGCCCAGCAGCAACGCCACCAACTGATCGCGTCGGCCCATGCCGAGGTGGGGCGCATCCACCTCTCCACGGAAAAGCCGCGCCGCGGCGTGGACAAGGAGCTGAGCCTGGTGGTGCTTTTGCGCAAATATGTGCGGGGCGCCCGAGTCAGCCAGATCCAGCAGCCGCCCTACGAGCGCATCCTCCGCCTTCAATTCGAACATCCCGAGTGGGGGCTCAGCGAGCTGGTGGTCGAGGTGATGGGCCGCCATTCCAACATCATCCTCGTAGATGGGGGTGGGCGCGTTCTCGACGCCGTGAAGCGGATCGGCTCCCAGATCAGTTCGGTCCGCCCGATCTTGCCTGCCCAGCCCTACCAGCCGCCTCCGGCTCAGGAAAAGCTGGCCCCTGCCGACCTGACCGAATACCGCCTCCGAGAGATTCTGGAGGCCGACCCCGGTGCCCCGATCTGGAAGGCACTGGTGCAAGGGCTGCGGGGCATCAGCCCGCTGCTGGCCCGCGAGATCGCCTTCCGGGCGATGGGCCATCCGCGAGCCCCGGCAAGCGCAGTGGATCGAGTTTCTCCCCTCCTGCAGGCTATCGAAGAGCTGCTGGCGCCCCTGGAGACCGGGATGTGGCAACCGACGATAGTGCTGGAAGAGGGCCGGGCCGTCGTGTATGCCCCCTACCCTCTCACCCATCGCGCCGAGCCCCTGCCCGTTCCTTCCATCAGCGAGGCCATCGAGCGCTTTGTGACCGATCAAGCCAGCGCCGATCCCTACCTGGCGGCCAAACGCCCGATCCGGGAAGTTCTTCACGCGGCGCGGGCGCGGCTTCAGCGCCGCCAGGCCGCCTTGAAGGAGCAACTGGACCAGGCCGCCGAGGCCGACACGATGCGCCTCTGGGGCGAGTGGATCTTGGCCTACGCCCACACCGTCAGGCCGGGCGACACAGAACTGCTGGCCGATACCGGCGAGGGCGAGTCCTTACGCATTCCCCTAGACCCCGCCAAAACCGCCTCGGATAACGCCCAAACCTACTTTGGCCGCTACCGCAAGGCGCAAAAGGCCGTCGAGGGCGGCCCCGCCCGGCTGAGGGAGGTCACCCTGCAACTGGACGACTTGGACCAACTGGAGACCGACCTGGAGTTGGCCGCCAGCCGCCCCGACATCGACAGCGTGCGGGCCGCGTGCATGGAGGCAGGCTATCTGCGCTCTCGAAAGCGAAAGGAGAGCCGGACCGTCGCCAGCCAGCCCCTCAGCCTGACCTCACCCGATGGACTCACCGTCCTGGTGGGCCGCAACAGCCGCCAAAACGACGAGGTGACCTTTCGTCGGGCCGATAGCGACGACTGGTGGTTTCATGCCCGGGGCGTGCCGGGCGCCCACGTGATCGTCCGTTCCGGCGCCCAGGAGCTGCCGCCCGCCACCCTCCGCTATGCGGCCGGACTGGCCGCTCGATTCTCCAAACACCACCGGGAACCGGACGTCGCCGTAGATTACACCCGCCGCCGGTACGTGCGGCGGATTCCCGGCGCTGCGGCCGGGCTGGTCACCTATTCGAACGAGCGCGTCATCCGCGTCTCCCCCCACGATCCCGACCCGGTTGGGTAGCAATCCGGGCGCCTGGTAGGAGCGACCCTTGCGGTCGTCCCCGCCGCCACCCGGAGGCAGGCCCCCCCCCTCGCGGGCACCCGATTTCTCACCCGCACGGTCCAGACCTCCGAGAGGCGTGCCTGCTTGCAGCGCAGTGGATTTGTGGGGGTGCCCGCGCACCCCCACACCCCGCGCTGGGGGCCTGCGGCCCCCCGGCCCCCTGCATTTGAGGCGTTGCCCGGACCCAATCCGGTTGCGTCGGAGGCGATGCGACTCGGTCGGTCTCCGTCAGGCCTGGCCCTATTCGCTGGCGCCCAATTCGTGAAACTCGTGCAATTCGTGGCGGGACCCCCTGCCCAATCTGCTCTTGCGTTGATGCGCATGGGACGACGCGCGCCTCACCCGAACAATTCCCATGCGCGAATCGCGTGTGGTACACGGCTATCCCCCTTCTACCAAGGTTAAAATCCGGTCCCGGACGATTTTTCCCTTCACCAAAGCCCGATCTTGTGGTATAATCAGCGTGGTCTCCAGAGAAGCCAAAAACCTCAGACAGACAAACCACCGCGGCAAACAACCGGTTGTATCCGTCTCTGGGCCACGACCACCTCTGAACTCAAATTCGGGATTGACAGATCATGGCAGATTTTGTCCATTTGCACGTACATAGCGACTTTTCCCTTCTCGACGGTCTGGGCAAAGTCAAAGACATGACCCAGGCCGCCGCCGACCTGGGCATGCCTGCCCTGGCCCTCACCGACCATGGCGTGATGTTTGGCTGCCTCCACTTTTACCACGCCGCCAAAAAGGCCGGCATCAAGCCCATCCTCGGCTGCGAGATCTATCTCTCACCCCGTGAAATGACGATGAAGGAAGCCAATCAGGACGCCCGAACCACACACCTGGTCCTGCTGGCCGAAAACGAAACGGGCTACAAGAACCTGATGCAGATTGCCACGGCGGCCCAGTTGGAAGGGTTCTATTACCGGCCTCGCATCGACCGGCAGTACCTGTCGGCCCATGCCGAGGGGCTCATCGCCCTGTCGGCCTGCCCGTCGGGCGAGATCGCCCGGGGATTCCTGCAGAACCGCGCCGACCAGGCACGCACAGCCGCCCTGTGGTATCGCGACGTCTTTGGCCCAGACCGCTTTTTCCTAGAACTGCAAGATCATGACATTCCCGAGATGAAGGCCGTAAACCGGGCCGTCATCGAGTTGAGCCGGGATACCGGCATCCCCCTGGTGGCCACCAACGACGCCCACTATATCCGCAAGGACCAGGCCCACGCCCACGAGGTGCTCCTCTGCATCCAGACGGGTAAGACGATCACCGACCCCACGCGCATGCAGATGAACAACGACAGCTACTATTTGAAGAGCGCCGAAGAGATGGCCTTGCTGTTCCCCGATCTGCCCGAGGCCCTGCTCAACACCGTGCGCATCGCCGAGCGGTGCGACGTCAACCTGGACCGCACCGGCTATCACCTACCCGAGGTGGAGATTCCCGACGGCTTTACGGCCGAGACCTACCTGCGCCACCTGACCGAGGAAGGGCTGAAAAAGCTGTACGGCGAAGCCTTTACCTCGGAACCGGTCCAGAAGCGCCTGAACCACGAGTTGGGCACCATTCACAGCATGGGCTTTGACGTCTATTTTCTGATCGTCTGGGATCTGTGCGAGTTTGCCCGCAGGCGGGACATCTGGTGGAACGTCCGTGGCTCGGCCGCCGGCAGTATCGTGGCCTATGGCCTGGGGATCACCAACCTGGAACCCCTGGGCTCCAAGCTGATCTTTGAGCGCTTTTTGAATCAGGACCGGGTCAGCATGCCCGACATCGATCTGGACTATCCCGACGACCGGCGCGCCGAGATGATCGACTATACCATGAGGAAATACGGCGCCGACAAGGTAGCCCAGATCATCACCTTTGGCACCCTGGGCGCCCGGGCCGCCCTCCGCGACGTGGGCCGCGCCCTCGATATCCCCCTGGGCGAGGTCGACCAGGTGGCGCGGCTGGTTCCCGGGGGACCGGGCGTCAAGCTGGACGATGCGCTGACCCAGGTGCCCGAGCTGCTGCAAATGTACGAGGGTGTGGAATACATCCGCACGTTGATCGACACCGCCCGCGAGGTCGAAGGGGTGTCGAGGCACGCCAGCACCCACGCCGCCGGCGTGGTGGTGACCGACAAGCCGCTGGTCGAGTACACGCCCCTGCACCGCCCCACCCGCGGCGCCGACGAGGGATTGCCCGTCACCCAGTACACCATGGACGTCCTCGAGGACACGGGCCTCCTCAAGATCGACTTTTTGGGGCTGAGTACCCTGACCGTCCTGCGCAAGGCCGTGGACCTGATCGAGGAGCGGCGCCAGGTCACGTTCACTCAACAGAACATCCCCATGGACGATCCCAAGGCCTTTGCGCTGTTGGCCAGCGGGAACGTCTTTGGTATCTTTCAGGTGGAAGGCGCGGGCTTTCGCCGGGTGCTGGCCGAAATGAAGCCCTCGCGCTACGAGCACATCGTCGCCGTACTGGCACTGTACCGCCCCGGCCCTATGGAGCACATTCCCACCTACATCCGGCGCATGCACGGCCAAGAGTCCGTGACCTTTCGCCATCCCGGGTTGGAGCCGATCCTGCAAGAGACCTACGGCATCATTGTCTTTCAGGAGCAGATCATCCAGATTGCGACCGAACTGGCAGGCTATGAACCGGGCGAGGCCGACACGATCCGCAAGGCCGTGGGCAAAAAGAACAAAGAGGCCCTGCTGGAACATCGCACCAAGTTCCTCGAGGGCTGTGTGCAGAACGAGATCCCACTGGAAACGGCCGAGGGGATCTTTGACGACATCGAGTACTTTGCCCGCTATGGCTTTAACAAGGCCCACGCCGCCGACTATGCCATCATCACCGTCCAGACCGCCTATCTCAAGGCCCACTACCCGGTCGAGTATATGACGGCCTTGCTTTCGGTGGAACAGGGCAACACCGACAAGGTGGGATTGCTGATCGCCGAGGCACGACGGCTGGGCATCGAGGTGCTGCCGCCCAACGTGAACGACAGCGGACTCGACTTTACCATCCACGACCCTGCCGCGGGCGAGACGGGCGCCGCCATCCGCTACGGACTGGGCGCCATCAAGAACGTGGGAGAGGGGCCGGTGGGTGTCGTTCTGGAGGCGCGCAACGAAGGCGGCCCCTTTGCCGACATCGACGACTTTTGCCAGCGGGTCGACCTCCGCCAGGTTAACCGGCGGGCGCTGGAGAGCCTCGTCAAGGCCGGGGCGCTGAGTGACTTTGGGTCCAAGGCCCAGCTTTTGGCCGTGATGGATCGCATGATCTCCATCAGCCAGCAGGCCCACGGGGCGGCCCAACAGTATACGATGTTCGACCTGCCGACCTTTGCCGCCACCGCCCGGTTGGCCAGCGACCTGCCCGAGATCGAAGAGGCCTCTCGCAAAGAGACCCTCGGCTGGGAGAAAGAGCTGATCGGGGCCTATATCTCGGACCATCCCCTGGCCCGCGTGTGGACCGAACTGGAGAACACCATCACCACCCTGACGGGACAGATCGACGAAACAATGGCCGGCCGCAACGTCACCGTGGCGGGCCTGGTCACCTCCGTCCGGCGGCACATCACCAAGAAGGGCACCCAAATGGCCTTTGCCCAGATCGAGGACCTGGGGGGCACCGTGGAACTGGTGGTCTTTCCCAAGACGTGGGAAGAGACCAAAGACCTGTGGGAGCTCGAGCGGGTCCTGGTGGTGCGGGGCAAGGTGAACTTTCGGGGGAACGATCCCAGCATTATTGTCGATTCGGCAACCAACGAGATTATGACCGTCCAGCAGGTGGATGAGGTCGACCCCATGCTCTATTCCCCACCCACCGACGAGGTGGACCCGCTATTCTTATCCCCGCCTCCCCAAGGGGCGGCCCAACGGACGCACCTCCACGTGGCCATCCCCCGCAATCACGACCTTGAGCAAGTGATTCGAAAGCTGGGCCAGGTGTACGACCTGCTGCTCACCTACCCAGGCCAAGACCCATTCAGCCTGTATGTGGAAAATGGGGGCCAGGGCCGCGTCAAGATCGACTTTCCCAATGACACCACCGGCTACTGTCCCGAGTTGGAACAAAAGCTTGGCGCGCTGCTGGGCAGCGGGAGATACTGGCTGGAACCTCTGCGCTGAGGGCCACCCGATCCCACCCAAATCGCTGATTGTGGAGTCCCGTATCATGTCCCAAGAAACACCACCGCAGAACCCCATCGAACGCGTCCGAGCGGCGTTGGCTGAGCGCGGGCTCGATCCGGGCCTGGTTCAGGAGCTGCCGGCCGACACCAGCACCGCCGAATCCGCGGCCCGCGCCGTGGGCGCTCCTCAGGGCAGCATTGTCAAATCGCTGATCTTTATGGCCGACGGCGTCCCGATTTTGGTCCTGGGCGCCGGAGACCGCCAGGTGGACCAGAAGCGGTTGCGAGCGGAGCTGGGGCTGAGCAAGCGCCAACTTCGCCTGGCTCGCCCCGAAGAGGTGCGCCACCACACCGGCTTTGAGGTGGGGGGCGTGCCGCCGGTGGGCCATCCTTTGCCGATGAAAACCCTGATCGACCGCAGCCTCGATCGATTCGAGACGGTGTGGGCCGCTGCGGGCACCTCGCACGCCGTCTTTCCCATCGCCACGAGCCAACTGGTGAGCGTCACCGGAGGCCAGTGGATGGAACTGGGGGACTAGCCGGGGCGCCGGGAGGGGCGATCCGACTCCGTCACCCCCGCCGCGAGCACTCTCGCGCATAAGCAGGGGGTCCATGTGGTTGCACAAAACTGTGGATGCTGCCTGCGGGTACGCAGGTGCTTCCGCGGGAGTGGTGACGGGCTTTTAGAGTGCGCGCCTGGCAAGCCAAGACGCTTGCTTGCGCTACTTTCTCGGCAGCAAGCTGCCGCACTCCATATAAGACTGTCACCCCCGCGGAGGCGAGGGTCCATAAGGCTGGTCAAAACGATGGAGGCTGCCCACGGGTACCCAGGCACATCCGCCGGCATGACGACGGTGGGCGGACCCTGCGGGTGGGGCATAGCATATGGAACGCCCGCGAGGGGCGCCCCTGCCTTGATGCCGATGGGGTGTGCTGTTTGACATCCATGGGCAGGCTGTGATACACTCGCATCTATCATCACCTGAGGACAACGTTGTGGAAAAATCTCGCCGTCGAAACAAACCGCTCGCCCCATCGGGCCCCGAAAATCCAGACGGGATGGTCACCCTGATCGAGATCGGCCGCTCTCTTACCTCGAAAACAGATCCCGAAAGCACCGCAACCCAGGTCCTGGCCCAGGCATTGGCCCTGTTGGGTGCCGAGGCGGGATTCCTGCGCCTGGTGCCGCCGGCCCCCGAGGCGTTGCCTTGGGCCGTGGCGGTGGGCGCTGATGGCACCCCTCTGCCTCAGCCTGCGCCGGTGGTCCTGGGCAAGGGCCTGGTCGGGCTGGTCGCCCAGGCGGGGCAGGCCATGACCGTCGCCCACGTCCAGGACGATCCCCGCTGGGACCCGGTCCTCGACGGCCTGGAAGGGATGGTCGCCCGGCAGGCGCTGTTGGCCCCGGTCGGCGGCGACGACGGTCCCGCCGGTGTGCTGGGGGTCTTGAATCCCCGGGACGAACGGCCCTTTGACGCGCGCGATGCCCTGTGGCTGGAATTCCTCGCCGGCCAGATGGCCTTGGTGATCGAAAGGGCCTCCGTTGGCGAGCGCATTTCTGCAGCCGAAAGAGCCCAGTCGGAGATGCTGGACTTTGTGGCCCACGAGCTCAGGCAGCCGATGACGGCCATGCAGGGCTATGCCAAGATGCTCAGCATGGGCATTGGCGGCGAGCTGACCTCCACCCAAAAGCAATTCGTCGGCGTCATCCAGGCCAACGTGGAACGCATGGGCCAATTGGTGAACGACCTCCTCGACATCTCGCGCCTGGATGCGGGCCGCACCAAGGTACACCGCACACCGGTTCTTCTGAGCCCCATCGTCCGCGACGCCGTCGAACTCTGCCGCAGCGAGATCGACAAGCGCCGTCACGTCGTGATCGTCGAGGCCCCAGAGGACTTGACCCCGGTTCTGGGCAACCGAGAGCGCTTGGAGCAGGTCACCGCCAGCCTGGTGCGCAACGCCGCCATGTACACGCCCGACGGAGGCACCATCCGCGTGACCGTCGATCACCCGGTCGCCACCCACTTACGGGTGAGCGTCCAAGATACCGGCATCGGCCTATCGCCCGAGGAATTGGCCAAACTCGAAAAGAGGTTCTTCCGGGCCGGCCACGATATGGTCAAACAGCAAGCCGGAAGTGGCCTGGGCCTGACCATCGCCCGCAAGATCCTCGAAATTCACGGCGGTGAGTTGCAGGTAGAGAGCGAACCCAATCGAGGGAGCACCTTTCGGTTCACCGTCCCCCTCGCCCCCGGGTCCTGACCCGTTCATGGCCCCAGTGCCCTCGAATTTGGGAAGCGCACGGGGAAGAGCCGTGTTGTTGTCGATGGCAGGCAAATTCGGACGGGCCACCGGCACCCAGCCACAGACCGATCCCCGTGTCCATAACCGATACGGCACACAGAACACGCGTCCACACTCGTGCGGGCAACCAGGGAGGCAGCCTTGATCTCTATCGAAGAAGCTCGGACCTATTATGACGGCGCAGAGGCGATTCACGACTTTGATCACGTGTTGCGGGTGCTGGCCCTGGCCGAGCGCCTGGCCCGGGAGGAGGGCGCCGATTGGGAGATTGTGCGCACCGCGACGCTGCTGCACGACGTGGCCCGCGGGCAGGCCGACCGCATGATCCACGATCACGCCCAGGCCGGCGCCCAGTTCGCCCGTCAGTTGCTGGTGGGCCATCCCCCCGAGCGGGTAGAGGCCGTGGCCCATGCCATCGCCGCCCACCGCTTTCGGGGCAAGACGGTGCCCCAGACGATCGAGGCGCAGGTGCTACACGATGCCGACAAGCTGGACGCCATCGGCGCCATCGGCGTGGCCCGGGCCTTTGCCTATGGTGGGCACGAGGGCCAGCGGCTGTGGGGGGAGGTGCCCGAGGGGTACGTGGAGACCCGGGATACGCGCCACGAGCACACGCCCGTCCACGAGTTCCAATTCAAGCTGCGCCGGATTCAAGATCGGTTGCTGACAGCCAGCGCCCGGGCGCTGGCCGAGGAACGCCATGCGTTTATGGTCGCCTTTTACGAGCGCCTGCAGCGCGAGGTACGCGGTCTGGCGTAGGGGTGGTCCCCTGGACGTTGGAAGGGGCGCGGCATGCCGCGCCCGACCCTTGGAGCCCCGTTTTCGCGCGAGGGTACTCGCATCGAGGGTGACGTCTCGGGCGGGGTCTGGCTCTCCCGTGCAAGCCTCCGGAGCTCGGTCCCTGCCCTGACAGGGCCCTGGGCGCCGCAGACCACACGCGAGCTGCGTTCGCAGTGCGGGCTAGGCGCCGTTCGAATAGAGGCTCCTGAGGCGAGCGTACACCTCTTCGGCGTTTTCGATGGTCTGGGGCATCAGGCGCTGCTCTGCGGGGTATGCGATAAAGGGCCAATCCTGGGCCCCCCCCAGGCCCCCGTGGGTCGACACCTGGTCTTCGAACGAGACCACCCTGACGCCATCCCACGCCCCCAGCAGGATCAGATCGCCGGCGTGGGGGAAACGAGCCACCCGCGCCACCTGCTCCGTCGCCCAGTCGCGGCGGGCTAACCGGCTCAAGGGATGATCGCCTTCCAGATGCGTACCCTCGGGGCCGGCCCACAGCGTCCCCTTCTTGCCCAAGATCACCACCGCCTCGCCCTCCCGGCCCGCCACCAGGCCAATACCCTCGTGGGCCACCAGTGCGTCTAACAACGAGGCGTACAAAAGGGCGATCTCGCTCAGATCCATCTGCCGGTGGGTCACGCTCAGATAGAGATGAGCCAAAGAGCCCGAACTGCGGATGGCAATGTCGCCGCGGCGGCTGAGATCCCACCCCGATTCGGGCGACTCGTCCTGCAACAGGGCCTCCAGGCGGCGACGAGTGGCCTTCAAGGCCCGCGCCGGGAGGGCCGCTTGCGGTCTTGATTCCAGCCCGCGGATCTCTTCTAGCAGAAACTGGGCGCGGGTCTCGGGCAGGCCCTCACTCTCCTCCCCGACCCCGATCGCCACGTCCTGGCCCGTGTGACCGGCCACCAGGTCTTCCAGGGTTTGCCCATAGGCGCGGCGAAAGGGCACCGAAGGCGTCATCCCGTGATCCGAAAGAATATAGAGGTCGTACTGTCGCCGGATGTCAAATTGGCGCGCCCGGTCGATCTGCCGGATCTGCTTGTCGATCCCGCGCAGGGCGCGCAGCGCCTCGCTGCTGTCGGCCCCAAAGTGGTGGGCGATCTCGTCATAGCCGGTGTAAGCGGCATAGATCGACGGCATCCCCCGGTAGATGTCCAGCAGCACGCTAAAGGTGGTCACCTCACGGAACACCACGTTGTTGAAAATCTCGAGCAAGGGACCCAAAAAGGTAAAATGGGCGCCGCGGGGCCGGACCCGGAGCCAGGACAGCAACCGCTTGGCCACATAGACCATCCAGGTCACCAGGGAGAGCACCACAATTTTGAGGACGCGGATCGGGCTCAGGGCGAACAGGATTAGAAACCCCAGGCCGCGCACGTTCTCCAACAGGCGATGGCGGCCCATGGCCGAGAGGGTGAACAAAGCCAGGCGCGCGTCGCCATCGAACATGTTGGTATAGCTCGACCCACCCTTTAGCAGGCCCACCCGGCCCTCGGCGATCCGCTCCTGGATCTCGTGCACCGAGCCGGGCAGCTTGCACATGATCGAGTCCTGGGTCTCTTTGTCGTACCAGCGAAAACCGGGGATGTCCCAATTGTTGCCATAGAGGATCCCGGCCTGGGAGGCCGGGGTAGTGCTGGGCAGGCCACAGCGCCAGCGACCCAGGCGCAGGGTTCTCTCCCGCAGCAGGCGCGCGAGATAGGGCACATGGCCCTGCCGGATGGCCTGGCGCAGATACTCGTAGGCCAGGCCGTCGATCTCGACGATGATAAAGCCCCGCTGCCCATCGCCCTCCTCAGGCAGACGGCCCAACTGGCGGGCTGCCGCGCCGAACTTGCGGCGATAGTACCACGCCGCAAGGGCGTTGAACAGATCCACGATCCCATGCAAAAGCCAGTTCATGGGCTCTCAGGCCCCCATTTCGCCCTCGTCCAGGCCCGCCACGCTGGCGGGATCACCCGACGATAACAAAGACAGCCGCAACCCGCTCCAGTCGGTTGCTTCTGGCACAGGGGAGGGGACCTCCCACTCCTGCTGCGGTGAGACCATCTCGTCCCACCGGAACTGGAGGTCGTGATAGCGGCGATAGAGGCCGCCTTTGACAGCGAGCAGCTCTTCGTGGGTCCCCTGCTCGGCAATCTGGCCATCGTGCAACACCAGAATGCGGTCGGCGTGGACGATGGTAGACAAACGATGGGCGATCACAAAGGTCGTACGGCTCGCGCCCTCCCTTCCATCCGCTTGGATCAGCCGTTGCAGGGCCTCTTGGACCAGGCGCTCCGATTCGGTATCGAGGGCCGAGGTGGCCTCGTCGAGGAGAAGGATGCGCGGGTTCTTGAGGACGGCCCGGGCGATGGACAACCGCTGCCGCTGCCCCCCCGACAGTTTGACCCCGCGCTCGCCGACCTGGGTGTCGTAGCCGTCGGGCAGCTCGTTCACGATGAACTCGTGGGCGTTGGCCGCCCGGGCCGCGGTCTCGATTTCCTCGCGGCTGGCATCCAGCCGACCATAGCGAATATTGGCCTCGATCGAGTCGCTGAACAGCAGGGTCTCTTGGGGGACAATGCCGATCTGTTCGCGGAGCGAGCGCAGGGTCAGCCGGCGTATGTCGTGGCCGTCGATGGTAATGCGCCCCGACGTGGGATCGTAAAAGCGAGGGATCAGGTTGACCAGCGTCGTCTTGCCCACACCGCTGGGCCCCACCAAGGCCACTACCTGGCCCGGCGTGGCCTCCAGACTCACCCGTCGCAACACCGGCTGGCGGGGATCGTAGTCAAAGTCGACGTCGTCAAAGATCACGTGGCCCGCCGCGGGAGGCAAGTCATAGGCATCGGGCGCTTCGACAATCTCAGACTGGGTATCCAGCAGCTCAAAAACCCGTTCCGTGGCCCCCAGGGCGTGTTGCACGTTGCCATAGAGCCCGGCAAAGCCCCCCAGGGGTCCGCTGAGCATAAAAGCATAGAAGACAAAGGCGATCAGCTCCCCGGGCGTCAACCGCCCGTGGAGCACCTCCTGCCCGCCCGCCCACAGGACCAGGACCATGCTACCATACAGCAAAAGGGAGATGAGGGGGCCCAGGGTGGCATACACCCGGGTGCGAACCATGGCCGCATCGAACAGGTTTTGCACCTGGACGCCAAAGCGCGCCGATTCGTGGTCCTCTCGGGCAAAAGACTGGACCACGCGAATGCCTCCGGCCGTCTCTTCGACGATGGCCGAGGACTGGGCGAGGATATCCTGGACAGTGCGCGCCACAGCACGGATGCGGCGGCCCATCGCCCGGGTAATCAGCACCACGCCCGGCATGGCCACTCCCATCAGCAAGGTCAACCGCCAACTCATGGTGGCGACGATGACCAGGATACCCGCCGCGGTGACCACCTGCTGCACCAGAGCCACCAGGTTGCTGGTGACCGCCGACTGGATGATCTGGACGTCGCTGCCCATGCGCGACACAATGGCCCCCACCCGCTGCTGGGCGAAAAAGCCCAGGGGCAACGACAAAAGATGGTCAAAGAGATCCATCCGGAGGCGGACCACCACCCGCTCGCCCACCCAGGCGGTGAGATAGGTCTGGACAAAGCCCAGGCCTGTGCGCAGCAGGAGAATTCCGGCCAGGATAAGGGCAATGCGGTTCAGTTGGGCGATGTCCTGCCCGACCACCACCAGGTCGACGAGTTCCTTGACCGCCCAGGGCAGGGCCAGGCCCAAGAGCCCCAGCACCAACAGGCTGAGCGCCACCACCGCCAGGTGTGCCCGATAAGGCCGCACATAGGCCAGCATGCGGCGGTAGTTGCTCAGCCCGGCGCGAATCGAGGCTTTCCACTGTTGCCAGCGCCCGCCCTCCGCGCCCTTCTCAGGGTCCACAGCCATGCGTCCTCACTCCCCGTTATTCCCCATCGGTGTACATTTTCAGGCAACCAGAATAATGCCCGCTGTGGTCAGCGCGATCCCCACAAAGGTCCAACGATTCGGTTGCTCGTTCAGCAAAAGCATCGAAAAGGGCACAGCCAGCAGAGGGGAGGCCGAAGTCAGCACCGAGGTGCGACCCGCTCCCACCATCTGAATCGCCACGACAAACAAAAGGCTGCCAACCCCGGTGCCCAGTACACTTGCCAGGCCGATGATACCCCACGATCGCCGGTCTACGTGCCGCAAATCGCGCCATCGCCCCCGGGCCAGCGTCAGCGCCAACAGGATCCCGGCGCCCAGCGGTTGACGGATGCCGTTGACCACCACCGAGTGAACCTCGACGGAGGCCAACTTGAGGGAGATCAACCCCACGGCCCACATCACCGACGCAGCCAGTGCCAGCAAAAGCCCCTTCCGCCGGGTGGGACCATCCACCGGCCGGGCAGGGTCGGCCTTGCCCCCATTGCGACTGAGGATGGCGATGCCGGCGATCACCAACACCGCGCCCACGAGCAACGACCAGCTCAGAGGTTCGCCCAAAAAGAACCCGGCCATGAGCACCGACCACAGAGGGTTGATGCTGGCCACCGGCATGGCCCACGACACGCCCGCCAGATCCAGGCTGCGAAAGTACATCGTATCGCCCACCACCAGGAGACCCAGCACCGACAGCACCAGCCACAGCCAGGCCTGGGAGGGGATCTCGGTCAGAGCGGACAGACCCCCGAAAAAGGGCAGCAGCGCCCAGAAAAAGACCGTCGTGATCACACAACGCACCAGATTCATCGGCAGGACGTCCAGCCGTTTGACGCCCATGGCCATCAGAACGCTGGAGAGCGCCCACATCAAGGCGCTGGAGAGCGCTACGAGTTCACCGCTCAACGGGCCTCCAGCAGGTCGAGAAAGGCCTGCACGCGATTCTTGATCGGCTCTTCGGCATAGAGCCGGGTATCACACATATCGGCTTCCAACACCAGCCCCGGCACACCCGACCGACGGCTGACCTGGTTCAGGAGGTCATACTGCCCCAAGGAATAGGGCTTGCAGGAACGGTTGGAGTGAAACACCATGCCATCGACCTGGAACCGCTGGACCAAGTCGGTCATCAGGTCGGCCCGCACCTGAAGGCTCTGGTTGATGTACACCTGGCTGTAGGTGCGGGCCAGGCCCAAAATCGGCTCGTCGGTATCCACCGACACGGCCCAGGCGTTGGTATAGGTGTCGACCACAAAGCAGGCGCCTGCTTCGGAAAAAAGGTTGAACAGGCGAAAAAGACGGTGCCAGATGGCAATGTTGTCCCACAGCAGCCGATAGCGCTCTTCGAACAAGGCCCCCTGCCCCCGCGCCACGCGCTCCTCGACCTCGGCCTTGAGCTTGCGATAAAAGGTGACGGCGTCCGAACTGCCGCGCAGGACTACAATGGGCGCCATGGTCAAAAAGAGGTCCGGGGCATTGAGGGGAGAGGGTCGGGCCTGGCACAGTTCCCGGATCTCTCGCCAACAGGTGACCGCCTCGTTGGACCGGCGGAGCGCCTCGAGGAACTTTTTCTCGTTCAACCTGCGGCCCGTCTGCCGCGTCACCCAGGCGATCAGGTCCTCCAGTTGGGCCGCCACGTACTGCACGGCGTGATCGGGCAGGCCGGGCTCGTGTTGGTATGGCGCATCCACCAGGAACAACGGAACGTGCAGATCGTGGGCCAGGGCCTGGTACCATTTGAGCACCGTGCCGCAGATGTTGTTGCAGGCCACCAAAAGGTCGGGCTTGGGCAGCCCGCCCTGGGGCGCGTTGCGCGGGTCCATCACCGCGCCAATCTGGCAGCGGGCATAGGAACAGAGATCGGGGCTGTAACCGCGCTCCTCGGCGACCTGAGCCAGGGGAACGGCGGCCCGCTGCGCCCCCACCAGGGCGCCATAGTTCTCGGGGTACACGGTAGCCACGCCCATACCGATCAGGATCTCGACGGGGGCGCCGCTGGTGACCCAGGCCAGGGGACGCACCTTGCCCACCACTTTGCGGGTAGCGTAATAGCGCGTCATCAGGCGGGTCAGGTCTTTGGAGGTTTCGAGTTTGCGAAAGTTGCGGGCCATGGTTCCCTCCCTCCCTTTGGATTATACCATATCCCAGGGGGCCCACCAAGCAACCCGTTGGAGGCGTTGCGCAGGCCATCCTTCCGGCCGTAGGGGCATCCCTCGCGGGAGCCCTGCCCTGTATGGAATGCGCTGCCTGGCAACGCCAGGACGCTTGCTTGCGATGCTCTTTTGCTCACCGCCTCCGCCAGTCCGTCACCCTCGCGCAAGCGGGGGTCCATGGATCATTTTCCCCCCGCAAAGTCAAGCCTCCGAGGTGCACACCCTCTTGCAGCGCAGTGCATTTGTGGGGGCCTGCCGAGGCCCCCACACCCCCGGCCGGGGGCCTAACGCCAGATCGGAAGAGCGTCGTGTAGGGAAAGAGTGTAGGATAGGGTGGTGT
>CAZNQW010000044.1:0-20036 GCA_964575225.1 uncultured Anaerolineaceae bacterium | reverse complement strand
GATTTTATGGCCGACGGCGAGCTGAGCCTTAGCCTGGCGGGGAGCGCGGTAGACCTGTCGGCCTCGGTGCACCTGTTGCACGACTATCTGAGAAAGTCGGCCGAAGGCGAGGTGCTGGGCAGGATCAACGCCAGTTCGTTCGTGGGCTGCCTGGAGGGTGAGGGCCAGGCCACCTGGTACATCGGGCCGGATTCGCAATGCCTGCAGGGCCGGCTAAAGATGGCCATTTGTAGCTGGATCGGTGGAGCTGGGATGGAAGGCGGGCTATTCGTCGGCCATGACGTCGCGCCGGGCAGGGCCTGGGTGCTGCAATCGGGCGGCGAGCATTTCGGCATCCCGAACAACCTGCTCACCATGGCGGCGATCACCGGTGTGTTCGGGTATGGCCAGATCAGCTTTGGCGTGCAGTGGTACATCTTTGGCGGTGGGGTAGAGATCTATGCCGGCCTGGGGGCCTTTCAGGACGCCATCGCTGGAGCCCCCATGTGGGGGATGGGTGGCCTGCCGTACGCCATCGGGAGCTGTGGCATCCACGTCTACGGCGAGATCCTGGGCGGGCTGGTATCGGCCTCGGCCTGGGCTCAGCTCAGCTTGCGAGGCCCCTTCCCTCTGTTCTTCGAAGGCGAGTTTGGCCTGAAAGGGTGTGTCCTGTGGGTCATCTGCGCCTCCGTCAGCGTGACGGCCGGACTCAACGACAATGGCTTCTACTTAAACTGAGGTGGAACCATGAACTCATTCGCTCCAATCGTGATGGGTGCTACCTCCGGGGATGTGGGCCCGGGGGGCAAGACATTTGTCGTACTCTACTGGCGGCCAGCCGAGCACATCGTGGGTTATCATCTCTATCGTTCGGACCAGGCTGGAGCAATCAACGGTGCAACGCCAATCGCGGCCGCGGCCAACTGCGCCGAGCTATCCGCGATCATCGCGCCAGGGTCAGACGAGTGGCAGATGCTGGCCAACGGGTTCAGCTCAGTGCAGGCCAAAGAAATCGTGAACCTCGAGCGGGGGCTACCACCGCTGAGCGGCGGCCTATCTCTGCTCCCGTACAAACAGCCCAAGATTAAAATCGTGGCGCTCCAGGCTTTGGCCAACCCGTGCCAGGTGTTCGACAATGGCCTGACGGCCGAGCAGCAGGCGATGTTCGACGCACTGGCGGGCATAAACCTAAAGATTCGACTGGCCCGGGGCTGGGCGTACATCGACCAAGCGGTCACGCCCGGGCAGACTTACATGTACGAATTGCGCGGAATCAGCGCCCAGGGAGCCGAACAGGTGCTGGCCCAGGGGGTCCAGATAACCGCCGGGCAGATCACGCTGCCAGCACCACCCTCCGGGTTGACGGTAATGGCAGGCGACAGCAAGGTTCTGGCGCACTGGAACCGGAACGACTTTGCCTCTACCTACATGCTCCGGCGGGCCACGGCGCCGGCCGGGCCGTACCTCGTGGTGAACGACAAACCGATCTTTCTGGACCTGCACGAGGGCCTGGACGGTAGCCCCCTCCCGCCCAACCAGACGGGCTACGTCGACTTTCAGCGCTGGGACAAGCAGGGCAACCCCGAGCCGCACGAGGTGAACGGCATTCCCGTCGAGGGGCCGACCAACGGCGTGACCTATTATTATCAGGTGGCAAGCTGCGACATCCTGGGCCGTATCGGAGCCTGGTCGGCCCACAGGGCCACCCAGCCAGTGGACCGCACGCCCCCCATGGCACCGGACCAGTTCGCGGTCAATCCATGCACCATCCCGGCCGGGCTGGCTCTGTCGTGGCGCAAGGTCAACCGCGACGCGCAGAACCACGTGATGGACGATACGTGGCAGCGATACGATATTTACCGGGCCGATGCTCCCGAGCTGCTGGACGACCTGGCTGGACTGGCAACCCACTCGGTAGGCCAGGTTACGGCCAACCCATCGGATCTCGCGGACATGACAGTGAGTTGGGTCGACACCGACCCGGTCCTGTTTCCAGCCTACGGGGAGAAGGACTTTTGGTATCGCCTGCGATGCGTCGACGCGGCGGGCAATGTGAGCGCACCGTCGGCGGCCATTGCCGGAAGAGTGCCCGACACCACGCCCCCTGGCCCCACGGTGATGAAAGGGGCAGCAGGCTATGCCAAGCATATCACAGTATACTGGTGGCCCAACTCCGAGCCGGACTTGGCCGGGTACCAGGTGTATCGTAGCCTTTGTGATCGGGGACAGGTGTACCTGCCGCCACAGGAGAGGGACAAGCCACGCACCTGTGATTTCCTGCTGGTGGGACAAGTATCGTTGGCCGAGGCCCAAGCCCGGACGGAGGAGCAGGGAGCGATCTACTTTGACGACACTACAGTGCCGCCTGGGTCGCCGGTGTGCTATGCCTACTGGGTACGAGCCTACGACTTTGCTCAGAACCTGTATCCCGGCGACAACGGCTGCCCGGCCAAAGCTGAGGAGTACGTATGCCAACGCCTGTACGAGGAAGACCCGCCCCCGGCGCCCGTGATCGCAGCGTTGAGGGCCCGGAACAACGGTGTGCTGGTCGAGTGGATCGCCTCGCCCATCCAGGACCTGAAAGCGTTTCATATCTATCGCTCGGACAAAGAGGCCGAACCACCGCAATTCATCGGCTGCGTATTGCGCGACGGCACAGTTTGGCCCGGCCCGTGGACTGGAATGACACCGCATTGCGACGAGATCCCGGCCGAGGCCGACCCGCATGCAGTGCGCGGCCAGTTTCTGGACGGAAAGGCCGAGCCGAACAAGGAATACTGGTACCGGGTTTCGGCCGTGGACTGGCTGGGCAACGAGAGCGAGGGGGGGAATCTGAGCCAGTTGCCAGCCATCAGTACCTTCACCTACACGCGCGACCTGCCGCCGGCTCCGGCCATCCTGCCTCCGCTGCCGCCTGCGCCTGCCGGCTGCGGGCTGGTGGTGTCGTGGAGCACCCCGCCCGGCCCACCGGTGGACGGGTTTCTCGTGTTCCGCAGCACTTTGGCCAATGGGGTGTATCGTCAGGTATCCCCCCTCGTCGCGGGAACCACATTCACCGACGAGTCGGCCCTGCGCGGAAAAGGCTACTGGTATCGGGTGCAGGCTGTGTCGGGCCCAGGCCGCCTGTCAGAGCCGTCGGCCCCGGTGTACCATACGTATTAGGGAGACGGGAGATGATAGTGTCAAGTGGATTCGATCCGGCTCGCGATGGGTGGCATTTTCGCAACTGGGGCGAGGGCGGCTTAAGCTGGAATCTGTTCCGGGAGACCTATCTGGGCATAAACCCGACCTACAATTGGGCCGAGGCACCCCTGGACTGCGAGTTCTATGATGATATGTTCAAGGACTGCGCCGAACCGGGCAACTGCGGCGGCATGAGTCTGCTGGCCCTGGCGCTCTTCAAGTATGGCGGGTACATGGGATTCTGTGCCCCGGCCCGCTTTTATTCGGGAGACATCACCGGACACATGGTGGGCACAAGCCGGGAGTATAACGGCCCCGACCGACCGGAGCTAAACGACGCGGTGAATATCCTGCAGGCGCGCCAGTTCAACGCGCCCGGCATCCAGAACTTTCTGGACTTGTGGCAAGCGGGCAATATCAACGACGGCCTGCTAGCGGCCAGACGCATCCAGGAGATGATCGGTCGGAAGGATTTTCCCGTCATCAGCCTGGCGAACAACAACTGGGGTGACCGGGCGCACACGCTGATCCCGTACCAGGTGGATGTGGGGGTGAGCACCGCCACCATCTGGCTGTGGGACCCCAACTATGCGCCCAACGCCTACCCCAACCATTACGGCAGCACGGCCTGCCAGTTGACCGTCAATGACCCGCAGAACTGGCGCTATCAACCCGGAGATGCCAGCACCTTGTATGACGGCGCAGGCGGAGGCTGGTGCTTTGCGGTACCCATGTCGCTGGTCTTGCGCAAGGCACGCCATCCCCTGACGTTGGACAACGCGGTCAAGGCCACCATGCAATTGTTTGTGACCGGCAGCGCCGCAGACGTGGCGCAGATTGCCGACGACCAGGGCCATCGGTTCTACAAAACCGATGCCTGCCCGCACCCGCATCGCTCAGATGTGGAGACGGACCCGGCACGCCGCCTGAAAGCCCTGGCTCGCTGGCCGTGGTTTGGCCAGGATCGGGCCGGCCAGCAGCCCGGCGAGCTGTATTTCACCCAGGATACCGACACGCCCCTCGAGATCACAATTATCGGCGACGAGTACCGGTTGGTCAGCGGCCTGCCAGGCAACGTGGTCGAGGTCCATGCCCGGTCCAACGTGGTGTCCCGGGATGTGGTTCGGCTGGACGGATTGGGGACCTTTACGCAGACGATCGCGATCCGCACAGAGGGTGAGGGTCGCCTGTTCGACGTACGGCAGTTGCGCACCGGCACGAGTCCGGGCCAGTGGCGCAAGCTGGAAATGCGCAATGCCCAGCTGACGCGGAACGCGCTGACGGTCTATGGGACCGGGAATCTGAGCGCGCTGGAGCTGTCGGCCAAAGAGGGGGAGATCACCGCCGAAGTCGTGCTTGAGCAGCGGCTGAAGGACAAGCTGACGAGCCGGCCCGTCGGGCGCGTGTCCTCTTTGCCTGCCCGCGGGGTGCGGGTGGCCCCCCGCGACTGGCGAGCGCTGGACAAGACCGACATCCACCGGGAAGCGTTCACGCGATAGGCTCCCTGTCGGGCGCGGCGAGGCTCACTGGCGCATCGCCCGCAGAGTTCCACCGCGCTCTTTTCGCTGTACCTAGCCGCACTCACCTGCCGCGCCAGGGCATCCCAGCGAGCCTACCAGTCGGCTTCTGCTTCCGTCTCGCGCAGAACAGGTTTCAGGGAAACCAACAAGAATACCCGCCACATCCCCAGGGTTACGGCATGGGCGCGGGAATGGGCGCCGAGCCAGTGCGGCGGCACGAGGATGCGGCGCAGCAGGTCGCCGCGGGAGACGCCAGTCTGTTTCGCCTCTCGGAGGAGCAAGTTGTAGAGGGGCAGCGGGATCAAGGCACCGATGCGCTAAGAACTTGACCGTCCGGGCCGAGACCGAGTCGCAGACGAGGCCTCGTATCTGGCTCGCGCCTCGCCGTCGTTCCCGATCCAAATGCGCGGGTTCTGGCTGTCGTCGCTGGCGTTGCTGCACAGCCCGCTCTCGACGAACAGCTGCGGACCCTTCTCCAGGTACTGGTTGACCGCATTGGCCAGCTTGCGCCAAGCCATCGCCCTGAACCAAGTGATCAGTTCCCAGTTCTTGCCATTGAGGGACTCTCTCCAACTCTCGGGGGCAGGAAGCGACCCGCTCCGTCGCCGACTCCCTGAAACAGGATACTTGATGCAACCAAGGGGATGACAATTCCATTTGTCAGAAAGTCAGACCTGTGCTAAAATCAACGGTGATACACAGGGGTGCCCCTGCACCCGGAGCAGTTCTTTGAACTTTCCGTGGTCAGCGTTTTCCAGAGGTCCGTGGTTTCCATAGCCGGCGAACCATTCCTACAAAGCGATCCCACCGCTGTGATAGCGTAAAAGAGGCCAAAATGATCCCACGCAACCAGCCATTCCACTATGTGACCCTATTCGTTCTGCTGGCGCTTGCGCTACCCGGCAATGCGGCGATGCCAAACGAAGAAGCGACCGGCTACACGATTTCTGGACGGGTGACGGACAGCGAGGGTAGCCCGGTCCAGGGGGTGACGATCACCGCCATACCTGAAGCGGAGAAAAGGCGAGTGTGCTTGCCGCTGGTGGTGCGCGGTTTTGACCATGGGGTCGTTTTTGAGACAAGCTCGAGTTTGGAAGCCCTGACCAAGGCCGAAGGTGAAATGGTAGCTACGCCACAGCGAGATGCCCTGACGGACGAGCCAGCACGGTTGCGCCCTGATGACAGAACAGGGCCAGGGGGTGTTCAAGCTTTGGCGACGTACACGGCCATCACGGATGCCAATGGGGACTATGCCTTCAGCGACCTGGCCCCTGGCACATACTGGCTACTCCCTTCGCAGGCCGGACAGTCCTTTCACCCGGCATCGCTCACCGTGACTGTCCCCCCGGATGCCATCAGCCAGGATTTTGAGATCAACAGCCCACCCAATGTCCCAGCCAGCCCCTCACCAGCGAATGGGGCCGTGGACCAGACGATTGATTTAAGCTTGTCCTGGATCGGCGGCGATCCAGATGGTGATGCTGTGACCTACGACGTGTTCCTTGAGGCCAGTGATGATACACCTGATACGGTTCTTTCCAACGCTCAGGCCAGCACAACCTACAATCCGGGTACGTTGGCGCACGCCACCAATTACTATTGGCAGATAGTGGCCACCGACGTCCACGGGGCCAGCACCACAGGGCCGGTGTGGGGCTTTATGACGATGCCAAGCGTGTCGTGCCCGATTACTCTGACGCTTGATCCACCCGAAATTACTGACCTGGCTGTCACGGTTGGCGGTAGTGCAACCTCGACATGCTCGACAATCAACCGCATCAATTGGCAATGGGGCGATGGTACCGACGATGATCAAACGTTTCCAGCCTCGCACATTTTCACTTTGTCTGGCACTTTTCCAATCACAGTGACCGCTTTCGACGACTTGGGCAATACAGAAGTAGCCTATGCGACTGTGGTTGTGGGTCCGCATATGGGCAACATGGTCTTTGTCCCTGCCGGCGAGTTCCAGATGGGCTGCGATGCGTCCAATCGGAACGAGTACTGCAACAACGACGAGCTACCCCTGCACACCGTAACCCTGGACGCCTACTACATCGACAAGTACGAGGTGACCAACGCCCAGTATGCCCAGTGCGTGGCAGTCGGCGCCTGCTACCCCCCAGAAAGCAACTCTTCCTACACGCGCGACCACTATTACGATGACCTGGCTTATGCTGACTACCCGGTCATCTTTGTCCATTGGCCCAACGCAACCGACTATTGTAACTGGGCCGGCAAGCGGCTGCCCACTGAGGCCGAGTGGGAAAAGGCGGCGCGGGGCAGCGCCGACACGCGCATGTACCCCTGGGGAAACGAGGAGCCCGACTGCTCGCGACTGAACTACTTCGATTCCACTCAAGCCTGGTGCGTGGGCGACACCAGCCAGGTGGGCAGCTACCCCACCGGGGCGAGCCCCTATGGCGCGCTGGACATGGCCGGCAATGTCTGGGAGTGGGTGAACGACTGGTATGATTCCGACTACTACGACGGCTCGCCCGTCAGCAACCCGCCTGGACCGGAGAATGGATCGTGGAGGGTGATGCGCGGGGGCAATTGGAACGCCGATTGGGACTATGCCCGCGTCGCCTACCGCCTCAGCTACTACCCTGCGTATTCCTACTACTTCCTTGGCTTTCGTTGTGCAGTTTCGCCAGGAGGGTGAGAAGTGAGAGACCAGACAGGTCTTGAAGCCCTGTCTGGTCTGGCAGAGGTGCTCGTGCAAAAACCTGCTACGCTGGAATACGTTCCAGGAACGGGTCTTTTTGCGGACAGACCTGCGCCTGGGCAATGGGTAGATGGTTCCTTGGCAGGCAATCAAAGCAATTCTGAAAAAGTCAGATTCCAGCAGGCGTCGGAGAAAGGAAAAAGATGACCGCAGAACATCATGGCCCAATTCCTGATTCCTACTGGGTGTCGGAGAGGCGCCTGATCGCAGGCGAATACCCCGGCGCACGGGAGGACGAGGAGGCGCGACACAAGCTGCGTCGAATTGTCGATGCCGGTGTCACTTTTTTCGTGGACCTGACCGAAGAGGAGGAGCGTGACCTCAGACCATACGCACCGTTCCTGGACGAGGAGGCTGTAGTACGCCAGCGTACGGTGATCCACCAACGGATGCCGGTTCGCGACCTCGGCACACCGACGGCGGAAGAAATGAGACAGATCCTGGACACGATCGACGAGGCGTTGGAAAACGGGCATATCGTGTATGTCCACTGTTGGGGCGGAGTCGGCCGCACGGGAACGGTGGCAGGTTGTTGGCTGGCTCGCCACGGCATGACCGGGAAAGAAGCGTTGGACGAAATCGCTCGCCGGCGCAAAGGAACGCCTGATGGATACCGGCGCTCGCCCGAGACTGCTTCGCAGGAGCAGATGGTCTTGAATTGGGGTGTGGGCCGCTAAAAGAGGTATGCTGGGAGGGATTATCCGTCCATCTCATGGGCTGTCGAGGTCAGAGGCGCCTCGAAGATCGAGTCAGCCGCCGGGCAGGGGACACGGGTGCGGCTGGAGGGGGCGGCATCTACCCATGTGCCCCAAGGCTGTCCGTGCAGGACCGCCCAAGACCAAACTCCCCGCCCATCCATCTCCACCGGAAATGCCCAAGCCTTGACGTATGCACTTGTATTCTGAAAGGGTCATGGTATAATGATTGCATTCATCACAGAGACACCTCAAGGTTTTGCCCAATCCGAGGGGTGTGGATCTCGTGGACAAGGGCCCCGACCAAGGGCGGAATACAATGCGCAAGGGTCAAGTGCGCTTCCCCAGCTTGGCGGATCAGCAGATCGAGGGCAAGGAACCCAACAAGGTACGAATCTGAGCGAGTGGCAGAAGGTGATCCAATGACAACCATCGACCAAATCCTGGACGAATTTCCCGATCCCGTGCAGGGACGACTTGAACAGATATGGGCAGCACTTCCGGAGGACCAGCGGAAGCAATTGGCCGATGTCATAGCGGGCCTCAGCCCTTCTCTTCGAGTGCTGAAGACACTGCTTCCCCTGGTCCTGGCGCACTATGAGCCTGTGTTGGGCAACGAGCGCAAGATCGCCATCGTTGGGCCGGCCAATGTGGGTAAATCTACGTTGTACAACCAACTGATCGCCCGTGACCAAGATCAGGCAGAGGTGAGCTCGATCCCAGGCACAACCCGGCAGAACCAGGAAGCCAACACCGGCCTGTTTGTCCTAGTCGACACTCCAGGCGCCGATGCAGTAGGCGCTGTGGGCGAGCAAGAGCGCCAGATCGCCTTCGCTGCAGCGAGGGGTGCGGATTTCCTGGTTGTGATGTTCGAGGCCACCCGAGGCATCAAACAATCGGAACGGGCCATGTTCGATGATCTGCTCAAGCTGGAAAAGCCCTTTGTTGTGGTGCTCAACAAGATGGATCTGATTCCCAAAGGGGAGCGGGAACAGGTCCTTGCCGTTGCCGCCCACAACCTCGATCTGGGACCCTCGGAGGTCATTGGCATGGTAGCCACCGAAGGAGAAAACGTCGGGCGCGTGATCCTGGCTGTAGCCAAAGCGGACCCGAAACTGGTGAAAGCGATTGCTGATGCGTTACCCGAGTATCGCGCCCGGCTCGCCTGGCAACGGATTGGCACCGCGGCTGGCAGCGCAGCGGCGGTGGGCTGGATCCCCCTGCCCTTTGCCGACATGATTCCCCTGCTCTTTATCCAGTCGGGATTGGTGCTGAGTGTGGCCCGCATCTATGGCTACCAAATCACCATCGGCCGGGCCAAGGAACTGATCGCCACCTTTGGCGTTGGATTTGTCGCTCGCACGGCCTATCACCAACTGTCCAAATTGGCCGGCGTGCCCGGATGGGTTCTGAGCGCGGCCATCGCTGCCGCGACGACGGTAGCCATGGGCTACGGGGCGATGATGTGGTTCGGCCATGGGGAAAAGCCCACGCGGGAGAGCCTGCAAAAGGTCACCACTGACATCGCCGCCTACCTCCGGGACCAACTGCGGGGATTGGGCAAGAAAGAGCCTGACCGGCGGACGTTACGGCAGCGCGTCGCCGAGGCCCTGAAGGATTTGCCCGTCCACCTGCGTCCTGCTTCGCAGTCCATTGATGAGAAAAGTCCGGATAAGGAGAATCAGCAGGGGATGATAATCGGGTAATGTTATGAAATACGTTCATACCAACCTCGTCGCAAAGGATTGGCAGGCGTTGGCCCGCTTCTACCAACAGATCTTTGGTTGCATCCCCGTTCCGCCGGAACGAGACCTGCGGGGTGAACAACTGGAAGCGGGCACAGGCCTGCCGGGCGCCCACCTGCGCGGCGTACACCTGCGCCTGCCCGGCTACGGGGACGACGGCCCTACGTTGGAAATCTTTTCCTACAATATGCTGACCAGTCGGGGCCAGACTGCCGTGAACCGGCCAGGCCTGGGCCACCTTGCCTTTTCCGTCGACGACGTGAACGCGACCCGGCAGGCCGTTCTGCGGGCGGGGGCAGAGCAGTCGGCGACGTCGTGACCACCCAGATTGCGACCGGGGCCCAGATCACCTGGTGCTACGTCACGGACCCGGAAGGCAATGTCATCGAGTTGCAGTCGTGGTCAGCCTGAATCCCTCGACTCGGAGACCCCCTCACGCCCTACATGCAAAAGGGCCCCTCTGTGAGGAGCCCTTTTGGGTGGATGCCTGCTTTCCAGGTAACTGGCAGGACTTTAAGCCCTCGATCCGCACTCAGCAGCCGCTGGTCCGGCGGCGCCGTTGCAGGAACAGACCCAGCGAGAGCGCGCCAATGCCGAAAAGGGCAAGGGCAGGCGCGAACCCCGGGAAGCTGCCGCCCGTCACCGGCAGTGTCGACGCTCCCGAATCAGACGGCAGCGGAGGGATCACGCCGCAGGCGAGTACCTGGTCGCCATCGCGAACCAGGATCACGTGCTGCCCGTCGGCCATCGTCGTCAGGGCAACGCTTTCGGTGCTGTGAAAGAGCACCGATCCCGATGCCTCGGCCCTGCCCGTGGCATCGGCGGTCAGACCGGGCAATTCGGCGAAACTGGCACTCGGCATGGCGCAGGTGCCAGCCTGCATGGTGACGCGAACCTCCGCGCCCGGTGCCAGGCCCTCGACGTCGAGCACGACGCTGGTGCCTTCGCCGGCGGTGGTCAAGATGGCCGTGCCTCTGACGCCGGACCCGGTCAGGGGCTCAATCTGGACAGTGACGGCCGCCTGGGCCAGGGTGGCGGCTGGCAAAAGCAGCACCGCAGCCACAAGGGATACGATCACAAGCCGGCGTAACCATGTCAATCGTCTTGGTATCATGGTGAACCTCCATCGCAAGGATTCGGGCATCCGAATCACCGCCCACTATACCCAATTATACGATGGCAGGCCAGGGCTGCATGACATGCAGCCAGCGCACAGCCAGCGCGCTGCCCACGGGCCACACACGCTATGAGGAACTGGCGGGGGGCGACGAAAAAGTGGGTGACGGGTGTACCATCTTTGGTGTAGCGCATGCTGGGCGATTGGCCGACGAAACCGACAATCGTGATTCTGTGGAACATGATTCACCTCCGTGGTTGATTTTGGTTTTCGGCAGGGTGTTCCGTACCTGCCATGCACCCCAACGCGGTAGCGTTCGTGGCCTGCGGCTGCGAAGAAATGGACGACAAACAATCTTGACGGCCCATATTCGTGATTCACGCCCCGGTGGTGGCAGGGGACAAACATCTCCTTGAATAGCGGACACCTCATCCGACCGGCGACAACCCCCAGGCGCGCAGCACCAGTACGCTGAAGGCGTTTCCCTCCCGCTGCAGCCGCCCTTCGACCAGCAGCAGCGGCGCGTTGCGGAGGGCGTCCCGGTACCGTTCGTAGACGTCGGGCTGGGCCACCAGGTTGAGCAACCCCTCTTCATCCTCCAGGGTCAAAAAGACCACCCCCTTGGCCGTGGGCGGCCGCTGGCGGACGACCGGCCAGCCGGCCACCCGCACCCGCTGCCCATCCCGCCGCTGGGCCACCTCCCGGCTGGTCAGCACCCCATGGGCCTGCAGCCGGTCCCGATAGAGCTCCATCACCTGGGCGCCGGGCGCCAGCCCCAGCAGTTCGTACTCCCAGGCCATCCGCTCCGCCGGAGCCAGCGCCGGCAGCTCGGCCGGTTCCACAGGCAGGTCCAGCGCCAGCCCCTCCTCCCGGTAGACCAGCGTGCCCAGCTCCCACAGTAGGTCCCGCCGCGCCTTTCCCAGGCCGTCCAGCGCCCCGGCCCGCACCAGGTTCTCCACCACCGCCCGGGGCAGGCGCGTGCGCCGACACAGATCGGTCAGGCTATGGAAGGGGCGCTCGCCCCGCCGCTCCACCAGGCGCGCCGGACCCGTCTCGCCCAGGCCGCGCACGTAGCGCAGCCCCAACCGGACGGCCGGCGCCGACGGCGTTTTCTCCAGCGTGCAGGCCACCTCACTGCGATTCAGGTCGGGGCCCAGGATGGGGACGCCGTGGCGGCGGGCGTCGCCCGCCAGTACCTCGGGTGGGTAAAAGCCCATCGGCTGGTGGTTGAGCAGGGCGCAATAGAACTCGGCCGGAAAGTGGGCCTTTAGGTACAGCGTCTGGTAGGCCACCAGGGCAAAGGCCGCGGCGTGGGATTTGCAAAAGCCGTACCCCGAAAAGGCCGTCAACTGGCGAAAGATCTCGGCCGCCGTCTCCCCGTCCAGGCCCTGGACCGCGGCGCCGCTCACGAACCGTTGGCGCAGGGCGTCCATCGCCTCGGGGCCGCGGTTGCGGCTCAGCGCCCGCCGCAGCCGGTCGGCCTCGGCCGGGCCAAACCCGGCGACGGCCATCGCTACCCGGATCACCTGTTCCTGAAAGACCATCACCCCCAGCGTCTCGGCCAATGCCGGTTCCAGCGCCGGGTGGGCATAGCTCAC
Organism: uncultured Anaerolineaceae bacterium; assembly: GCA_964575225.1. GTDB lineage: Bacteria > Chloroflexota > Anaerolineae > JAAYZQ01 > JAAYZQ01 > CAZNQW01. Next base: position 7,471 of record CAZNQW010000044.1, on the reverse strand, counting down.
CGGCTCCAGCCCCTGGCGCCGCCGCAGGTAGGGGTGCACCATATGGCCCTGGATCGGGCCGGGGCGCAGCAGCGCCACCTCGACGATCAGGTCCTCGAATCGCTCGGGCAGCAGCTTGACCAGCATCTGCATCTGGCCTCGGCTCTCCACCTGAAAGCAGCCCACCGTGTCGGCCCGGCGCAGCAGGTCGTACACCGCCGGATCGTCCAGCGGCAGGCGGTCCAGGTCGAGGTCGATACCCCGCTGTTCCCGGATGTGGCCCAACGCCTCCTCCACCACGCCCAGGGTGCGCAGCGACAGGAGATCGATCTTGATCAACCCCGCGTCTTCGACGCTGTCCTTGTCCCACTGGACCACCATTCGGCCGGGCATCGTTGCCCGCTCCAGGGGCACCACCTCCACCAGCGGCGAGGCCGTGACCAGCATGCCGCCGACGTGGATCGACAGGTGGCGCGGCACACCGTCCATCTCCCGCAGTAGGCCCGCCAGGACCTGCCAGGGCAGGTCCCCCTCCTCTGCCTGCGGCGGGGCAGACTGGGCCCAAGCGGCGAGGGCCTCGGCCGCCTGGGCCGCCGACCGGGTGTCCAGCCCTTTGGCCGCCCGATCGACGACGTCGGGCGGAAAGGCCAGCGCCTTGGCTGCCTCCCGCACCGCCGACCGCGCCCGGTAGGTGACCACGTTGCAGACCATGCCCACCCGTTCCTCGCCATAGCGCTCATAGACGTACTGGATCACCTCCTCGCGCCGGTCGGCGGCAAAGTCCAGGTCGATGTCGGGCATGGTGGCCGTCCCCTCGCTCAAAAAGCGCTCGAACAGCAGGTGGTGGCGCAGGGGATCGACCGGGGTGATGTCCAGCAGGTAGGCGACCAGCGAGTTGGCGGCCGATCCCCGCCCCTGGCAGCGGATGCCTCGCTCCCGGGCAAAGCGGACGACGTCCCATACCACCAGGAAATAGCCCACCAGCCCCGCCCCCTCGATGACGGCCAGCTCGTGGGCCAACTGGGCCCGGGCCTGGGGGGTGGTGGGGTCGAATTTGCGCTGCAATCCGGCCTGGCACAGGGCGCGCAGGTAGCTGTTGGGGGTGTGGCCCTGGGGTACGGGAAAGGCGGGCAGCCGCTGCGCCTTCAGGTCGAGGCGCACGTCGCACCGCTCGGCGATGCGCACCGTGTTGCCCAGCGCCTCCGGCAGGTCGGCAAAGAGGGCGGCCATCTCCTGGGGTGACTTTAGATATTGCTCCGAGTTGGGGTGCAGCAGCCCGCCCGCCAGCGCCTCGGGCAGGGTGACGCCCTGGCGGATGCAGCTCAGCAGGTCGTGCAGGCGCTGACCCGACCGCTCTGCATAGCGGACGCCGTTGGTGGCCACCACGCCCACCCCCAGCCAGCGGGCCAGCTCGACCAGCGCCGCCGTCAGCCGGGCGTCGGTGGGCAGGGAAGGACGCTGTACCTCGATCCAGAAGGGCAAAATCTCGCGCAGCCGAGCGGCGGCCCGGCGCGCCCCCTCCTCGTCGCGGCGCAGCAGCGCCGAAGCGACCGCGCCCGGACGGCCACCCGACAGGCCGATCAGCCCTTGGCTGTGTTCGGCCAGCGCCTCCCAGGTCAGCCGGGGCTGCCCCTTTTGCCCGGCCAACTGCCCGGCGCTGATCAGGCGGCACAGATGGGCATAGCCCTGGGCGCTCTCGGCCAGCAGCGTCAGAGGACTGCCGTCGGCCAAAGTGACCTCGGCGCCGGTGATGGGCTTCAGGCCCCGCTCCCCGGCCGCCTGCCAAAAGCGTACGGCGCCATACAGGCCGTCCCGGTCGGTGAGGGCCAGCGCCGGGTAGCCGAGGGCCACGGCCCGCTCGACCAGCGCCTCGGGCGACGAGGCGCCATCCAGCAGGGAAAAATAGCTGTGGCAGTGCAGCTCGACGTAGCCGGGGTCCATCGTCCGGGCGGCCTAGTCATAGAGGCGGGCCAGGAACCAGCGGCCCGTCGAAAGGTCCCGGTACAGGAGGCACAGCAGCCCGGTGCCGGTCGTAGCCTTGACGTACTCGCGCCAGACGACCTCCCCCGGCAGCCACCAGCGGGTGTGCACCCGCCAGCGATTGCAGACCTGCAGGCCGCCGTGGCGGGTCCCCTGCCAGACGAATCCCGCCGGCGACTCGACGCTGCCCCAGACCTCGACCGCTTCCCCGGCAGGCCACAGCCGCGTCACCGCGCTCCATCCTCCAGCCAGCCCACCCGCCACTCGGGCAGCGGCGCCCCCGGCTGGACCAGGGCCGCCCGCCGCAGGTGAGGGGTGGGCCCAAACCGGGTGGACAGGTACCGCTCCACCTCCTGGAGCTTTTGGGCGCTCTCCCGCTCGCCGGGGAACAGGGCCAACTGCTCCATCCCGGCGTCCTGGATCTGCTCCAGGGCCACCTCCAGCTCGATGGCGGCGGCCCGCCACGCCATCCCATCCAGCAACTGGCCCAGAGCGGCCATGATCCGCTCCTCCTCGGCCAGCGGCAGGAAAAAGGCCTGGGTGCGTTCCTGACGCCCGCCGTCCTCGAACTGCACCGTCAGGCGCACCAGGCCGCAGGCCTGCCAGCGGGCCTGCAGCTCGGCCAGCAGCGGCGACACCGACTGTCGCAACGCGGCCAGCAGCCGCTCGCGGTCGGCCAGCGGCGGTTCCAGCTCGCAGCGGGCTCGGTAGCAGGGCGCCTGATGGCGGGGGATGACCGGACGGTCGTCCTCCCCCCGAGCGCAGCGATGGGCCAGGGCGCCCGCGCGCCCGAACTGCTGTCCCACCGCCGCCGGGGAGAGGGCCGCGTATTGGCCCAGGGTGCGCAACCCCAGGTACTGGAGCCGCTGCAGGGCCTCCCCCGCCAGGGGCAGGAGCCGCACCGGGAGCGGCCGCAGAAAGACTCGCTCCCGGATCGTGGCCACGGCCAGGACGCGCCCCGGCGGCGTCCGGCAGGCGGCGGCCTGGGCCGTGAACTTGGCGCTGTCCCACCCCAGGGCAGGCGAAAGGGCCTCACCCAGTTCCTGCCGCACCGCCCGCCCGATCTGCTGGCACAGGCGCTGCCCGTCGCTCTGGTCGCGGGCCAGGTCGTCCAGGTCGGCATAGGCTGCTCCCCAGCCGTGGGGCTCGACCCCGGCGCTGGCTTGCTCCAACACCTGGACCATCGCCTCGAACTCCTGGCGGCAGCGGTCCAGGTCGGCGTCGACCAGGAGCGCTTCGGGGCAGCGGACCTCGGCCTCGCGGGCCGTCAGCCCGGCGGCGACGCCCCAGGCGGCGGCCTCGGCCGATACGGCCAGCACCCGCCCCTCCGGCCCCATCAGCACCAGGGGACGCTCCTCCAGGGCGGGGTCCTCCCGCCGGGCCAGGCTGGCCGCAAAGTAGGGGATGGTGCAGTACAGGATCGACATCGCCGCGCTCCCTCAAAGACCGTCGCCGCGCACCGTGCCGTTGAACTCGAGGCTCAGGGTCACCGCCCGGCCCTCCGGCCCCAACCGATTCTTGAGCACCTCCACGCGCACCTCATAGCCCCGCACGTCGCCCTGGCGCCGCAGCCAGCGCTCGCAGACCAACTGCAAGCGCACGGCCGCCGTCGAGGCCAGGGCCGAGAGGGGCGAGGCAACGCCCTCGGGCGATTCGTGCAGAACGAGGAGGATCGTCCCCGAACAGGCCAGGGGGGCCGACAGGCGGTTGAGAAAAGAGGTGAGGGCATATTCGGCGCCAGGCTCGGTCCACATCACGTCCAGGGCATCGAACACCAGCGCCGCCAGACTGCCGCTGCGCACCAGGGCCTCAGTCATGGCCAGCGCCTCCCGCCCATCGGCCGGGGTGCCGACCAGGAGCCGGGAGAGGTCCACGCCGCAGCGGTGGGCATAGTCGGGGTCAAAGCAGGTGGCCTGGTCCAGGTAGGCCACCTGCCCGCCGAGCCCCTGGGCCTGGACCAGGAATTTGAGCGCCAGGGTCGTCTTGCCCGAGGTGGTCGGGCCCACCAGCTCGCACAGGGTCCCCTTGGGCAGGCCGCCGATGCCCAGGGCGCGGTCGAGGGCCGGGAAGCCGGTGGACAGGTGGGGCACGCCAACCGAGGCCGCCGGCGGCTTTCCCTTGAACAGGGAGTAGGCGCCGTATCGCTGGTGGATGGTTGCCACCACCATATCCAACTGGCGCTGTCCTTTGCGCTTCTTGGCCAAAACCCTCTCCCTCTTCCCGGTCAGGATACAGGGCTATTATACAGAACATTTGTTCGGCTGTCAAAAAGGAGGGGAGATGCTGAGGGCCAAGGCCGGATCATCGCCCGACCATGAAAAAAGGCGGGCCCCTGGTACCCCAGAGACCCACCTGTTGTGCGGGCGTAAGCCTGCTACAGGTCGTCGTCCCTAGCAACCGCCGCCGGGACAATGCCCATGACCAGACTGCTCCACTCGGCGGCTTTCCACACGCCCTGGTCGTTGCGGCGGATGGTGACCGGCCTGGGGCTGGCAGCGCCCGAGCAGACGACAAAGACCTTGACCTGACCCGACGCCGGATCGCCGCTGTAGGGATTGCGGGCGAACTCGAGGATGTAAGGTGGGTTCGGGAGGTGATAGCCGTCTTCCGGCCTGGTGCCGCGGACGTAGGCGCGGGGCAGGTAGGGTTGGGCGGCAAGCTGCTGGTCGATGCGCGACTGGACCGTGCGGGCCAGTCGCAGGTTCTGGTAGCCCCCCTCACCTTCCTGCAGGCGGTCCCGGTCCACCGCCATTGTCAGGCATGGACGACCGAGCGCCTCATCCTCGGCGTACACCAGGAGGGCGAGGACCATCATGGCGGCGCCCCCCTCGGGCGTGCGAGCAACCTCGTCGCGCAGGGCGCGAAAGGCGTCCACAGACGCGGGCAGGGCATCGATGGAGATCGGCTCGATGTGTGACATAGAAAAACCTCCCATTCAAGAACTGGCCCGACCGAGACGTCGAGCCGGGCCAGTATAGGGCCAATCGGGTTTCAGGTCAACCTGTTCGGGGCGGCGGGTGCTGGAAACTTGGCTGATGATACCGATGATCGGGATTCTGTGGATCGTGATTCACCTCCGTGATTGATATGGCCTGCTTGTTCCCAGACCGCCATCACCCCTACGCAGTGTCATTCTGGGTTGCACGGCTGCGCTTGGGAGAAAATGGGCGACAGGCGATCTTGACGGCTCAAAGCGATCCTGCACAAGGAACACGAAAGAGCTACCCAGAGTGGGTAGTGTAGCCGGCATGGATCGGGCGATCGAGCAGCTCGAATCGACACGCCGTAATCGGGTCTCCTGTCGCTGAACAACAGAAAAAACCGACAGGAACGACACCTTGGCCGTCCTGCTGCCGGCTGGAGGCGCCATCAATCCTTATGAGCTCAGCGCGTGATCAGCGGCAGAAAAGTCCGGGTTTTCTCGATCTCGAACACAAACAAAAAGTATCCCGACTTGGCATTCGGTTCAACCGCCAGCAATCGCACGGATGGCACGGCTGCAGGCTGAACGGCCTCGGGAATAATCCCTGTGTCGCAGATCGGTACATCCAAGATCCGCTGCTCCAGATCGACAAGCCCTGGCCCGCAGGCCGGGTCCAGTGGCGGAGAGGGTATGGTTAGTAAGGTCAGGAGTGCGAGCTCCATTTCATCCATCTTTTTGCGGTAGAGTTTCAGCTTTTCGAGGCCGACCTCCGCGATCAGGTGGGCTGGATAGTGTTCAAAGATGACGGCATCGGATATGTCCGACACATCCTCAATGGGTGGATCCACAGGATCGGTCACCGGTGCGGTTACCACGAAAGAAAACACGTCCAGGCGAAAAGGAGGTCCGACGGCTACAAAACTGCCAAAGGGCGAGTTCAAGACATCCGGCGGCAAGGGTGGAAAAGGCGAAAGCTGTATAACCACCGTCTTGGTGACGGCATCGGGTGGCACGTCCAGCGTGATGGTGATTCCTTCCTGGGCATTGGTATAGGTCAGGGTGCCGCCGACATCGGGCTCGATCACGACCATGGGCACGTGCTCATCGGCGCCCAGATCTTTCTGATCGCCCCCATCCCGCAGATGGCCGTCCACATCGTGCTCCAGGGCCGAGCGCCCCTTGTCTCGGGCGGCCGAGTAGGTCCGCAGATGATAGCCATCCGCCTGGAACGATGGATCGCCGGTGTGTTCGTTCAAAACAGTCACATCAGCGCCATCGGCCTGAACGTGGGTGGGCGTTTCCCACCAGAGAACCCCGTCAACCGTCAGCTTGTTATCAGCCGTGGCGAAAAAGCCCACGGGCTGACCAGCGACGATGGTGTTGGTAAAGACGACTGTCGCAGGATATTGGGGCGTCTCGTCCGGATTGACAAGGCCGGGGTACTTGTCGATCACCACAGCGCGACCGTCGCCGCTGGTGTTGTTGGCAATGGTGCTGTGGATCAACCGGGCATTGCCCGCCCAGATGTAAAGGCCACCGCCCTCGGCAGCCTGGTTGCCGACAAACACGGTGTTTTGATAGACTGCACCGTTATCCTGAATAAGAAAGGCGCCACCGCCCTGCTCGACAGCCGTATTGCCCAGGAAGAGGTTGCCGTCGAACTGAGCACCACTGCTGGCGTACATGCCGCCCCCCCGCCAGCCGGCTGTGTTCCCTTGGAAGGTGTTGCCGCGGACCAGGGCGCTGTTCACCAGTAAGGTCAGTCCTCCGCCCCAACTGCCAGCCGTGTTGGATAGGATGTCGTTGCTTTCGAGGCTGAGGTAGCCGCCCTGGACATACAACCCGCCGCCATGGATGGGGGCCTCGTTTCCCTGGATGGTGTTTTCGACCATGATAGTCGCGGCACCAAAGGCGTGCACCCCACCCCCCCACTGGGCCACATTGCCGCTGATAATGTTGTTTCTCAACGTATCGGTCAGGTAGCTGTGGGTGTCGATGCCGCCGCCGGCTCCGGCAAAGGTGCGACCATCTTGCTCAGTGTTATGGGCTATATTGTCACGGATTGTGTTGCCGGTGAGCAGCGCACCGCTCTCCCCGAGATTGTTATTCATCTCGATGCCAGCGCCGACATGGGCGCGGTTGTCCTCGATGAGATTGCCCTCCACTGTGGCTGGACTATCGGCGAGTGCCAGGCCGCCTCCACGCCCCGAGGCGCCTGTGGTGTTGGTATAGATGTGGTTGCTGACGATGGTCGCAGCGCTGTCTTTCAAATATATGCCGCCACCCCGGCCTTCGGCCCAGTTGCCATAGATCTCGTTGCGACTCAATGTAATCGCGGCGGTTTCCACATATACGCCACCACCGTTTCCGGCAGAGCCGTTGATCAGGTGGAAGCCATCGACCACAGGCGCCACGTCGCCGTTGATGAACAAGACGTGACCCCCACCCCCCGCATCCAGGATAGTTGGGTTGGCCGCGGGGTCTTGGATCCAGGTCTCGGGGTGGTAGCCGCCCCGGATGACGATCGACTTGTCCAGGTAAAGGAGTTGAGTGGACCCATTGCGCTCGTCCACGCCGGTGTAGCTCCCG
>CAZNQW010000043.1:8000-20107 GCA_964575225.1 uncultured Anaerolineaceae bacterium | reverse complement strand
ATTTACTCGTGAGTCAACGAATACCTTTCGGTAAGATTCTTAATGAGTCAAATCGAGAGATTGACAGTCCTAATCTTGTATGCTATAATTCGCACTGTGTGAAATCGCGAACAACTTAAAAGGAGGAGCAAAGGATGGCCAAGATCCTTGTCGTCGATGACGACCCCGATTTTGTCAAGGTGGCGTCCAAAGTTCTGGAAAAAGCAGGGTACACGGTGGCCTCAGCAGCCAATGGCGCCAAGGCGTTGCAGTCGATGCGCAACGACAAACCCGATCTGGTGCTGCTCGATATCATGATGTCCTACATTCTCGATGGCCTGGATGTGAGCCGCGAGATGGCTGAGGACCCGGCACTCAAAGATGTGCCCGTGATCATGGTTACCTCCTTAACGGGGGTCAAGGCCAGCGGTTTGTTGCCCACCGATGAGTATGTGGCGGTGGATGAGTGGCTGACCAAGCCAGTGGAGCCTGATCAGATGCTGGCCCGGGTCGCCGAAAAGCTGGGCTGATCGAAACAGGATCAGCTCAAGGCTTCGTCGGGCTCACCGGTATGTAGTGTGGAGGCAGGATGGAAAAGATCCGCATCGGCGGCATTATGCAGAATGGACACCTGTCACTGCTCAATGTGACGGCAGTGCCCGATCGACCGGGTACGGCGGCGGCTATTCTGTGCGGTCTGGGCGACCGGGGTATCAACGTTCAGTTCATCGTGCAGTGCATCGATCAGTTACAGCAGGATCAAATTGCGCTGTGCGTGGATCGCAACGATCTCGACGCGGCGGTGAAGATCGTTGAGCAAATTGCCCCGGCTCTCGAGGCCGGCAAGGTGTTGATCGAGAAAAGTGCTGCCATCGTCTCCATTTTTGGCCCTGACTTCCGCGAGAGGCCTGGCATAGCCGGGATCATGTTTCGAGCGCTTTCGGCACGGGGTGTCAACATTCTGGCCATCAGTACCTCCATTTCGACGGTATCATGCGTTATCAACGCCCTGGATCTGGAGGATGCCTTGACGGCGGTGCGCTCAAGTTTTGAGCTGCCCTGATCCCTGGCTCAATCAGAAAACGAAAAGCGCGATCCCCCAGGATCGCGCTTTTTTCGCGGTTCGGGTACGTGGCTCTAATCGTCGCCTACAAGAATGGCGCGGGTGTGCGTGGAGGCCGGCGGCAGGCGAATTCCACTGGATTCCAGAGGCATCAGGGCCGATTCTTGGGCAGGAGTGACCTCTTCCTTTTGCGGCGGTTGGAGGGGCAGTGAGAAGATAAAGCGGGTCCCCAGCATGGGTTGGGATGTCACAGAAATCTCGCCGCCATACGAGTCGATGATTTGTTTGACAATGGATAACCCCAACCCGGTGCCAATTTCGCCGGTAGCTTTGGCTGCGTCTGTGCGAAAAAACTCTTGGAAGAGGTGATTCAGATCGTCAGGCGTCATGCCAATGCCTGTATCTTCCACGCTGCCTATGACGCGGTCACCAGGGGTGCGCAAATTCACGGTGATCTTGCCATTCTCGGGCGTGTATTTGATCGCATTGCTGATCAGGTTGGTCCAGATGGCTCGAAAATGCTCTTGTTGGCCGCTGATGACGGGATCATCGGCGATCCTGATGCGCAAAGTCTGGTTTTTGGCGTTGGCCTGAGGACGCAATAGATCACAGACCTCCTGAAGAATGGTGGCAATAGGCTGGGGACTGGCCTGGTGGGTGATCTTGTCTTTGGTCTGCTTGAGGCGAGATAGCTCCAGAAGGTCGGCAGTCAAGTCGAGCATTTCCTGCAGGCGTTGTTGCACGCGCCTGAGAATTGGAGGCAGTTCGTCTTTGTCGACATGGCCGGCCAGAATCAAGTTTACGTAACTTTGCACAGCGGCGGTGGGGGCCCGAAGCTCGTGGGCCACCTTGAGCATGAGCTGGCTCTTGATCTGGTCCAGCCGTTCCATCTCGTCCCGTTCCTGGATCAAGCGTTGAGCATCGGCTTCAATACGCTTGAGTCGCCGCCGTTCCAGGCCCTGAGACACGGTAACCAACAGCCGATCGGAGGTGAAGGGCTTGGACAAGAAATCATAGGCGCCCAGTTGAACCGCTTTGACGGCCATCTCGACGCTGCCATAGCCGGTAATGACAATGCAGATGGCCCATGGGTCCCTTTTCAGGATGGGGCCGATGAGGTCGAGGCCACTGCCATCAGGCAGCATGACGTCGATCAGGTGCAGGTCATAGGTTGTCGTCTGAAGTTTTCGGCGGGCTGCCGTTACACTATCGGCCAGATCGACGATATAGCCAGCCGGTCGCAGAGCCCGCAAGCAACCCTGCCGCATGCCTTCTTCGTCGTCGACGACCAGCACCTTGCTGGATGGCTGTGGCTTTTCTTCGCTCAAGGGTCGCTCCTTTCAGGGCAGCACAAAGCCATTCGTGCTACTGGCCATTTGGTTTGGAAGTTTCTGACGCAACTGAAGGGTGAAGGTGGTGCCTTCGCCCACTTGGCTCTTGAAGCTGATCTGACCTCGATGCATTTTGACGATACCGTAGATGATCGCCAGGCCCAACCCAGTGCCCTTGCCGATTGGTTTGGTGGTGAAAAAGGGAGTGAACATTTTGTTGAGATTTTCTTCGGGGATGCCTACCCCGGTGTCGGTGACCTCGACGGTGACCCAATCTGAGGTCGGTCCTGGGCGAGTTTTCAGGGTGAGCACACCGCCATCCGGCATGGCTTCGGCGGCGTTGTTCATCAAGTTGATGAACACCTGGTGCAGTTGCAACGGGTCGGCCTGGATAGTGCCCAGCTCTGGGTCAAGATCTGTTTTGATCTCTACCTGACGATAGAGGTCCTGTTTGGAAGCAGCATCGGCCAGTTCAACAAGGAGCGAGTTCAGGTCTGTGTCCTGGGCCAGTACCTCGTTCTGGCGCGAAAAGTTGAGCAGGTCGTTGACGATGGTTTTGCAGCGGGTCGCCTCGCGGATAATCATCTGGAGGTCTTCGCGTTGTTGGGGATTCTCCTCGGGCGTCTCCTTGCACAAGATGTCGGCGTAAAGGAGTACAGAGCCCAATGGGTTGTTGATCTCGTGGGCCACACCGGCGGCGAGCTGACCGACCGATGCCAGCTTTTCCTTTTGGATCAGTTGTTCCTGGGTCTCTTTGAGGGTTTCGACCATGGTGTTGAACGAACCAGCCAGGTTCTGCATTTCCTGGTAACCCGAGACGGGGACGCGAACGGACCAGTCGCCTTGCGCCACCTGCTGTGTGGCGTTGACCAGTTGGGTGGTGGGCCGGGAGATCGAATAGGCAAAGGGGATCGCGATCAGAATGGCCAGTAGGATGGTAGCTACGACGATCAGCAAAAGCCGCTGGGCAAAGGACTCAACCAGGCGGTTAAAGGTGGCCTCGCGAGCACCCACGTAGAGAATGCCCACGATTTGGTTCTCATGATCAAAGATGGGATGATAGCGCGTGATGTACCATTCTTTGACCACAAAGGCCCGGCCGGTAAAGTCCTGTCCCTCGACCAGGACGTGTTGATAGACCTCTTGGGAAAGGCGAGTGCCGATGGCACGATTTCCGTTCAGGTCTCGTACATTGGTCGACACCCGCAGATCCCCAAAAAAGATGGTGGAGGTATCGACCCCAGCCACGTCGGCGATACGGTCCACCAGCGTGAAATCGCCATTGAAAAGGTGGCCGACCAGGATGGACCCAAGAAACTCGCCATTTTCCGCATAGACCGGCGCCACCCCCACCAATACCAGCCCGGCGGTCCCTTCGCGGGGATCGAAAGGCAAAGGGGCGGCCAGGGGTGTATCGATGAGAGGCACCCGGGCCGTCTCGGCGAGGCCTAACCAGGCCAATACCTCAGCGGGGATAACTTCTGTGGCTTCCCGGGTCTCTTGATCCTCCAGCACCGCCTGGACGATGGGCACTCGAGACCAGTCGGTACCCAAGGTGATGTCGCGCAAGCTGTCGTCCCAGGCCACTCGCCCCGCAATGCTTCGGCCCTGGTGATCGGTGACGACGACAAACCGCCTTGTACCCGTGGGTAGGGTTGCCAGTTCGTTATCGATGGCCTTTTCCAGGGCAATGGCGCAAGAGGATTGGGGGTCGGCCGATGGCTCCAGATTGTTGCGTACGTTCTGAGCGGTGGAGATGCGGGTGGCGGTGAGAAGGATGTCGGATAGCTTGTTGTTGTAAAAGGCGGTGGCCAGTTCCATGTCGCGGCCCACACGCTCGTTGGCCGCCTCGTCCAGGTAGTTGCGGATCACATTGTAGGTGATCAGGGCGCTGCTGATGATGGTCAGGGTCGCCGTCAGGGTAAAGCCGATGATAAGGATGAGCTGCAACGGCAAGCCGCTCAGCCGATCCGAAAGTTTGGCCATGCGCCCGCTACCTCCTTTGGTTGGCAGGAGAGCCCACTTCCGATGGATGTTATTATAGCACAAGGTTGATTGGCTGCCAAACGGCGGAGAGCATACAAATCGGTGGAAATTCCTGTGGGGCCACAACATGCACCGTCACCCCCGCTTTTGCCCATGAGTGCTCGCGCGGGTCGCGTGCAACCTTTGGTTGCCAACCGCGCACCTGCCCGACAGGCTGCTCGCGTCCCCGTGACGGGGATGCGCCACCGCTTCCGAGGACGGGGGCGGCGAGCTGAATCCAGCCGAGGGTTCTGCTGCCGCGGAACCTTTGGTTGCCAAGCGGGCCGAGTGAATGGGTCATGGGGCGCGGATGAACGGCCACAATGAGAATCAGATTTGACAACGAGCAAGCCTGCGGGTATCATATAGATATATTGGCATATGTCTATCAATGAGGGAAGGGAATGGAGACGGATCTAAGCGCCTTTGCCCGGGCGATGGCTGATGAGACGCGACTGCGGATCATGGATTTGATCTGCTGCCGCCAAGTCAGCGTGGGCGATCTGGTCGCAGAACTGGGGAATGTCAGCCAGCCAACGGTCTCGCACCATTTGCAGATACTTCGAAATGCAGGCTTGGTGGAGACACGGCGCGAGGGCAAGCAGGTGTTTTACACACTCAAGCAGCAAGTGGTGGCTCAGTGCTGCGCTCGAATGGCGCAGAGCTATGCTCCCGAGATCGATCTGGCTGCAGTGATCCCTCTGACGGGTGACGGCGAGGTGTGACCGGAGGTTGAGCCCACCGCGAGGGTGACGGCCAGAACGCAGGTTATTTGGTTTTTCGAGGGCTGGGGGAATGGTCCAGTGCTCATATGTTGGATTTTTTTGGGGGAGGCGAAATGGAAAAAGGACGAGAATCCAAGGACATTGTGTCTGCCGTGCGCGATCGGTATGGCAGCGTGGCCCGACAGTTTGGGACCGGCGCTGGAGGAGGGTGTTGTTCACCCGCGTCGACTTGCTGCGGTGGAGGGTCGGCATCGCTGATCCATGTGGAAGCCCTGTATCAGATGGCCGATGTCAAACAATTGCCTGCGGAGGTAGCGGGTATCTCCCTGGGTTGTGGTGACCCGGTGACCTTGGCCGAGCTTCAGCCCGGACAGGCCGTCTTGGATCTGGGCTCGGGGGGCGGCATCGACTGTTTCCTGGCGGCTCAGCGGGTGGGTGCTGAAGGGCACGTTATCGGGGTCGACATGACCGCCGAGATGATCGATCTGGCTCGGGTTAATGCCCAGAAAATGGGCCTGTCCAACGTCGAATTCCGCCTGGGCGAGATCGAACACCTGCCCGTGGCCGATCAGTCGGTCGATGTAATCCTTTCCAACTGTGTCATCAACCTGTCGCCCGACAAGGCGCAGGTTTTTCGGGAGGCGTTTCGGGTGCTGAGGCCCGGCGGCAAGTTGGCCGTGAGCGATATTGTGACGCGGGCCGAGTTTCCGGAGAATGTCCGGCGTGACCTGGAATCATGGGCGAGCTGCGTGGCAGGCGCCTGGGTGGACAGGGAGTATGTGGCGGCCATTGAGGCTGCTGGTTTTAAGCAGATCCAAATCGAGGAACAGGCTTTGGATGAGGCGATGACTGCTGCCGTCACGGCGACCAGCAGCGAGCATGGCAGCATTGCCGCTCCCGCCGAGGCTCAGGCATTGGTCTACAGCGCCCGCGTGACGGCTTTCAAGCCCAAGTAAGCGTCGTTCCCACTTACTTGCATATCTGGTACCAAAACGCCCCGGCACAGCCTGCCGGGGCGTTTCCCATTGTTGGCTACAATCGCAGCCAGCGAAAGCCGTAGCGCGTCAGGTGGAGCGGATAGGCAGCCGCGGACACCTCGGGCCACCTTTCGTCGCTGAGCAGGTCGTAGGGCCGGGCGCCCACAAATTTGCTGAGGTCCAGTTCCACAGCCTGATCCTGATCGGAGAGGTTGTTGACGATCAGGATCGTCTCGCCGTTGTAGCTGCGGAAATAGGCCAGTATCGCCGGGTTGGGCGGTGTCAAAAATCGGATGTCGCCCCGGGCCAGCGCCGGGTAGGTCTTACGCACGGCGATGGTGGCCTTGAGCCAGCTGAGCAGCGAATCGGGATCGGCCTTCTGGGCGTCGACGTTCACTAATTCGTAGGCGGCCGGCCCATCGTCAATGACAGGGACGTCCAGGGCATCGGAGGGGGCGGTGGAAAAGCCGGCGTTGGGCCCGGCTGTCCATTGCATGGGGGTGCGCACGCCGTCACGGTCTTCCAGCCAGATGTTGTCGCCCATGCCAATTTCGTCGCCATAGTACAGGACCGGCGAGCCGGGCAGGGTGAACAGCAGCGAATGGGCCACCTCGAGACGGCTTCGATCGTGGCCTAGCAGGGGAGCCAGGCGGCGACGGATTCCCAAATTCAGGCGCATGCGCGGTTCAGGCGCGTAGAAGTCCCACATGAACCGGCGCTCCTCTTCAGTGACCATCTCCAGTGTCAGTTCATCGTGATTGCGGAGAAAGGTGGCCCATTGACATAAATCGGGGATGGGCGGCGTACGCTCCAGAATCTCCAGGATCGGGGTACGGTCGGCCCGCGCCAAGGCCATGAAGATGCGGGGCATCAATGGAAAGTGAAAGTTCATGTGGAACTCGTCACCGTCACCGAGATAGGGGCGCACATCCTCGGGCCATTGGTTGGCTTCCGACAGAAGCAGCGAACCGGGCGCATAGTCGTCTACAAAGGCGCGCATCCGTTTGAGAAAGGCGTGGGTCTCGGGAAGATTCTCGCAGTTGGTACCTTCTCGCTCAAAGAGGTAGGGCACGGCATCCACGCGAAAGCCATCGATGCCCTGATCGAGCCAGAAGGCCAGCACATCGAGCATGGCCTGCTGGACCCGGGGATTATCATAATTCAGATCCGGTTGGTGATGAAAAAAGCGGTGCCAGTAGTAGGCCTGGCGCACGGGATCCCAGGTCCAGTTGGAGGGCTCGTAATCCAAAAAGATGATGCGGGCGTCGCGATAGCGCTGGTCGGTCTCGCTCCACACGTACCAATCGCGGTACTTGGCGTGTTCGGGGTGATTGGGGTCGCGGGAGGCCTGAAACCAGCGATGCTGGTTGGAGCTATGATTGGGGATCATGTCGGCAATGATGCGCAGTCCACGGCGATGGGTTTCATCGACCAGGGTTCGAAAGTCGGCCACGGTGCCATAGTCGGGATGGACGGCCGTAAAGTCGGCGACATCGTAGCCGTCATCGCCCAGGGGCGAAGGGTAGATGGGGAGTAGCCAGATGCAATCCACGCCCAGGGAGGCGATGTGGTCCAGTTGAGAGGCGAGGCCGGGCAGGTCGCCGATGCCGTCGGCGTTCGAGTCGGCATAAGCCCGAACGGATACTTCGTAAAAGATTGCGTCTTTGTACCAGTCGTTGATCATGACACCTTCCTTCTCGAGTCGAGACAAATCGTCTGGAACTCGGGTTGCTTTTCAGATGTTGGCTGGCGCATCGCGCGCCTCTTTGAATTATTTCGTGCGATTGACAGGGCCAAGAAATCCACTGGCCCAAGGCCTGAGCTATGCCACTCACTCGGCGCCTGCGCTGAGCGCATCGATCGAGGCATCGATCTGCTGGCGGTCCAGGTGATCGGGCAGGGGGCCGACGTTGGCCAGTTTGCGTTCCACAATCTCCCGGGCGAAAAGGGCACTGCGCTCTGGAGTATGGCCATCCAGCAGAGCAACCAAAAAGCCTGCCCAAAACGAGTCGCCGGCGCCGGTGGCATCGACCACCCGGATGGGACGGGCCGGGATGTGGACTTGCTGGCCCTGATAGGAAAGCAGAATACCGCGCGCTCCCATCGTCAACACCACCAGTTGGGGACCCATTTGGTGAAAGAGGTCGATATACTGTTCGGGGGTGTGGTTGCCGCCAAAGATGCGTGTGGCGTCGTCGAGGGATGGTTTGGTCAGAGTAGCGTAGCTGAGCATGCGGGGCAGTACGTCCATGGCCTGGCGATAATTGGGCCAGATGACAGGGCTGTAGTTGGGATCGAGGGAGATGAACTTGCCATGGGCCTGGGCCAATTGAAAAGCCCTTTCCACTGCTGCGCGGCAGGGCTCCCTGGATAGGGCCCAGGTGGAGGCATGGATCACTTTGGCGCGGCGGATGGCCTCTTCGCTGATCTCCTGAGGCTCCAGTTGAGAGTCGCCGCTGCGGAAAGCCTCGAAATCGGGCGTGCCGGTGGTGCGCGACACAAAGATGATGCTGCTGTGAACGCGATGATCCATGACCAGATACTCGGTCATCACGCCGGCGCGGCTTAGCTCTGATTTAAGAAACTGGCCCATGGCCCCTATACCGAGTTTGGAGATCACTGCCGACTTGCCGCCCAGCTTGGCGACGGTGACGGCGATGTTGGCAGGCGAACCGCCCTGATATTTGCGAAAGGTATAGGCGTTGCGCAACCAGTCGGTTTCTTCTTCCGAGATGAAATCGACGAGCGTTTCGCCGACCGCTAATAGGTCCAAATCCCCTTCTGGTAGCTTCATAGGAGGCTCCTCGGTTCTCGGGCTAGGCCGCAGCGGGCTCTGTCGGCCACAGGGTTGTGATGTCCAAATCAGGCGCGGTGTGCGGCTGCCAGAAGTAGGGAGGAATGGGCAACCGTCGGGCCAATAGATCGTCAAGGGTCGCCAGGTAGCCGCTTGCCGTCCGATCCCAGGTATAGCGGCTGAGCACCCGTTCGCGCCCGGCCTGCTGAAATGGGCGCCATTCGTCCTCTGGCCCGACCAGGCGGAGCAATCCGGTGGCCATGTCGTGGACATCGGTTGGATCGACCAAGACCCCATATTCGCGCCCGGCCTGGGCGTCGTACAGGCTTTCGCTGGGCCCGCCGTTCCTTGTGACCAGGGCCGGCAGGCCGGCAGCGACGGCTTCCAGCGGGGCCAGGCCAAAGGGTTCGTACAGCGCCGTCAGGGCAAAAACTGAGCGGCGGGCGCTCAAGTGGCGATAGGCAGCCGCCAGCTCGGTCTGGCTGGCCAGCGAAAAGGCGCTCACCTTGCCCCACAGATCCGCTGCCTGGCAGACCTCCACGATCTCATCCAGAACGGCGCGCTCGGTGGCAGTCAGTCCCTCGCGGCTGTGGATGTCTGTGGCGCCGCGTACCACGATCAGCAGGTTGGCCGATTCCTGTAGCCTCTGGCTTTGAGCAAAGGCGCGCACCAGGCCCAGGTGGTTCTTTTTGGGGTCCAGGCGGCTGGAACAAAGCACAGCCGGCAGATGCCGCCGCTCTGGGTCCAGATCGCGAGTCAGCATCTGCTCCAGGAACTTGGCGATGCGCTCGTCATCGGGGCCGCGCACCTCGGCGTCAAAGATGCGCAGGTTGACGCCCGGTGGCACCACGGCGAATCGGTCGTCGTCGGTTGTGTCGACGGCGCCCGTATAGGCCGGGTGGCCGTACTGCTCCATGCGTTCCTGGTGCGTGCTGGTGATGATCCGCCCGGCGTGGTTCATGGCCACCCGTTCGGCTGCCAGGCGCCGGGCAAACTGATATTTGGCGTCTAGCGCAGTAAGGCTGTGGTCGGGCATTTCCAGCAGCCGATCCAGCTTCTGTGCACCCAAAGAGTGTCCGGTGAAGGTAAAGGGCGGCCCACCCCGGGCTTGCCACAGAGCGCCAGCCAGGCCGCCATCGCCATAGTGGGTCGTAGCTGCTTCCGGTTGGCCCCCCTCCTGAGCATAGAAGCGGATGATCTGGGGCACCCATTCAGGACCAAGCAAGGGCCACAGCGCCTCTTTGGGCAAAAAGCCATCGCCGCCGCAGGGCAGCCGAACGATGCGCACATTCGGTTCACCTGGATAGGTATCCAGCGTGCTTTCGAACCCTTGCCACGCCGGATCGATGATGCGCCGGGTGAGAATGTCGACTTGGTGGCCCATGCGGCCCAGGGCCAGGGCCACCTCTTTGACATACACCAGTTGACCCCCAAAGTCTGGGTGGGCCGTCCAATAACGGTCCTGGGGATCAAAGTTGCCTTGTGGGTTCAGAAAGGCGATTCTCATGGCACTCCTTCCTGGCCTCGCGCCTTTTCCGCTCGAATGAACCTGGATAGGGCGACTAAATCTGGCTGCTGGTCATGATGAACAGGGGTTGCATCAAGAACTGCTTGTATTGGGGGCGCAGCCGTTCGGTGTTGTAGAACTTTTCGACGTCCACCAGTTTCTTGCTGCTGGTGACGGCCTCGATGGGCATGTTGTCGTAGCGCCCGTTCTTGAGTACCACCAGTCGTCCATGGATACCCTGCATGATCAGATCCAGGGCCAGGTTGCCATACGCCATGGGGACAATCGAGTCGATGGCGTCGGGGTTGCCACCGCGCACCAGGTAGCTCAGGCGCTGGTTGATGACGTTGATCGGCTTGCCCCGATTGAATTTGGGTGAGAGGTCCTTGATCTTGGCCGAGACCAGATCGCCGATGCCCCCCAGTTTGGCGTGACCGTAGGCGTCGGTGGTCTTGTCCAAAAACACCATCTCGCCACCCGTGGACATGGCTCCTTCGGAGACGATGACGATGGAGTACCGGCTGGGGTTGCGGTTGCGATCGTGGGTCAGCAGCTCTGTCAGCTGTTCCATATCAAACTTGTATTCGGGGATGAGGCAGCGATTGGCCGCGCCAGCCATGGTGGGCAGCATGGCGGTAAATCCGGCATAGCGGCCAAACACCTCCAGCACCAGGAACCGTTCGTGGGAGCCCGCGGAGGTGCGCAGGTTGTTGACGATCTCGATGGTCCGGGTCACGCAGGTGCTAAAGCCGATGCAATAGTCGGTGCCGGGTACATCGTTGTCCATCGTTTTGGGAATGGCGACGACCTTGACGCCTTCCTGATACAGACGAACGCCGTAACTCAAGGTGTCATCACCGCCGATGGGCACCAGGTAGTCGATGCCCAGGAATTCCAGATTTTTGAGCACTTCGGGGGTCAGGTCGTTTACGTCGTCCGAGTATTGGTCCTTGAGGTGGTCGGGCACGTCGGCTTTTGCCACGTGACTGGGACGGGTGCGTGAGGTGTGCAGAAAGGTTCCCCCAGTCCTGCCTGCCCGATTCACCACCTCTTCGGTCAGAGTCTGGACGTGCTCGCTGTTGTCGGCCTTTTTGTCGCGGATCAGGTCGATGGTGCCGGCCCAGCCGCGGCGGATGCCCATGACCTGATAGCCCTCGCGCAAGGCGCGAATGGTTACAGCGCGGATGGCGGGGTTCAGACCGGGAACATCCCCTCCGCCGGTGAGGATGCCAATGACGCCTTTGCTGTTGTTTGCCATAGTCTACTCCTGAATGATATCAATCGCCGGCAATGGGCGCTCCAAGCTCTCGTTCGGTTCTGTGCGCATATCGGCCGGGGTTCCCAAACACCCCGGCTAGAGGTTAAAAGTAAGCTTCGTAGCCCTTGATCTCGAGTTCATCGCGCATGGCCTCGAGTTCGGCGCGAAGGTTGGTGTTGACGGGAATGCCCTGTTGCCGGACCACCTGCTCGTTCTCATGCTCTTTCTCTCCGGCGATATAGATGCGGTCGTGGTCGGGCAGCTTGCGCGACTGTTGCAGCGCGCGCAGGATGTTGCCGGTAATCCGCTTGGACACCTCCAGGGGCACGAAATGTTCGATGTCGATGGCCAGGAAAAAGTGCCCCAGCATATAGGGTCGTTGCGATCCGTCGGGAGCGAACCCCAAGAGGTCCTTCATGAACGCCCCCTCGCTGAGGGAGGCCGAGAG
>CAZNQW010000043.1:0-7990 GCA_964575225.1 uncultured Anaerolineaceae bacterium | reverse complement strand
GCTCGCCCTTTCCCCCCAAGGGCAAAAAGCCGGCCGTTGCCCGGCCCAGGTTGTCCAGGATCTCGTCGGGATCGGTCATGATCTGCCCCTGATCGCTGATGACCCAACCCTCGGGAATGGGCTTTTCGGCGCGCGAGGCGACCTCGATCTTGCCCCGCTGGCTGATGGAGGTGGCGCCGTCAAAGCAGAAGGGGTAGTCCATGTCAGAGGGGGCTGCAAAGGCGATGGGATTGGTGCCCAGCATGGGCTCGCCGCCAAAGGTGGGCACGATGGACGGTCGGGCATTGGTGACCGTCAATCCCATCATCCCGGCCTCGACGGCCATCAGGGGATAGTAGCCGGTGATGCCAAAGTGGGTGCCATTTCGCACAGCCACAGCGCCCAGCCCGTACCGGCGAGCCTTTTCAATAGCCATTTCCATCGCTCGATGGGCCACGACGTGGCCCATGCCATGGTGCCCGTCGATGACGGCCGTGGTTTCGGTCTCTTTTACGATTTCCATCTCGGTTTGGGTGCGGTGTTGGCCCCGCTGGATGCGATCGTAATAGTATTTCAGCCGACCCACGCCGTGGCTTTCGATGCCGCGCAGATCCGAGGCAATGAGCACATCGGCGCAGATGCGGGCATCGTCGGGCGGGGTGCCCAGTCTTTTAAAGACATCAATCATGAATTCGTGAACTACATTGACGGGGATCAATTGTTGATCTGCCATGGTGAAACCTCGCAATCGTTTAGAGTATTCATCGTCTGAGCCTCTTCGAGGGCCGGTCTGGCCGATTGTCCACAGCGGGACGGCCCCGAGAGTAGGGCGCAATCTCCTGGGGGCGGTTGATAGGGCCTGTGGGGAGTGTAAGCCCGCGTCCCGATCAGGCGGAAACAAGGATCCCGCTTTCAGAGATCGCACACCAATCCAGGCCCTTGTCCACGCCCAGAGGCCACGACCTGCTGCCCCGGCTCTCGACGGCTTCAGGCCTCGATCTGTGTCCGCTTTGGTTTGGGGTGGCGTAGCAGCAGCTCTAGTGCAATGCCCGTCAGCACTGAGGGCAATATCCCCGATAGCACGAGACGCGGCAGTATTACCGGCTCGGGACCAGAAACTAGGTTCAGGCTTGTGGACCAGGCCAGGGAACTGATGGCGATCCACCAGCCGGCCCAATGGACTTCTCTGCGGAGCAGCACCCACTGGGCGAGCCCGGCGGTTGCGCCGATCACCATTCCGGATAACACGCCCATGTCGGCGGGTATCACAGGGAAGGCGAGGATCTGACCTGCCAGAAAGCCGATGGCCGTTGCCAATATCCACCGCCAGCCCCTGGGGATCCGCTTCACCAGCACCAAGCACTGCAGGATGCTGGCGCCCACGCCGGCAGCCACGGGAGCGATGGCGGGCAACAACAACCAGCCAAAGACCCAGCCCGACGTTGTGGCCATCATCCAATAGTATACCAGACCCCAGTCAAATGCGAAAATGCTTTGCTTTCGATCGGACACAGCTATCACAAGAGACTTCCGAAGCCGTGGGCAGCCGAGTCACACGACTTCGGAAGTCTGCTTTCTCCAAGGATGGCTGCTACCTGCCCGGCTTATCCCTTGACCGAGCCGGCCATCATGCCGCGCACAAAGTAGCGCTGTAGGGCAAAGAACACGATCAGCGGCAGGATCATGGTCACAAAGGCACCGGCCGTCAGCAGGTGCCAGGCGTTGCCAAAGGTGCCGGTAAGATCGGCCAGCCGCTGGGTGAGCACTTTGAACGTGGGGTCCACCCCGAGAAAGGTGAGGGCCACCAGGTAGTCGTTCCACACCCACAGGAACTGAAAGATGGCAAAGGAGGCCAGGGCCGGGACCGACAGCGGCAAGACGAGTCTGGTGAACACAGTGAAGTGCGAGGCGCCGTCGATAAAGGCCGACTCGAGCGTTTCCCGTGGCAGGGTGCTGATATAGTTGTAGAGAAGATAGGTGGCCAGCGCCAGACCAAAACCGGTGTGAGCCAGCCAGACCGCCAGGAAGGTGCCGTTCAAGTTCAGCGCGTTATAGTCGCGCAAGATGGGCACCAGGGCGATCTGCAAGGGCACGACCAGGAGACCCACAACCAGGATAAACAGCCAGCGGCGGCCCGGGAAGGACATCCAGGCAAAGCCGTAGGCGGCAAATGCCGCGATCAGGATGGGGATCACCGTCGACGGAATGGACACGGCCAAGCTATTCAGAAAGGCCTGCGACATATCCTGTCCCGGCGCCAATTCGACGCTGCCATCGGGATTGGTGATCTCAACGCCTGCCCCCAGCAGAACCTGCTTGTAGTTATCCAGGCTGAAATTCCAAGTGACTGTCCAAATCCGCTCTTGGACTTCGATGCGGCCCAGTCGTTTGTTGCCGACCCAGGTGACCTGCGTGTCCCCATCGGGCGAGGCCACGCCCGCGCGCAACTCCTCAAACGTCCCGGTGGCGCCTTCTACCTCCATCACTCCATCGGGATCCAGCCCCAATTCTTGGGGATTGAGGGATTTCGTGGTTTTCCATTCCTGATGAGGAAAGATGTTCCACCAGCCTGATGTCTGGATGTCAAATCGGGTCCGGAAGGAGGAGACCAGCAGGCCAATGGTCGGAATACTCCAGATGATGACCAGGATCAGCAGCGCACCGTTGACCAGCAAAGGACCTACCCATTTTCTTTGCTTTTTCATGCTAGAATGCCTCCTGATGCCGGAACTGCCGCAGGTTGTAGATCATCACCGGGATAACGGTGATGAGCAAGACGATGGCAATAGCACTACCATACCCCGAGTTGCGAGCCGTGAACGACTGGCGGTAGAACTGGGTGGCGATCACGTGGGTGCCAAACTGCCCTCCGGTCATGACCCAGACCACGTCAAAGATTTTGAGGGTAAAGATCACCACGGTGGTCCAGACGGTAATAATGGTGCCCATGATGTAGGGAATCATGATCTTGAAAAAGACCTGCAGCTCGGTGGCGCCATCGACACGCGCTGCCTCTTGGATCTCTTCAGGAATGCCCTTAAGGGCTGCGGAAAAGAGCACCATGGCATAACCTGACTGGAGCCAGACGACGATGACGATGAGAAACAGGTTATTCCACGGCTGAATGGCCACCCATTTGTGCCAGGCAACGGGGCTCGCACCCACGCTGACCAGAATCGCGTTAAGCAAACCGATCTGCGGCTCGCCGGGGGGTTGAATATTGTAGATAAAGTTCCAGATGACGCCCGCGCCGACGAAAGAGATGGCCATGGGCAAAAAGATGAGGGATTTGGCTACCCGCTCAAACTTGCTACGATCGGCCAATGTAGCCACCAGCAGGCCCACAGCCACGGAGAGGGTGCTGCCAAAGACGATCCACATCAGGTTATTGCGCAGGGCCTCGGTCAGCAGTCGCTCGGAAAAGACGGCCACATAGTTCTGCAGGCCGACAAAGGCACTGCTGCCAAAAGACTCAAAGAATCCGACGCCCTGTGGCGGACCATCACGGCCAAAGAGGCTCAGGTAAAAGGTGCGGACCGACGGCAGGGCCAGGTACCAGATGAGAATAGCCATGGCCGGGCCGACAAACACAAAGGGCAAGAGCCGTTCGGTCCACTGGTCAGGAAGGCGCTCGACGATGCTATTGAACACCCAGTAGAGGAGAGCCACGCCGCCCACGCCCCAAACAATGGCGACCAAGACGGTCAGCCATTTGGGTGCGTCGCTGTCGCGCAGCCAGACAAAGCCCGCATAGAGAATGGCAAAGGCGATGACGGGGATGACGACGGCCAGGAACACCCGCCCCAGCCAGCTCACAAGTTCGGAAAGACTGCCGCTTTTCTTTTTTCCCGCGGAAGCGAATTGTGCCATGGCCTTGTTCCTTTTTGAGTAGGGCTGCCGGCCCTCAGATGGGGAGCGAGGACCGGCAGCAATTCACGAAACCATCCGATTACTGAGGCCAGGAGGCATCGATCTCGCCCAGGATGGTGTCCAGGTCGGCGGTGCCACTGACATAATCCACCATGCCGGTCCAGAAGGAGCCGGAGCCCACTTCGGCGGGCATGAGGTCCGAACCGTCAAAGCGGAAGCTGGTGGCCCCGAGGACCAGTTCGGCGATGCCGCGCTCCAGGTCCACGCCGTACATATCAGGCGTAGCAGTCTGGTGGGCGGCGAGGGCGCCACCGTTCTGCAGCCAGCCGGAAGCCGACTCGGGGAGGGTAAAGTACTCCATCAAGGCGCGGACTTCGGGGCGGTCGTTGAACATGGACATCATGTCGCCAGCGACGAGGAAGGGCTTGCCGTACTGCTCGTCGACGGGAGGCAGGTAAAAGAAGTCATAATCCACGCCGGCCTCGGCGCCTTCGGGGAAGAAGCCGGTGATAAAGTTGCCCTGCTTGTGGAGCCAGCACTTGGGCGGGTCTTCGAACATGGGGGCGGGAGCGTCGCCAAAGTAGGTGGAGACGATGTTGTTCCGGCCGCCATAGACAAAGCTGTCGTTGAACCAGATCTCGCTCCAGGTTTCGATGGCCTTCTGGACCTCAGGGGAGTCGAAGGGCAGCTCGCCGGTGATCCACTTGTCATAGTTCTCCAAGGAGGTGGTGCGGAGCATGGTCTCCTCGGTCCAGTCGGTGGCAGGCCAGCCGGTGGCGGCTTCGGAGCCGATGCCGACGCACCAGGCGGTGTCGCCGTCGTCGGCGATCTGCTGGGAGAGGGCCAGGAGTTCGTCCCAGGTGGTGGGGATGGTATAGCCCGCAGCGTCAAAGTCGTCCTTGGGATACCAGACGAGGGACTTGCCGTTGAATCGGTGCCAGACGCCGCCGGTCATGAGTTGGCCATCGGCATCGGGAACCATAGCCATGTCGAGCCAGCTCTGGTTGTACTGCTGCTTGAGCCAGTCTTCCGAGATCCAGGAGGTGGGGTCGATGATGGCGCCCCGGCGGGCAAAGGTGGCTACAGCACCGGGCTGGGGAAAGTCGGCGATGTCGGGTGCGTCGCCGGCATCGACCGAGATGGTGATGCGGGCTTCGAACTGCTTGTCGCCGATATAGTTGACGGTGATGCCGGTGGCTTCCTCAAAGGCGGCCATCGACTCTTTGAAGCGGATGTCGTCGGGGTTGGTAAAGGGTCCGTCGACGGTGACAGTGGTGCCCGAGTACTCGCCAGCCAGTGCCTTCTCCAGGGATCCGCCGGGCATGACGGGCCACGCGGTTTCCGCTTCTCCGCCAGAAGGCGGCGCCTGGCCCGAAACACCCTCAGGCCAGGAGGCATCGATCTCGCCCAGGATGGTGTCCAGGTCGGCGGTGCCACTGACATAATCCACCATGCCGGTCCAGAAGGAGCCGGAGCCCACTTCGGCGGGCATGAGGTCCGAACCGTCAAAGCGGAAGCTGGTGGCCCCGAGGACCAGTTCGGCGATGCCGCGCTCCAGGTCCACGCCGTACATATCAGGCGTAGCAGTCTGGTGGGCGGCGAGGGCGCCACCGTTCTGCAGCCAGCCGGAAGCCGACTCGGGGAGGGTAAAGTACTCCATCAAGGCGCGGACTTCGGGGCGGTCGTTGAACATGGACATCATGTCGCCAGCGACGAGGAAGGGCTTGCCGTACTGCTCGTCGACGGGAGGCAGGTAAAAGAAGTCATAATCCACGCCGGCCTCGGCGCCTTCGGGGAAGAAGCCGGTGATAAAGTTGCCCTGCTTGTGGAGCCAGCACTTGGGCGGGTCTTCGAACATGGGGGCGGGAGCGTCGCCAAAGTAGGTGGAGACGATGTTGTTCCGGCCGCCATAGACAAAGCTGTCGTTGAACCAGATCTCGCTCCAGGTTTCGATGGCCTTCTGGACCTCAGGGGAGTCGAAGGGCAGCTCGCCGGTGATCCACTTGTCATAGTTCTCCAAGGAGGTGGTGCGGAGCATGGTCTCCTCGGTCCAGTCGGTGGCAGGCCAGCCGGTGGCGGCTTCGGAGCCGATGCCGACGCACCAGGCGGTGTCGCCGTCGTCGGCGATCTGCTGGGAGAGGGCCAGGAGTTCGTCCCAGGTGGTGGGGATGGTATAGCCCGCAGCGTCAAAGTCGTCCTTGGGATACCAGACGAGGGACTTGCCGTTGAATCGGTGCCAGACGCCGCCGGTCATGAGTTGGCCATCGGCATCGGGAACCATAGCCATGTCGAGCCAGCTCTGGTTGTACTGCTGCTTGAGCCAGTCTTCCGAGATCCAGGAGGTGGGGTCGATGATGGCGCCCCGGCGGGCAAAGGTGGCTACAGCACCGGGCTGGGGAAAGTCGGCGATGTCGGGTGCGTCGCCGGCATCGACCGAGATGGTGATGCGGGCTTCGAACTGCTTGTCGCCGATATAGTTGACGGTGATGCCGGTGGCCTCCTCAAAAGCGGCCATCGACTCTTCAAAGCGGATGTCGTCGGGGTTGGTAAAGGGCCCGTCGACGGTGACAGTGGTGCCCGAGTACTCGCCAGCCAGCGCCTTCTCCAGGTAGCCGCCGGGCATGACCGGGAACTGTGTCTCACCCGCGGGCTCCTCTACGGCAGTCTCCTCCGTAGGTTCAGCGGCCGCGGTGGGCTCGGTGACTTCGGGTTCGGCGGTCGCGCCACAGGCAGCCAGAACCATGCTCAAAATGACCGCCAGAGCCAGTAACGAAAATAGTGAGCGTTTCATATATCTCCTCCTAACTTGAGCTGCAGATCAGAGAGCGAATCTTTTTCGTCTCTCGCCGTTTTGCCCTCGTGGGGCCTTGAACATAATCGATACCTCTAGATGATGGCGTCTCACCTCCTTTCCCGTTCGTGCCGTTGCGTATGGTGTCCATTCGCGACATCCGCAGTGGAAAACTCTTACGTGGATCTGTTGTTCCCGTTTTTTGGGGTGTGGCATGATGCTCGGATCACCAACTCGCTCTCCAATGTCGTAGAGGTTACGTCTTCCTCTCCCTCAATCAAGGCGATCAACGTCTCGGCAGCGGTCCAGCCCAGGCCGTAGGCGGGTACGCGCACGGTGGTCAAGGGCGGTTGGCTATGAGCTGCCAGAAAAATATCGTCAAATCCAATAACGGCCATATCGTCAGGAATGAGAAAGCCGGCCTTGTGGATGGCGCTCATGGCACCAAAGGCGACTACATCACTGGCCGCAAATACCGCAGTGGGTCGCTGGGTCAGGTTGAGGAGGGCTTCCATAGCGGCTTCGCCGCTCTGGGGCAAAAAGGTTGCGGTGCGTACGAGTTCGGGGTCTAGGGGCAGATTGTGCTCGGTCAAGGCCTTTTTATATCCATCGAAACGCTCCTGACTGCCCGAATAAAAGAGGGGTGCGTTTGAAATAAAGCCAATGCGACGATGGCCCAATGTCAGCAGATGGTGAACTGCTTGATAAGCGCCGGCCACATTGTCCACATCCACAAAGGGAAGATCATAACCTGACAATTGACCGTGCAAAATCAGGGGAAAGCGTTCCTCGGCCAACTGCCCAATCAGGGGGTCATCGTAACGCGGGCCCGACAGGATCAGGCCGTCCACCTGTTGCTCGCGGATGAGGCGGGAATAGGCCTCATGGCTGGGCACATCTTCGGAAAGTTGCAGCACGAGAAGATACCCATGTTGATGCACTGAAGCTGTGACACCCTGAAGAAAGGTAGGCAGGAACGCATCGGCGGCCAATCGATCCTGTCCCTCGCCCAAGATGAGGCCGATACGGTGGGTTTTGCCGCTGGCCAGCGATCGAGCCGCCGCTGTGGGGTAGTAATCGAGGTCTCGGGCTGCCTCCAGGACACGCTGACGCGTCTCGTCGCTAATCTTGACGCCGGGGACGTCATTGAGGACAAACGAGACTGTAGTGCGGGAAACTCGAGCCCGCTCCGCTACGTCTTGGCTTTTGGCCTGCTTGCGCGCCACGGTGGCCTCCCCTAGGTAACACGCGTTACTAACACGTGTTAATTATACATCAGTACGTACAATTTGTCAAGGGGTACGTGACATAATGTTAGGGCAGTGGCGCGAGTCGCCGTTGTTGGCTCGG
>CAZNQW010000042.1:14966-20175 GCA_964575225.1 uncultured Anaerolineaceae bacterium | reverse complement strand
GGCGACCCGCGCGCCGTGCTGCGCCACGCCCTGCGGCGCGCCGAGGAGATGGGCCGCTTCTTTATCCAGGAGCCAGACGACCTCCCCCACCGTCGGTTGGACTTTCTGGGCAGGCAACAGCCCCTCCGGTCCCTGCAACACCGCCCGCACAATCTCGGCCTTGGCCTTGCCGGTGACCAGGAACAGGACCTGGCGGCCGGCGTTCAAGATCGGCAGAGTCAAGGTCACCCGGTGGGCCGGCCGGCCCTCATACTCCGCCTCCACCGCGAGTACCCACCGCTCCCTTTCCTCGAGGGCGGTCGAGCCGGGGAACAGGGAGGCCGTGTGCCCATCGGCGCCCAAACCAAGAAGGATCAGATCGAACCTGAGCATCCCTCCCCCTGAGAACCACCGCAGCGTTTCCTCATATTGACGCGCGGCCTGCTCCGGCTCCAACTCGCCCGGCACGCGATGGACCTGGGCAGAGGGGATGGGCACATGGGCGATCCACGCCTGGTGGGCCAGCCGGTAGTTGCTGCCTGGATCGTCGGGGGGCACGCATCGCTCGTCGCCCCAAAAGAGATGGACCCGATCCCAGGCCGTGCCCGAGCGGTAGGGTTCCTGGCTCAACCTCTCGAACAGCAGGCGGGGGGTCGAGCCACCCGCCAGCGCCATCGTGAATCGCCCACGAGAGGCGATGGCCATTTGGGCGATCTCGGCCACTCGCCGGGCAGCCTCATCGGCCACTCCCTCGGAATCGGGCAGCACCACGATCTCACGCGACATCCGGCTGTCCCCTCCTCTGTTCCCTCAGCCCATTAAGGGAAGAATCTTGGGGCCACAGGAGCCGCAATCGCGCAGCCACACCCGGCCCGCCTGCGACAAAAGCTCGTGGGCCTCGGCCGGGCCCCAACTTCCCCGCTCATATCCCACCAGGGGGACGGCATCAGGTTGCTCCCAACCCGAAAGGATCGGATCGATGATCCCCCAAGCCAGCTCAATCTCGTCTGCGCGGGCAAACAGCGAGGCGTCGCCCTGGAGGGCGTCCAGCAGCAGCCGTTCATAGGCCTCGGGCAAGTCCATGGTCAGATCTTCGGCATAGTGGAAATCCATGTCGACAGAGCGGGTCTGCATGCCCGCCCCCGGCAGCTTGACTTCGAAATGCAAATGGATGCCCTCATCCGGCTGCAAACAGAGGGAGAGGATATTGGGCGAGATGGGATGCTCCTCCGATGGGCGAAACAACTGATGGGGCACGTGCTTGAACTGGATGGCCACTTCGGTGGTCTTGGTCGCCAGGGCCTTGCCCGAGCGCAGATAAAAGGGCACGCCCTGCCAGCGCCAGTTGTCCACGAAAAGCTCCAGAGCCGCAAAGGTCGGCGTGTTCGAGTGGGCCGCCACGCCCTTTTCATCGAGATAGCCCTGGTACTGGGCACGCACCGCACCCTCTCCGGCGCGGACGGCCCGCAGGACCTTGACCTTTTCGTCGCGAAGAGATGTAGCGTCAAACCGCGCCGGAGGCTCCATGGCGGTCAGGGTCAGGAGTTGCAGCAGGTGATTCTGGAACATGTCGCGCAACACCCCGGCGCCGTCATAGTAGCCGCCCCGGCGCCCCACCTCCACATTTTCGGCCACGGTGATCTGCACGTGATCGACATAGTTCCGGTTCCACAAGGGCTCGAAAATGGCGTTGGAGAACCGAAAGGTCAGGATGTTCTGCACCGTCTCTTTACCCAGATAGTGGTCGATCCGATAGACCTGGGGTTCGGAAAACACAGTGTGGATCTGTTCGTTAAGCCGGTGGGCGCTGTCCCGATCGTGGCCAAAGGGCTTTTCGACGATGATGCGCGTCCAGCCAGGGCTCTCGTTCAGGCCGGCTTGACCCAAGTGGCTCACGATCCCGGGCACCAACGTGGGCGGGGTGGCCAGGTAAAACAGCCGGTTCCCCCCCGTTTCCCCCTGGGCATCCCGCTCGGCCAGGCGGTCGGCCAAATGTCGGTAGGTTTGCGGGTCGTCATAGTCGCCCGCCAGATAGGAAAACCGGCCCTCAAAGTTGGGCCATAGCTGGCAGATGCCCGGTTTGAGGCGCGCATACTCTTGGATCCCCTCAAAAAGGCCATCGCGGAACTGCTGATCGGACCAATCGCTGCGCGCCACGCCGATCACCTTGCAGCCGGCAGGCAATCGCCTGTCACACGACAGGCTGTGCAGGGCGGGCACCAACTTGCGGCGCGTCAGGTCACCCGATGCGCCCAAGATGACAATGCTGGCCGGCTCTGGTTTCTGTGATTGAGAAGCCATCTGGGATTTCTACAATCCTTTCCCTAGGCCCCTTGGAGTTGGGCCTTTTTTTTCTCGATGCTGGACAAAAGTCCGCGGAAGGCGGTGGCGAAGGCCTCCACCCCGGCTACCTGAAGCTCCTCGGTGATGGCGTCCAGATCGATCCCCAACTGGGCCAAACGGGACAGTTGCTCCTGCGCCTGGTCCAGGTCCTGCTCCAGCGATGCCGACACGCGGCCATGCTCCACAAAGGCGTCCAGCGTCGCCGGAGGCACGGTGTTGACCGTGTGGGGACCGATGAGGGTATCGACGTACAGGGTATCGGAATAGTCCGGGTTCTTGGTACCGGTGCTGGCCCACAGGGGACGCTGCACG
The DNA here is from genome assembly GCA_964575225.1 of uncultured Anaerolineaceae bacterium. Lineage (GTDB taxonomy): Bacteria > Chloroflexota > Anaerolineae > JAAYZQ01 > JAAYZQ01 > CAZNQW01. The sequence goes on along the minus strand of CAZNQW010000042.1, from coordinate 17,541 downwards.
CGCGCGCCCTGGGCCGCCAGCCGTTCCCACCGCTCGCCGCTAAAGATCTCTTTGAAGCGGGCATAGGTGAGTTTGGCGTTGGCGATGGCGATCTGGCCCTGCAAGTCGTGCACGCCCAATTTCTCCAACTGGCGATCGACGGCCGTGTCGACGCGGCTGACAAAGAAAGAGGCCACAGAGGCCACCTTGGACAGGTCGCCTCCCGCTGCCGAACACGTTTCCAGGCCCGCCAGATAGGCGCAGGCTACCGCTTCATAGTGATCGAGGGAGAACATCAACGTCGCGTTGACATTGATCCCCTCACCGATCAGCGTCTCAATGGCCGGAAAGCCCGCCGGGGTGGCTGGTACCTTGATCATCACGTTAGGCCGGCCCAACTCGGCAAACAACCGCCGGGCCTCGGCGATGGTCCCCTCGGTCTCATCGGCCAGGGTGGGGTCGACCTCCAGGCTCACGTAGCCGTCGAGCCCCTCCGTCCGCTCGTACACTGGGCGCAGGACGTCGGCCGCCCGGCCAATGTCTTCCATCACCAGGGCCTCATACATCTCCATCGTCGAGCGTTGGGCGGCGATCAACGCACCGAGGGCCGGGTCATACTCGGCCGACCCGGCGATCGCCTTTTCAAAAATGGAAGGGTTGGACGTGACCCCCACCACCCCACTTTCCACCAGGGCCTGCAAGCCGCCAGAATCCAGCAGATCACGGCTGATATTGTCAAACCAGATGGATTGCCCATAGCGGGCCAATTCTTGTAGTTTCGTCATTGCGTTTCTCCTTGAGTCGTTTTCAACAGGTTTCGAACAGGGCCCGTGCGGCGTCAGGATGGATCTCGGATCAAAACCACCCGGGCCGGTGCGCCGTCACTCCCCACGATGGGGAGAGGAAGGCAGATCAATCGATAGATTCCCGGCTCAATGCCGTTCAGGTTCAGTCCCTCGAGGGCGATTACGCCGGCTTCCAACAAGATCCGATGGGTGGGCGCGTCGTCGCCAAAGGGAGCCACCGACAGGCCATCGACGCCCACCAGCCCGACCCCCCGCTTGACGAGCCAGCGGGCGCCATCGGGCAGGATGGCCACAAAGCCGGGATCGAACTCCCAGGCGCCCCTGGCCCATCGCTCCGAATTTCGTGTCCGAAAGAGCAGGCGCCGGGTACCCGCCGGGATCGAAAGCCGTTCCAACACCTCGGCCGTGATGGCCTCACAATCTCGGATGTCGACCACCCGCGCAGGGCCGATCAGAAGGTCCAGATCGAGCTGGTCGACGCCGGCGCCTCCGGGCACAAAGTGGACGGGCGCATCGACGTGGGTGCCCGTGTGGGCGCTCATCTCCAGGCGCGTCAGCGTGTAGGGGTCGCCCCGATCCAGGTGCGCCTCCTGGGTCAGAGTCACGCGGGGATCCCCGGGCCAAACGGTCAAACGCTCCGAGATGGGCAGAGAGATGTCATAGATCGTCATCGGATCGCCCCCTGCAAGTTACCGTCCCAACCCATAGCAAGCCGCTCCATGCAGGGCGGTTTTGCTTTTGAGAATCACATACACCGGAATGTGGGCCAGCGTATCGGCAAAGCGCCCCTTGTCCACAAAAGCCGCCATAAAGGTGCCATCCCGCAATTTGGGCAGGATACGGGGAGGGATGCCGCCCCCCACATAGATCCCACCCAGAGCCAGAACCTTGAGCGCCAGGTTTCCGGCTTCGGCCCCCAACACCGACACAAAGGTGTGCAGGGCTGCCTCGCAGAGTTCGCATTCCCCGGCCAGGGCCTTTTGCACAAGGAGGGGCGTCGGATCGTCCACCTGGCGCAGGGCTTGCTTCATGTCGGGGCTCTCTGGGGCATACCCCGTGTCCCTGAAAAAGGCATAGATATTGGGCAGGCCCAGGCCCGAGCAGATGCGCTCGTAACTCACGTGGCCGAAACGGGCCATCAGGTACTCTAGCAGGCGCACTTCCAGGGGGCTGCGGGGGCCAAAGTCGGTGTGCCCGCCCTCGGATGACGCCACGCAGTACCGCCCGTCCTGGAAAAAGAGGACGGCCTCACCCAAACCTGTACCGGGGGCCACAATCGCCTTGGTCCCCTGTTGAGGCGGCGCGTCGTTGAGGGGATGCAGATCGTCGTCGGCCAGGTTGGGAACCCCATAGGCGGTGGCCTCCAGGTCGTTGAGCAGCTTGACCTCCTGAAATCCCAGGGCTTTCTGCAGGGCTTGCTCGCTGACCTTCCAGGGCAGGTTGGTGACGTTGGCTATGCCGTGGGCGACCGGGCCCGGAACCCCCAGAACCGCCCGCTGGGCAGAGACGCCGCCGCTGGCCAGAAAATGAGAAACGACGGCCTCCAAGCTGGGGTACTGGGCGCTCTTGAAATTCCCTTCGGTGATCAGCTCCCCTGTCTCCTGGGAGAAAATGGCCAGGTTGGTCTTGGTCGCTCCAATGTCGCCGGCAAGCAACATGTCAGACGCTCCTTTTCTTGCTGGGTCGGACCCTCACGGATTACTCACCCATCACAATATCATCCGTCCGCTCATTTGTCAACTTCTGAACATAGTTGACTAGGGCTGTTGCAAAGTCGGCCAAGACGTACT
>CAZNQW010000042.1:3724-14956 GCA_964575225.1 uncultured Anaerolineaceae bacterium | reverse complement strand
GTATCACGGTCTGGGAGGGGAGTCAAAAAGGGCTCCCGTTGCCGGAAGCCCCCTTGTGTACGGAGAGCGGGTGATGGGATTCGAACCCACGACAACCTGCTTGGGAAGCAGGTACGCTACCACTGCGTCACACCCGCATCTACACACCCATTATAGCCAAAAAGGGGGTGAAAGTCAAGTGCCGGGCAAGCCTCCGCTAGGGCTGTTGCAAAGTCGGCCAAGACGTACTGCGATGCAAGATGGATGCCCGCTTCCGCGGGCATGACGGTACATCAATTGGCGAACGTCACCCCCGCGCAAGCGGGGGTCCATGTCTTTTCAGACATGTCAAGGGACAATGCAACAGCCGTGAAGCCTCCGCCAGGGCTTGAAAAGTTTGGATCTGCCCATGTGAGGCCCGCAGCGGATCGCGTGCAACCTGTGGTTGTCATCTGCCGCACAAAAGCGCGGGATCTGGCGATCCCCCGCGAGCTTGGAGGGTTGCCAGTGTGCCGTCAAGAGACAATGCAACGCTATCGTCCACCTCGGGCAGGCCCGCGATTCCTCTAAGGGCCCGCAACCGGCGGGACCTCGATCTCTTCGGGCACTGCTTTCTGCGCCCCGGTCTTGGCCTCCTCCATAATCGCCTTGATTTCGGCTTGCAGCGCCATCAGGTCCTTGCCAATGGTTTCCTTATGCTGGGCAAAGAGCCCTTCCACCTCATCGGGAGCTACCAGCTTGATCGAAAGCCGCCGCTCGCCCTGAGCATCTTCGTAGGCGTGATCCAGGAAAGGGACTTTGCCGGTCAACAGCCGGATTCCGGCCACCATAGCGCCGATGGCCGCAATGGGCGCAGCCAAGCCCACTACAAGGCCGGTGATGAATTGAAAAGGCACCGCCAGGAATTCGGCGCCCGTGCCCACCAGCGCGGATTCTCGATCCTTAGGACTCATCGCCCCATCCCCCTTCCAGGTCAATCGGCTCGGCCGAGCTTTGGGTTTTTTCAACCTGCGATCGAATCAAGGTCACTACCTCGTCGGGGGTAAAGAGGTCGAGATTGGCCTTTTCCCCCGTCATTTTGACCACAGGGAGCTTGCCGGTGAAGAGGTAGGTCAATATCACCGCCCCTGCAGCGGCTGTGGTGATCACCCCCAACACCAATCCCATGTAGAAGGCGATTTTCTTGAGAAAATCCATCAGAGCCCTCCTTTCGCGTCGATTGACGCCCATCCAAGCGTATGCTGATCCCGATTGTACCCGAAAATCTGGCATTGGGCAAGTGCCCGGAACATCGGGTTGTGTAAAGTCGATGGGAAGATGCTCCAGATGTGAATTCCACCCATGCGACTCTGAAGGTTGCCTCTGCCGGGCAAAAGCAGGGCTTTTGACAAAGCCTCGCGCCAATGCTACAATAGCGCATGCAGACGTTGCTTGCGCCCTGTTCCACGCGACCGGCCGGGCAAAATCGTTCGCGCCTGTGGAGTGAGTGCCCATGGGGACTCTGAACCCGGATATCCCATCTGAAGAACTGACCCGCGCTTTGAACCAGGCGGCCCGCATAATGGACGGCTTTCGACAGCGGGTGATGATGCCCGAACATCTGCTGTTGGCGTTCCTGGACAACCAAGAGTATGCAGCCCACGGCCTCCTGGCCCGGTTTGCCAGTGAACGAGGCTTTCAATTAGACGAGTTGGTCCGCAGCGTTGAGGAACAGACGCGCACGCGCAACGTGGCCCACGTGGATTTCGACTTTGAGGCGGAAGATGGCGCCCGAGTCTCCTTGGGCGACGAGATGCTCGTCGTCCTGGACGAGGGACGGGCCATCGCCCGCGCGCGGGACGAGATTTGGGTGGGCACGGAGGATGCGCTGGCGGCGATGAGCCAGTCGGGTGTTTCGACGGCGGGGCTGCTACAAAAACGAGGCATCACGCCGAGATCGATGAGCAGCCTGTTATCGGACGCTGCCCTGGCCCGGCAGACGACGACCCGCGACTTGGTGGCCCTGGCCCGCGACGGACAGCTCCAACCGGTGCACTATCGCCAGGATCTCTTGCGAGACCTCCTCAACCTGTTGAACCTGGCCAATCATCGTCACGTCCTTCTCGTCGGGCCGGCGGGAGTGGGCAAGCGCTCGCTGGTCCAGAGTCTGGCACTGCTTATTGCCGAGGGCCAGGGGCCCAGGGCCCTCAAATCGGTGATCGAGGTCGCCGAACCCGCGTTGCTGGCCGATGCCTCGCGGACGCTCCAGGCCGGAAGGCGCAAGGCGGCTGGGGGCGCCTTGTTTCTGCCCAATCTCCACCGCTTTTTTGGAGGGGTGCTCAAGGCCGAGTTTCCCAACGCCCAGCCCGACGTGCAACGCGCGTTTCTGGATGACAAGGTCGTGGTGATCGGCACCTGTACCGAGGCCGAATACCAGGCTCAGGTTGCCTCTAATACCGTCCTGGTCGAGCGCAGTCACTTGCTCAAAGTGCCTGAACCGGGTCACGGCGAAACGGTCGAAATCCTGCGGGTGCACAAGCCCCGCTTGGAAGCCGACTATGAGTTGACCATCGAGGAGAGCGCCTTGCCCGTGGCGGCTACCCTGGCCAATCGATACCTGGGTGAGACGAGCCTGCCCGCCAGTGCGCTCCAACTCTTGCATCGCGCCGGCGCGCTGCTGCGCATGGGCGCTCAGCCCCACCTGTCGTTTCGTCCCATGACCGTCTCCGACGCCCATCTGGACGGCGACGACGTGACCCTGGCTGCCAGCCTGATGACCGGTATTCCGGTGGCCAAGCTGGGCGCCGACGAACGGGGGCGCTATGCCCACATGGTCGAGCATTTGCACCAGCGCATCATCGGCCAGGACGAGGCGGTGATGGCGGTGAGCCGGGCTGTCAAGACGGCGCGGGTGGGTCTCAAAGATCCGGGCCGGCCCATTGGCTCCTTCCTGTTTCTGGGACCCACCGGCGTGGGCAAAACCGAGCTGGCCAAAGCTCTGGCCGAATTCCTCTTTGGCGACGAAGAGGCCACCGTGGCCCTGGACATGAGTGAGTATCAGCAAGAGCACACGGTCAACCGCCTCATTGGCGCGCCGCCGGGCTATGTGGGCTATGAGAGCGGGGGGCAGCTTACCGAGGCTGTGCGGGCCAAGCCCTACACCGTGGTTCTGTTCGACGAGGTGGAAAAGGCCCATCCCCGCGTCCTGGATGTGTTGTTGCAGGTCATGGAGGAGGGGCGGCTGACCGACGGGCAGGGTCGCACCACCAACTTTTCCGAGACGGTGCTGATTTTGACCAGCAACCTGGGCTCGGAGTATCTGACCGAACCGGTGCTCACCGACTTGGCCCGAGAGCAGGTGAACCGCGCAGTCAAGAGCACCTTTCGCCCCGAGTTCCTGAACCGCCTGGACGAGATCATCCTGTTCCATCCCCTGACCCAGGAGCAACTGCGCCAGATCCTGGATCTGATGCTTAAAAAAGAAATCCAGCTTTTGGAGGCGCGGGGTGTTTCGCTGGTGGTGAGTATCGAGGCCCGGACCTGGATGCTGGCCCAGAACGACCAACCCGAGTGGGGCGCCCGCCCTTTGCGCCGCATCATCCGGCGCTCCTTGCGCGAGTCCCTGGCCGATTTCCTGTTGGAGGCCGATCCCGCCCCCGGCACAACCGTGCAGGTCCATGCCAATGAGGAGGGGCTGAGCTTTCATGCCCACGAGGGGTGAGAGCTTGCCAGGGTGCACCATGTCCGCTATCAAGAGTGCTCGCACCGATCTCCGCCCCCAGGGATGTAGAGCATGAACCGGCCCGACTGGGACGCAATTGTCGTCGGTGGGGGGCCTGGAGGGGCGTCCGCTGCCTTTTACCTTTCGCAGGCGGGGCTGTCGACCTTGGTCGTCGAGCGAGAGCGAATGCCCCGCTACAAGGCCTGTGGGGGGGCGATCCCTCGCCAGACGTTGGCCCGCTTTCCCTTTGATCTGGAGGGCCTGGTGTGCAGCGCCCCCGATCAGGTTCGCTTGGCTTGCCAGGATCTGCCCACGCTCGATGTGGCGCTGGCCGATAAACCGGTGGCGATGTTCGTCCGCAGCGAGTTCGACGCCTTTATGCTGTCGCACTCGGGGGCCGAGGTGCTGGAGGGGACGGCGGTCACCGGCGTGTGCGAAAACAAGGATGGGGTCCAGGTCGAGGTGGGTAGCCGGACGCTGACCGCTCGGTATCTGGTGGGCGCCGACGGGGCCGCTTCGCGGGTGGCGCGCATGTTGGGGTTGCGCTCCAACCGGCAGTTGGGAGGCACCCTGGAAGCCCACGTGCCCTTGCCCGACAGCGGCCCTCTTCGTGAGACCTATGGCAACCGGGCGCTGTTTTCTCTGGCGGCGGTGGACTGGGGTTATGCGTGGGTGTTCCCCAAGGGGGATTTTCTGGCGGTGGGTATCGGTCGCTTCCGCCCTGGAAGGGTAGACCTGCGCCAGGCCCTCAAGGGCGAGATGGACCGCCTGGGCATTGGGCTGGAGGGTGTGGCCGTCCACGGTCATCCGTTGCCCTCCTGGCCCCTGAGCTGGGTTCGGCCCCAGGAGCCGTTGGCGACGCGGCGGTGCCTGCTGGTGGGCGACGCCGCCGGGCTGGTGGACCCTCTGCTGGGCGAGGGCATCCGCTACGCCATCGCCAGTGGCCGCCTGGCTTCGGAAGCCATCGCCCGAGACGATCTCTCGGCTTACGAGCGGTCCGTTGGGCGCGACATCGGGCGCAGCCTGACGATGGCCGGCCGGGTGGCCAACACCTTTTATCGCCTGCCCCGGCTGTGTTACCAGATCGGGGTGCGCAATCCGGCCGTGATCCACCTGTTCGCCGACCTGTTGGCCGAGCGGCGGAGCTATGTGGGCATTGGGCGGCAGTTGGTGGCGTTGACGGCGCGCTGGCTGACGCTGAGGCGCTAGGCCGCCTCTCAGGAATGGGACAATCGTTTATCTTTTGAAAAATAGGAAAGGAAAAGCAACCATGATTCGGATTCGAGATTTTCGCGAGGTGGAAGCCCAGCCTTCGGGCGAAGGTGTTACCATGCGGGTGCCCATCGGACCCGAGGAAGGCGCACCGACCTTCAACATGCGGATTTTCGAGGTGCAGCCCGGGTACTCTTCGCCGCATCACAGCCACTGGTGGGAGCACGAGATCTTTATCCTGGCAGGCCGGGGGAAGTTCAAGACGGAACAGGGCGACGTCTCCGTCGCCGAGGGCACCACGGTGTTTGTGCCGGGTAACGAGATGCACCAATTGCGGAACGTGGGCGATGAGGTGTTGCGCTTTATCTGCCTGGTCCCCCAAGAGTGGCTGGGTGAGGTGAAAAGGCCGGAGCGATGAAAAGCGCCGTCGTCGGGCTTTTGACCGGACCGGTCGGTGTGGGCAAGACGACCATCATCGAACGGGTGGTGGGCCTAGCCCGCAGCCAGGGAATCCGCTGCGGGGGGCTGTTGTCGCCGGCGATCAAGGACCCATGCGGACAAAAGATCGGCATCTGGGGGGTGGATATCCTGACAGGCGAGCGGCGCATCCAGGCGCGTACGGATCGCGAGCTGGGCGGCCCGACCATCGGCCCCTACTCTTTTGACGCGGGGGCGTTGGATTGGGCATTGGAGGTGCTGGAAAACGCGCTGGGTGCCTGCGATCTGCTGATCGTCGACGAGATCGGCAAGATGGAGCTGTGGCAAGGCCTGGGCCTGGCGCCCATCGTGCCCCGTCTGGCTGCGGGAGAGGCCGATCGGGCGTTGGTCCTGGTACGCGACCATCTGTTGACCGATCTCCAAAGTCGATTGGGGTCTGTCGAGCAGCGGGTCTTTACGGCGAGCCTGGAAACGAGAGATGGCCTGCCCGCCCAAGTCCTGAGCGGGATGGTCTGGGCTCAAGCAGGGGCGCCCGGTCTCGTGCATTCGGCGGGAGAATTTGACAATTGCCTATAGTGCGGGTATAGTGGGGCACATGACTGAGGACAACGAGCGCCCTTGGGGCGAATGGTTGCAGCAGCGCCGAGAAGAGCTCGGCATCAGTTTGGAGCAGGCCGAAGCGGAAACGCGGATTCGCATGCGCTCTTTGAAGGCTTTGGAGAGCGGCGATGTCGACGCCTTGCCTGACCCGGTGGTGGGCCGGGGTTTTTTGCGAAACTATGCGACGTATCTGGGCCTTGATCCCAAGGAGGCCCAGATACGTTTTTCGCAGTTGTCCCCTACCCCCGAGCTTGAATCGCCGCCCATGGCGAGCGAGGCTTCGCCGTTTGAAGGACCGTTCGATCCGCTGCCGCTGCACAAAATGCCGAGCTTTTTTCGGCGACGGCAGCGGGTGGGGATTCTACTGGCTGCCGTTCTCCTGGTGGCTGCCCTGAGCGCGGCGGCTTGGTTCGGCTATCCCTACCTGATGCAGTGGTGGAGCCCGGTGAATCCCACGCCGCAACCCACGCTGGCGGCTACGTTCACCTCCCAGCCCCCCACGGCTACGTCTTTGCCCACTGTGGTGACCAAGGAACCTGCGAGCCCGGAGGCTACGTTGGCTGCAGCCTCGACGCCCACCCTGGAGGTGAGCCCACCGCCTACGATCCGGGTGTCGCCTTCTCCTTCGCCAACTACCCCGGTGTACGCCGGCGTGTTTTTAGAGCTGGTCTTTACCGATACCTCCTGGGTCCAGGTGACCGTGGACGGGGTGCGCCAATTTCAGGGTGAGTTGGCCAAGGATACGTACCGATCCTGGTATGGCCAGGAGCGCATCGAGTTGCGGCTCGGAAATGCCGGGGTCGTCCAGGTTACTGTCAACGGCCAGCAGTTGGGAGCCCTGGGAGAATTGGGCGAGGTAGTCGACCAGGTCTTTGAAAAAGTTGGCGACGACGTCACTGAGGCCACGGTAACCCCCGTGATGACCGGCACAGAGACCGTAGAACCCGAAACCGAGGCTACCGAGGCACCCACGATCGAACCCACGGCGGTGTTGACCACGCCGACGGTCGCCCAACCCACGGCGCCACCGGCTCCCACCCTCACGACGACGGTTCCGGTCACCCCGACGGCAGGAACCTGAGGCGCCCCAAGTCATCACCCAAGGGGCTGGAGAATCCGTCCTTGTCCGATCCTCGATCTCCTCTTATTGGTCTGACCTGTTTTTTGATTACGCCTTCGCGGAGCCGGTATCGCAGCCGCCTGGCGCAGAATCGTTCCTACGTCCGCGCCGTGGCCGATGCGGGAGGGGCGCCGATCCTGATCCCTCACCTCTCCAACAAGGATCTGTTGCGCCGCATCTACGAGTCGCTGGATGGTTTGCTCTTGCCCGGCGGCGAGGATGTGGACCCCGCGCTGTATGGAGAAGCGGCCCATCAGAAGCTGGGCGAGGTCGACCGGGAGCGGGACGAGACCGAACTGACGTTGACCCGCTGGGCCCTGGCAGAGGGATTGCCCCTGTTGGCCATCTGCCGGGGTATTCAGGTGTTGAACGTGGCGATGGGCGGCAGCTTATATCAGGATATTGCTTCTCAGGTGCCGGGCGCTCAAAGGCATGAGAGGATCCCCCGCGCTCGCCGGGATCATCTGTCCCATACGATGTCAGTCGAGGCGGGGACGCGCCTGGCCTCCATTGTGGGCACCGGCCCACTGGGTGTCAATAGTTTTCACCACCAGGCCCTCAAGGAGGTGGCGCCGGGGCTGGTCATCAACGGCCGGGCGCCGGACGGCATCGTCGAAGCGGTAGATGCGGTGAATCATCCCTTCGCCCTTGGCCTGCAGTGGCATCCAGAGGCCCTGGTGGACAAGGATGCCGGTGCGCGCAGGATTTTTAGTGCGTTGATCGAGGCTTCGCGCAAAAGGTGAGTCGATTGTGAACGCGCAAAAGCCTGCTAGCGGCATCATCGGCGTGTTTGACTCGGGGGTGGGCGGCCTATCGGTGCTGCGCGCAATTGTGAGCCAGTTGCCCCATCAGGACGTCGTCTATTTCGCCGATTCGGCCCATGTGCCCTATGGCGACCGTCAGCAGAAGCAGATCCGGGAATTTGCCACAGCGATTACAGCATTCCTGCAGAGTGTGGGGGCTGCTGTTGTGGTCGTGGCCTGCAATACCGCTTCGGCTGTGGCCTTGCACGCGTTGCGGCGGCGTTTCGACCTCCCCATCGTGGGTATGGAACCTGCCGTCAAGCCGGCCGCCGAACAGACGACCAGCCAGCACATCGGAGTGATCGCCACGCCCGCCACGTTTCAGGGAGAGCTTTTTGCCCGCCTGGTCGAGCGCTTTGCCCAGGACACGGTGATCCACACCCAGATTTGTCCGGGATTGGTGGAGCAGGTGGAGGCAGGCCTGGCGGACGATCCCCAAAGTGAAGCGCTGTTGCGCAGTTACCTGGCGCCGATGCTGGCCCAGGGGGTCGATTCGCTGGTGCTGGGCTGCACCCATTACCCCTTTTTGCGCCCCACGTTGGAGCGGATCGTGGGGCCCGGGGTGCTCATCGTCGATCCGGCGCCCGCGGTGGCACGCCAGACCGGTCGAGTTCTGTCAAATTCTGGAGAGCTCCGACAGGAGGGGATCGGCGGGGTGACCTATTATACGAGCGGCGATCCAGACCGGTTCCAGGCTCAAAGGGATCGCCTGGTGGACATTCCGGGGCCGGTGCGCGCTGTTCGCTGGGACGGGAACCGGTTGGCTCTCGTGCCATCAGGCACCGATTCGTCCCCGGGTGCATTCCCTTCACGGGCAGCATCGGAATAGCAGGGCTGTGCCGACCAGTTTTTTGACTCTTTTCGTCAGGGGGGAATTGAATGGATACGAAAAAACTACTTACCGCCAAAGAGGCAGCCGCGTATTTGCGGGTTAGCCTGTTTACGCTGCGCAAGATCGAGCAGGAAGGTTTGATCGTACCGTACCGCACGCCCGGAGGCCACCGCCGGTACAACGTGGAAATGCTCAATCAGTACCTCAAAAAGAGCCGCCTTTTGCCAAAGGGCGACTGATAACCCGAGTTGTTCGTTGCCGTAATGGGCCCTCAAAGAAGGGAATAGCCCAGCGCGATGCTCCCGTGAACGGGGGCTCTGAGCCAAGGGCCAATCCCCAGAACGTTCGAGTGCACCCCAGCCCAAACCGGAAGGGCGCCAGTTTGGCAAACTAAGCTTTTTGTGGTATACTGGGGTTCGTAGGAAAGATTGAGAGCGAGCCTCTCTTTTTTTGTTTGCCGTGGGCCCTGGGGCGCAAGCCCCAGGTGCTCTTTTTGCTTTTGTGAATCGTCAAGTGGGTCTGTCGTACTCGACTAGCATTCGTTGTATGAGGGTTAAAACAAACCATGTCAAACCAGGAGACTTTCCTAACCAAGGAGGGCTTCCAAAAGCTCGAAGAGGAGTTGCACCAATTAAAGATGGTGCGGCGGGTGGAGATAGCCCGCGCCATCCACGATGCCAAGATGGATGGAGATGTGTCGGAAAATGCCGGCTACGAGGAAGCCAAGCGCCAACAGGCTTTTCTTGAGGGACGGATCATGACCATCGAAATGTTGCTCAAAAGTGCCGTGATCATTGAGCAAAATGGTCCGTCCGATGTTGTCATCCTCGGTTCGCAGGTCACTGTGATCGAAGAGGGGTGGGAGCCGGAAAGCTATGTGATTGTGGGTTCGGCAGAGGCCGATCCCGGCAGCGGGCGCATCAGCAACGAATCCCCTTTGGGCAAGGCTCTGATGGGTCGACGGGTGGGCGACCAAGTCACCTACCAGGCGCCCAACGGTTCCATCGAGATGAAAATTCTCAACATTGCCTGATCTCTGGTTCCATTAGGATAGGAGCAAAACGGTATGTACGAGGAGTCTGCATGTCAGAAGAGCCACTAACCGATCAGGAGCGCCAGCGGCGAGCCAAGCTGGAGCGCCTGCTGGAGACGGGGATCGATCCCTACCCTGCCCGTAGCAACCGAACCCACACGTCAGCCGAGGCTATCGAGGCCCTGGACACCACCCCGGAGAATGCCGAACCGGCAGCAGTCACCGTCGTCGGTCGCCTGGTGAGCATTCGCGTGATGGGAAAATCTTCGTTTGCCCACATCGAGGATGGTGCGGGCAAGATCCAGATCTTTGTCCGACAGGACAGTGTGGGCGAAGATGCCTATACCCTGTTCAAGCGAGATCTGGATTTGGGCGATTTTGTCCAAGCGGCAGGGCAGATGTTCCGCACCCGCACCGGGGAACCGAGTGTGCTGGTGAGCGAGCTACAATTGTTGTCCAAGGCCCTGAAACCTTTGCCGGTGGTCAAGGAGAAGGATGGGCAGGTGTTCGATGCCTTTGCCGACAAGGAACAGCGCTATCGCCAACGGTATGTAGATCTGGCTGTGAACCCCGATGTGCGCGAGACCTTTGTGGTGCGGGCCCGGCTTATCTCTGCGATCCGCCGGTTCCTGGACGAGCGCGGCTTTTTGGAGGTGGAGACGCCAGTGCTGCAACCCCTGTATGGCGGCGCGGCAGCCCGACCTTTTGAAACTTACCACAATCAGCTCAAGCAAAAGCTCTATCTCCGCATCTCCGACGAGCTGTATTTGAAACGGCTGATCGTGGGGGGGTTCGAGCGGGTGTACGAGATCGGCCGCGACTTTCGGAACGAAGGGGTTTCGTTCAAGCATAACCCCGAATTCACTCAGATAGAATTCTATATGGCCTATGGCGACTATCAGGACGTGATGTCGATGGCTGAAGAGATGGTGGCCTATGCAGCCCAGGAAGCCTTGGGCACCACCAAAATCGTCCGTGATGGCCACGAAATCGACCTGACCCCACCCTGGCGGCGATGGAAGTTGCGCGATGCGATTCGCGAAATCACCGGCATTGACTACATGGACCATCCCGATGCCGACAGCCTGCACCAGGCCATCATCGACATCGGCGGCACGCCAGAGCGCAAGGCTCTGTGGGGCAAGCTGATCGATCCGACATTGATCAACTATGTCGAACCCCACCTGATCCAGCCGACCTTTCTGTACGATTATCCGTTGGAGGTTTCGCCCCTGGCCAAGCGCAAGCCCGGCGAGCCCCAGACGGTGGAGCGGTTCGAGTTCTTTATCGGTGGCTTTGAGATGGGCAATGCCTTCAGTGAGATCAACGATCCCCTGGATCAGCGGGAGCGGTTCCTGCGCACCAGCGAGGCTTTATCGGAAGGGGACGAGGAAGCCCATCCTCTGGACGAAGACTATGTCACGGCGTTGAGTTATGGCATGCCGCCCACGGGCGGCTTTGGCATGGGCATCGACCGGCTGACAATGCTTCTGACAGGCAAAGAATCGCTGCGGG
>CAZNQW010000042.1:0-3714 GCA_964575225.1 uncultured Anaerolineaceae bacterium | reverse complement strand
ATGGATCGAAAACGGGACAGGTGTTCACCTGTCCCGTTTTTGGTGTACGTGTGAGAGGTCTAGATCACCTCGAATCGATAGCCCACCCCCCTGACCGTGCGCAGAAACTGAGGGTGGTTGGGGTCATCCTCGATCTTTTGGCGGAGCCAGCGAACATGCACGCTGAGAGTTCGGGTGTCGCCCAGGTAGTCGGTTTCCCAGACTTTTTTCATAATCTCCTGCCGACTGAGTACTCGGCCGGGGTTGCACATGAACAACGCCAGCAAGGCGGCCTCTTTGGGGCGGAGTTTGAGGCTTTGGTCGCCATTGCACAGGATACGCGTGTCGGGATCAAAAGCGAGAGCCCCCAGCCGGATCTCGTTTGTGGCCAACTGGCTTACTATCTTTTTCACCCGATGCAACAGTTTTCGCGAGGTGAACGGGGGCGTTATGTGGGCATCTGCCATACTTCCGATACTGGCGTGGGTGGCTTCGAGTAGAAGGATGGTGGGAACTCCGTCAAGCCGAGAGCGGATGGCCTCTGTGGTTTTTAGGCCGGCGCTTCCAAACGAAGCCACGTCAATGACGAGCAGATCTGGATGGGCAGAACGGATGCTGCTCGTAGCCTGGCGCTGGGTACTGACAACGACGACCTGACAGCCCCTTCGCTCCAAACTGGGAACAAGTAGATCGGCGGTGGTGATGTCCTTTTCTACGAACAGGATCCTCGGGCCCATGCGCAAAACCATCCTACCCAACACAATCAGACTCGCAAAGGTCGTCAAAAACGAGTCCTCTGGTAGCACCTTGAGGGTGGGGTATTGCGGATTTGGTTGTAGCCCTCAACGCGCGGCACTTTGGCCTGCTGGTGGGATTGTGGGCAGCAGGGCCTGAATGCCTGTCCATTATACCCCAAGACGGGTTTTTGTGCAATGTCGAGTATGAGTCGGTTTTGAAATAAGTCGATGGGAAAATGCCCCGGGAGCGAATTCCACCATGCAACTCTGAACGGGTTTGGGACGCGAGTGCCCTCGCGCTCAAGCGCCTGCGTACACGCAGGCAGCATCCACAGGTTTGGACCTCCGCTTTTGCGGGGGCGACGGCGCTACCTGTATAGCTGCAGGAATTTCCCAAGAGGTAGGCCAACAAACCAAAAGACAAAGGGGGGAGCCACTCATCGAGACCCGGTGCACCGCAATGCGACAAGGCAACGGGCAAGGTTTGACACTGCTCACAGCTTGACGTACAATAGAACCCTGTGGGCATTCCTGACCTATCAGAGGCCAAGGCGGCCCCTGTATCCAGCGTGATTCAGTTGGCGGTGCGTGAACCTCGCTCGGTGGACCGTGAGTAGACCATTCACGGACCCTGGCGAGCAGCGCGCCATTCTTTACGGGAGGTTCTCAGGTTGAACATCCGCGTTCCGGTCAGCCATGCCGAAGCGATGGCCACCTTTCTTCAGGATTTGGTACGCATTCCGAGTGTGTCCACTCAAGAAGGAGCCGTGGCGGATCGGCTTGCACAGGAAATGCGCCAGGCGGGGTTCGAACAGGTCTGGACCGATCCCATTGGCAATGTGATTGGCCGGATTGGCGCCGGCACAGGCCCCAAGTTGCTGTTCAACGCCCACATGGACCACGTAGACGTGGGCGATCCATCGCGCTGGCCCCACCCGCCCTATGCCGGCGTCATCCAGGATGGCATCCTCTATGGGCGGGGCGCCTGCGATATGAAGGGTGGGCTGGCGGCCATGGTCTACAGCGTCAAGGCGCTGGTCGAATCGGGCATTTCTCTTGCCGGCGATCTCTACATGGTGGGCGTGGTTCAGGAAGAGCCCTGTGAAGGGATGGCCATCAGGACGCTGGTGGAAGAAGGGGGCATTCGTCCCGACTTTGTGGTCTTGGGCGAGCCCAGTAATCTCCAGGTTCGCATTGGGCACAGAGGGCGGATGGAGATGCAGGTGGATGTCCAGGGCAAGGCGGCCCATGCCTCGTCGCCCGAACTGGGCAGCAATGCCATCCACAATGCCGCCCGATTGATTTTTGGCATCGAACTCCTGGCACCCCGTTTGGCCACCGACCCATTCCTGGGACAGGGTTCGCTGGCGATCACTGAGATCAAAAGCCGAGCTGCCAGCCGCAACGCTCTGCCCGATAGTTGCACCTTTTTCATCGACCGGCGCCTCACCCTGGGTGAAACCGAGCGCAAGGCTCTGGCCGAAATTCAGAGCATCATCCACACCGAAGAAGTCAATGCCGAAGTACAGGTCACCGAGTATCAGGCCACGAGCTACACAGGCTATGAATGTAGGGCCAAGTCGGTGTTCCCGGCCTGGGTCATGCCTGAAGACAACCTTCTGGTCCAAGCCCTGATTCGAAGCGTGCGAGACACCCTGGGCTATCGGCCACGGCTGGGTTGTTGGGGGTTTTCGACCGATGGCACCTACACAGCCGGCGTGGCCAATATCCCCACGGTGGGCTTTGGCCCGGGAGAAGAGCGTTATGCCCATACGGTGGAAGAACATATCCGCCTGAATGATGTGCTCGATGCCGCCCGCGTCTATGCGCGATTGGCCGTAGAACTCTTGGGCGCCCGCTAGCCTGCGGGGCACCCATTGCCCGTGCAAAACCAGGCCCCCTGCCCATTCAAGGGAGGGGGCCTTTCCTTCTCCCGCTTTACATCGTCAATGCCATGACTGCCTTTTGGACGTGCAGGCGGTTCTCGGCTTGATCGTACACCACCGAATTGGGGCCATCCATCACGCCGTCGGTCACTTCTATGTTGCGGTCGGCGGGCAGGGGATGCATATAGATCGCATCGGGCTTGGCCAGGGCCATTTTGCGCTCGTCGGTGATCCAGTGGGCATACTTTTGGATGATCCTGGCGCCCTGTTCGGGATCGGGCGTGTGGACCAGCGCGCCCCACGACTTGGCATAGACCACATCGACGTCTTGGAAGGCCTTGTCCATGCCGTCGGCGTCGCTGATGATCTCAAAGCCGGTGCCGAATTTCCTGGCTTGCTCCTGAGCTTGGTCCATGATCTCGGGCATGAGTTCAAATTCTGGGGGATGGGCCAGGACCACATCGAGGCCAAAGCGCGGCATTTGCAGGATGAGAGACTGGGGCACCGAGATCGGTTTCTGGTACGACGTGGCATAGGCCCACGAGACGACGATTTTTTTGCGTCGCAGGTCGCGGCCCTTTTTTTCCACAATCGTCATCAGGTCGGCCAGGCATTGGAAGGGGTGATAGACGTCGCATTGCATGTTGAGAACCGGCACGCGCGAGGCCTGAGCCACGTCGTTCAGATAGCTGTTGCCCACCCCCCAATCGCAATGGCGGATGGCAATGCCGTCAAAGTAGCGGCCATAGATTTGACCAATTTCCTTGGGCGTGTCGCCATGGGCGATTTGGGTGGTATGGCTTTCGATGAACGCGGCATGGCCGCCCAGTTGAGCCATGCCGGCCTCGAAGGAGCCGCGCGTGCGCGTGCTGCTGAAAAAGAACAACATGGCCAACACTTTGTCGCGCAGGTAGGCATGGGGCTCGTTCAACGCGCGCTTGCGTTTGAGATCAAACGCCACCTCCAGTACAGTTTCCACTTCCTCTTTGCTAAAATCCAGATCGCCGATCAGATCACGGCCGTGCAAATAGGTGTGCATTTCGCGTTCTCCTCACATTAAGAATCTATCCGTAAAATGCCAGGTTGAAGACGATGTCGGCACATGCCAGTTG
>CAZNQW010000041.1:0-20484 GCA_964575225.1 uncultured Anaerolineaceae bacterium | reverse complement strand
CGCTGGCCGATGAGACCCGACTGCATATTCTGTATTTACTCCGTGACAAGGAATTGTACGCTCAGGAAATTGTCGAAAATTTGGACATCTCCCAACCGGCTGTCTCTCGCCATCTGAATCTGATGGCCGCTGCGGGCGTCTTGAAAATTCGCCGCGAGGGCAACACCAAATACTATTCGGTGGATCGCCAAACGCTTTCCGCATTGGCCGACACTTTGAGGTCGATGTGACACCTGTGATTCCGGGAAACCCTGCACTCGGCACGGCCCAAGCCGTCCTACCGATCAGAAACCAGGCTACCATTCGTCGCGAGGTGGTGACACTGGCTGTGCCCGCCACGGGTGAGCAACTTCTCAGCATGCTGGTTGGCATCGTCCATACCTTTCTGGTGGGCCATCTGGGGGCCGCACCCCTGGCGGCGGTCGGCCTGGCCCAACAGTGGACGTTCATGGCCGTCATGCTCTTCAGCGCCATTGGCACCGGCGCCACCGTCATGATCGCCCGCTTTGTCGGAGCCCGAGAGCCGGAAAACGCCGATCGAGTCCTGCGTCAGGCAACGATGATGGCCGTCGGCTTTGGGCTGGTGGTCGTGGTGTTGGGCATGTCGCTGGCGCGGCCTGCCGTGCTTTTACTGGGCGCGCCCGACGATGTCGTGGACCTGAGCGCCGCCTATTTGCGCGTGGCCAGCAGTGTCCTCGTTTTCTCCTTTCTGATGTTCATGGGCAATGCCTGCCTTCGTGGCGCAGGCGATACTCGCACCCCCCTGTACGTCATGCTGGTCGTCAACGGTGTTAACGTCGCGGTCGCCTGGACGGCCATCAACGGCCCCTTTGGGCTGCCCCAAATGGGCGTGGTGGGCTCGGCGCTGGGCATGGTCGCGGGTCACTTTGTGGGCGGGCTCCTGGTCATTGCGATCCTGCTCAAGGGACGCTCAGGGCTCAAACTTCGCCTCAAGGGATTGCGCGTGGACGTGCAGTTGATGCGCCGCATGTTGCACGTCGGTCTGCCTACGGGTGTTGAGCAGTTCCTGATGCGCGCGGGGGCGATGTTTTTTGCCCGCATCCTGGCCGAGTTGGGCACACTAGCGTATGCCGCCAACCAGGTGGCCATTAACGGCTGGTCGTTATCCTTCATGCCAGGGTTTGGGTTCTCGCTGGCCGCTACCGCCCTGGTGGGACAAAGCTTGGGAGCCCGAGACCCTGAGGGTGCGGAGCGACGGGGCTATACCGCCTTTCGCATTGGTGCGGGTATCATGTTCGTGATGGGGCTTTTGCTCGCGCTGTTCCCTGCCCAGATCGTCGGCTTTTTCATCGACGATCCTGAGGTAATTGCCCTGGGCATCTTGCCGCTGCGCACCGTGGGGCTGGTCCAGCCTTTGTTGGCGGCAGCGATGGTCTTTGCCGGGGGCCTGCGGGGCGCGGGCGACACCCGTTTCCCCATGGTACTCACCAGTCTGTCGACCTGGTTTGTGCTGCTGCCGCTGGCCTATCTTTTTGCGCTGGTGTTTGGCTGGGGATTAGCCGGTGCTTGGGCCGCCATGGCTCTGGATATGTCGATCCGTGGTATTGGTAACTATCTTCGCTGGCGCAGCGGGCGATGGAAAGGAATCGAGGTGTAACCGGCAGTCTGGGCGCAGGCTCAGAAACTGCCTCATCAAGCTCATGAAACCAGAATTAATTACAATCGGCCGCACGCAGGCGGCCCGGCCCATCGAAAAGGATCAGGCGGTCATCCGCCGGGAAGTGATCGCTCTGGCCATGCCTGCCATGGGTGAACAGCTTCTCAGCATGGTGGTCGGCATTGTCCACACCTTTCTGGTGGGCCACCTGGGCGCTGCACCTCTGGCCGCCGTGGGCCTGGCCCAACAGTGGGTCATGATGGCCGTCACCCTGTTCAGCGCCATCGGCACCGGGGCCACGGCGATGATCGCCCGCTTTATTGGGGCCCGAGAGCCGGAGAATGCCAACCAGGTCCTGCGCCAGGCGATATTAATGGGTTCGGGCCTTGGATTGGTGGTCATGGTGCTGGGCGTCTCACTCGCACGGCCCGCGGTGATGCTGCTGGGCGCGCCCGATGATGTCGTCGATTTCAGCACGTCCTATCTGCGCGTGGCCAGCAGCGTCCTCTTTTTTTCCTTTCTCATGTACATCGGTAACGCCTCCCTGCGCGGCGCAGGCGACACCCGCACCCCCCTGTACGTCATGCTGGTCGTCAACGTCGTCAATGTCGTGGTCGCTTGGACGGCCATCAACGGCCCCTTTGGCTTGCCCCAATTGGGTGTGGTCGGCTCGGCGTTGGGCATGGTCGCGGGGCATCTGTCGGGCGGCACCCTGGTCATGGTCCTTCTGCTCAAAGGGCGCTCGGGTCTCAAACTCCGACTGCGCGGTTTGCGCCTCGACTTGGACCTCATCCGGCGTATTCTGCGCATTGGCCTGCCATCGGGCATCGAGCAAGTGATGATGCGCACCGGTCAGATGTTCTTTGCCCGCATCCTGGCAGCACTGGGCACCCTGGCCTATGCCGCCAATCAGGTAGCCATCAACGGTTGGTCGCTGTCCTTCATGCCCGGATTTGGCTTTGCCCTGGCGGCCACCACTCTGGTGGGACAGGCCCTGGGCGCCCGAGACCCCGAGGATGCCGAGCGGCGGGGGTACACCGCCTATCGCATCAGCGCAGTGGTTATGTCAATTGTGGGGTTGATGCTGGTGCTGTTCCCTGCCCAGATCATCAGTTTCTTTATCGACGATCCCGAGGTGATTGCCCTGGGCATCTTGCCGCTGCGCACCGTGGGCTTTATCCAACCCCTGCTGGCGGCGTCGATGGTCTTTGCCGGCGGCCTGCGGGGCGCGGGCGACACCCGTTTTCCCATGGTCATGACCGCCTCGACCATCTGGTTCATCCGCCTGCCGTTGGGATACCTCTTTGCGCTGGTGTTCGGCTGGGGGTTGGCCGGCGCGTGGACGGCCATGGCCCTGGATATGTCGATCCGAGGCATCGGCAACTTTTTCCGCTGGCGCAGCGGGCGATGGAAAGGGATCGAGGTCTAACCGGCAGCAGGCTCAGTCAAAGCGCATGAACCGCCGCACGGTCCGCAGAAATTCGCCGGGCGAAGGTTTGTAGGGGTGAATGCGGCTCTTGACGGCATAGCCTTTCCACACCTTGTACAACAGGCGAAACAGGGGATTGGGCGGCAGCTTGATCAAGCGCCGCACCAGCCCGGTGAGCCTCGGCCACTCGACCGCCAGGGCGAACAACTTGTTGAAATTCTGGATCTGCCGTTTTTCCTCAGGGCTGGAAAAGCGCAGGACCGAGCGTTCCCAGGCCGAGGGATCGATGTCGTCAATATCGCCTTCCACATACCCGTGGCTGCGAGCATACTCACCCAGCTCCGTGCGGGGGTAGGGCTGGTACAAGAAGGCGTTGGCATAGGCCGGCTTGCAAGCGTGATTCAGGGCCAGCGTCTGAAAATCCAGCTCCAACGTGCCGCCGGGCAGCCCCAGCATGTTGGTTGTCAGCAGTTGGATGCCCGCCTCACGGATCAGGCGGCTGGCCTCGATAATCTGTTCGTCCGAGAGATTGCGGTGTAGGATCTCGTTGCGCAGATCCGCGTCGCCGGTCTCCAGGCCCATTCCCACACTCACACATCCCGCTTGACGGAGCAGCGCAACCTTTTCTTCATCCACCAGATTGGCCCGCACATTACAGAAAAAGGGCAACCCCACCCGGCTTGGAAATTTTTGCGCCAGCTCGCGCAGCCACTCAGTGTTGACAATAAATAGATCGTCCAAAAAAACGACAAACTGCATGGGATGGCGAGTCTGCACCCCCTGGACTTCCTCAATCACTTGGTCAATGCTCATCTGGCGCAGTCGCTTGCCTTTGCCGCGATACAGCTCGGCCAGGGCGTGGTTAAAACAATAGGTGCAATCGTAAGGGCAGCCGCGACTGGTGATAAAGTGCTTGATGCCGCTCTGCCGGATGAACGGATCCCGATCAAAGACCAAATCCCGGTCGGGGAAGGGCAAGCGGTCCAGGTCGTTCTCCAGCGGGCGGACGGCGTTGCGGTAGATCTGATCTGCCCGTTTCACCCACAGATCGGGAATGCCCTTTATGGGATCGCCGGCCTCCAGCGCCGTCACCAGATCGAGAATGGCCCCCTCGCCCTCGCCCAAACAGATCACATCTACACCCGGCTCCTCGATGAATTCGGGAAAGTAGGTAGGATGGGGACCGCCAAAGACCGACAGGACCGGCGCCTGAGCTTTGATGCGGAGGTTCAAGTCGCGATAATAGGTCTGCGAACCGGTATACACACTGTAGCCCACTACATCGGGCTGCCACTCACGCGCCACCGTTGCCGGATCCTCGTCAGAGGCAATCGTCAGGCGCACCTCGTGCCCGGCCTTCTTTAGCACACTGGACAGGTACAAAATACCCAAAGGCTCATAGTCGATCTGCTTTTCAACAAATAAAACGCGCATTCCTCACCCTATACACAATGAGCCCCTGACCGGCCTGACAGCCGATCATGGGCCCTCTACACACGGATACTAGAGCCCAACTCCATCCAACAGGGCGCCGCAATGGGCGCACCGGCCCTCGTGGATATGCCGCTCCGTCACATAAAAGCCCCAGCGCCCAATGACCCTTTGTCCGCAAGCTGGGCAGAGCGTATCCTCCAGGTGTTCTTCAGGCAGGTTGCCCACATAGACGTAGCGCAACCCGGCCTCGCGGCCCAGAGCATAAGCCCGACGCAGCGTCTGGGGGGACGTAGAACCCCGGTCTCGCATCTCGTAGCAGGGATGAAAGCGGCTCACATGCCACGGCGTCTCGACCCCCAACTCTGTGGCAATAAACTGCGCCAGGTCCCGCAGTTCTTCCGCCGAGTCATTGAGTTGCGGCACCACCAACGTGGTGACCTCCACCCAGATGCCCAGTTGCTTCATTCGTATCAAGGTATCGAGAACCGGTTGCAGGCGAGCCCCGCAAACGGTACGGTAGGTCGCATCGCGAAAGGCTTTCAGATCTACGTTGGCGGCATCCAGCCAGGGCTCGTGAGAGTGACCCACTCCCTGAAACAGATCCAGCATCTCGGCGGTCATGTAGCCATTGGTCACATACACATTGGCAATGCCCTCCGCGTAGGCCAGCCGGGCAATGTCGTAGCTATACTCGAAAAAGATGGTTGGCTCGGTATAGGTATAGGCGATAGACCGGCAACCCGCTTGCTGGGCAGCGCGCACCACCTCTTCAGGCGACACATAGGGGGCCGCGATCACCCTTTGGGAACGGGGCATCTGCGAGATATCCGCATTCTGGCAATAGGTACAGCGAAAGTTGCAGCCCATGGTGGCGATGGAAAAGGATCGGCTGCCGGGGAAAAAGTGAAAGAGCGGTTTTTTCTCGATAGGATCGACGGCCTGAGAGATCGGGCGACCGTACACCAGGCTGTACAAAACGCCCTCTCGATTTTCGCGGACCAGGCACACGCCCTTGCGCCCAGGCGCGATGAGACATCGGTGCGCGCACAGATGACAGCGCGCCTGCTGATCCTCGAGCTGGGAATACAGCAAAGCCTCTTTCATCGCCATCCTCCATCCATCCTGCACGCCGGGCGGTCTGGACCTAAAGGGCGCCGTCCACGGCTTTCAAGATGGCTTCGAATGAACGTCGGATGGGTGAATCGTCGGGCAGCTTGACCAGCGGCTCACCCATCGCATCCAGTTCATTCACAGCCGGATCGGCAGGGATCACGCCCGCCAGCTTGAGATTGTTCTCCTCGATGGCCTTCCTCAGAGACTCGGACAACTCGCCGCCGATTACGCGATTGACGATCAGGTACGTGGCTCCCACCGCCGTCTTGAGTTCGTTCACCACTTCGGCAGCCCGCGCCGCGGCGATAATCCCTCGCAAAGAGGGATCGGACACCAAAAATAGCACATCGACATCGCGGGTCGTGCGGCGACTAAGGTGCTCCAAGCCCGCTTCGTTGTCGATCACGACATAGTCGTAGGATTCCGACAGGCGATCGACCGAAGTGCGCAAGATATTGTTGGCTGCGCAGTAACAGCCGGGGCCCTCGGGTCGCCCCATAGCCAGCAAGTCAAAAGCCGTCTCTTCAACCAGCGCCTCCTGGATGCGCATGTCCAGATAATCCCATTTAGTCATGCCCGACAGCTCCTGGCTCCCCCCAATGGAGGTTGCGGTCTCTTCACGGACATCGCCCACCGTATCATAGAGCGGCACGCCCAGGGCTAAATTCAGATTGGTGCTGGGATCAGCGTCGATGGCCAACACAGACCCCTTGCGATTGCGGACTAGATAGTCGATCAGCAATGCCGTCAACGTGGTCTTGCCGGTCCCGCCCTTGCCCGCCACAGCGATGGTCTTGGTCACTTTTTGTCCTCCCCCCAAAGTCTGACGTTTGTTTTCATGGTAGCATAGAGGCGAACCCCTGTCAAATGTCGCCCGACAACAAGGCCCTGGACGCGCCATCCCCTTTTGACTCAGACTTGTTGACCAAAGGGGGCAACCTTGGTATAATGCTGGCGGTCTGATACCGCATCTGGAGAGACGATGATCCGAGGGGAAAAAACTCGCCTGCGCGCGCTGGAACACACTGACCTGGCCGGCTTTGTCGGCTGGATCAACGATCCCGACGTACGCCGCTTCATGCAGATCCGGTACCCACTGTCGATGGCGGCCGAAGAAAACTGGTGGCAAGATTTCAACCAGCAGGATCGAGACCTGATCTTTGCCATCGAGAACGAGCAGGGCGTCCATATCGGCAACATCGGCTTGCACCAAATCGAACGGGAGAATCGCCAGGCCTTGTTGGGCATTATCATCGGCGACAAGGGATATTGGGGGCGCGGCTATGGCAGCGATGCCATCGGGGCCTTGTTGCGTTGGGCCTTTGACAACTTGAACCTGAACCGCATCCACCTGACGGTGTATTCCTACAACACGCGGGCCATTCGCTGCTACGAGAAATGCGGATTTCGCCACGAAGGCATCATGCGCCAGGCCCGCTATTACGACGGCCAGTATCACGACGAATGGATGATGGCCATTTTGCGCGACGAATTCCTGAACGACCACAAGGAGACCGAGAATGAAAATGGCCAAGATTAGCGCGGCGCGGGATCGGGGCGAGCAGTACGGGCTCTATGGCCCTCTGGCGATCATCAGCGGGACGGCCAACCCCGAACTCGCCATGGAAGTTGCCGAACGCCTGAACCAACCGTTGTGCAATGCAACCATCAGCCAGTTTGCCAATCAGAACATCTTTGCCAAGCTCAACGAAAGCGTGCGCAGCAAAGACGTCTTTCTCATACAATCGACCTGCCCTGGGGTCCGCAACCGGGCCCACCGGAACGGGGAGTGCATCATCCGCCCCGACCTGCTTGAAAAACTTGACCCGGAAATCTATACTCAGGTACCCTCTTCGGTCAACGACAACATCATCGAGCTACTGGTGCTTATCGATACGCTGCAACGCGATTCGGCTGGCCGCATTACAGCGGTGGTCCCCTATTTCTCCTATGGGCGTACCGACAAAAAGGACCAGCCCCGCGTGCCCATCACAGCCCGGTTAATGGCCGATATGATCAGCGTGGCGGGGGCCAACCGCTTCCTGCTCCTTGACCTGCACGCCGGTCAGATCCAGGGCTTTTTTGACATCCCTGGCGACGAACTGACTGCCCACCACATGCTCGCAGACTATTTCCGGGAAAAGGGGATGACCAACGCAGTGGTCGTCGCTCCCGATATTGGCGCCAGCCGCAGGGCGCGCAACTTTGCCGAGGATCTGGACCTTCCCCTGGCCATTGTCGAAAAGCGACGCCAGCCCGATGGCACCGGCGTACGCCAGCTCAACCTAATTGGCAATGTACAAGGGCAAGATGCCATCATCTTTGACGACGAGATCGACACCGGCGGCACCATTGCCACCGCCGCCGAGTTTCTGCGCCAAAGGGGCGCTCGCGACATATACGCCTGCGCCACCCATGCCCTATTCTCGGCCCCCTATGGCGTCACAAACATGAGGGCGGCTCAGTTAAAAGAACTTGTGGTCACCAATTCGGTCTACATATCGCCCGAAAAGCGGGCGGCGCTCTATCCCTGTTTGCGGGTTCTTTCCATCGCCGACATGCTCTCAGAGGTGATCCGCCGGATTCACCTGGGCATATCGGTCGGCGCCATGTTTAACGAGTAGGTGCCCCACCAGGGACACAGGCACCCCAAGAATCACACACTCTGGCGGAGGCGTCACACCGGGCCGAAAAGATCCGGGATGGCCCCCGCAGCTAGATGGACAAGGTTCAACCATGCTCAAAGGACTCTTTTCCAAAGTCGTTGGTGACCCCAACCAGCGCACAGTATCAAAATTGCAGCCGTTGGTCGACCAAATCAACGCCACGGAACCGACAGTCGAGCGACTGACCAACGACGAATTGGGCGCGCTCACACGCCGATTTCGGGCGCGGCTGGGCGATGGCGAAACGCTGGACGATCTGCTGGTGGAGGCTTTTGCCGCCATTCGCGAAATGGCCAAGCGTACCGTCGATATGCGCCCCTTTGATGTGCAGCTCATCGGTGGCATCGTCCTGCATCAAGGCAAGGTCGCCGAGATGCGCACCGGCGAAGGCAAAACATTGGTGGCCACCATGCCGGTCTATCTCAATGCCCTCACCGGGCGCGGCGTCCACTTGATCACCGTCAACGACTATCTGGCCCGGCGCGACCTGCTGTGGATGGGACCGATCTATCACCTGATGGGCTTGAGCGTCGGGTTGCTGCAATCGGGCGCCGATCAGCCGGCCTATCTCTACGATCCCTCCTACCAGCGCGATCCCTACCCAGGCTTGCGCCCCGTGCCGCGCCAGGAGGCCTATGCCGCCGACATCACCTATGGGACCAACAACGAATTTGGGTTTGACTATCTGCGCGACAACATCGCCCTGAGCCTGGAACAGCGTGTTCAGCGCCCCTTGAACTATGCCATCGTCGACGAGGTCGACAACATCTTTATCGACGAAGCCCGCACACCGTTGATCATCTCGGGGCCCTCGGGCGAGCCGGTGGAGGAATACAGCCTGTTTGCTGCCATTGCCCGCAAGCTCGAAGCCAACGTCCACTATGAGCTGGACGAAAAAGAGCGCTCGGTCTTTCTCACCGAAGAGGGCCTGGCGATGATCGAACAAGAGACCGGCATCGAGAACATCTACGACGAAGCCAACTATCGCTACGTCCACTATATGCAGCAAGCCCTCAAGGCCCAGGTCCTGTTCTTGGAGGGGCGCGACTATATCCGCCAACGCAAGCAGATCATCCTGATCGACCCCCACACCGGGCGCCTGATGCCCAACCGCCGGCTGAGCGAGGGCTTGCACCAGGCCATCGAGGCCAAGGAGGCTGTACCCGTCCAGCCCCGCGACGTGACATCGGCGACCATCACCATTCAGAACTATTTCCGGATGTACAAAAAACTGGCGGGCATGAGCGGCACCGCCGTCACCGAATCGGAAGAGTTCTTCAAGATCTACCAGTTGGACGTCGTGGCCATCCCCACCAACAAGGGGGTCATTCGCGTCGATCACCCCGATATGGTGTATCGCAGCGCCGAGGCCAAGCTGCGGGCCGTGGCCCGCGAGCTCCTGGCCTGCCACTGCAAGGGTCAACCGGTGTTGGTGGGTACCACCTCCGTGGAGCTGTCGGAGCGGCTGAGCAATCGATTGACCGCCGAACGCCTGCAAATGGCTGTGATAGCGCCGCGGCTGGCCTATGCCCTCCAGGATGCCAAGCTGGAACGCGAACCGCGCGACGCGCTGCGCCAGACATTGAATGACAGCCTGGAGACGATGAACTCGGCCGTCTGGCGGCGGGCAGCGCGGGACCTGGATGTGAATCCCAATGCCCTATCGGAGGACAACCTGGACTGGATCGGGCAATACCTGGAGGTGGACCATGAACCGGCGGCCCGCCAGGCCTTGGAGAGGGCGCTCCGCGATGGGATTCCCCACGAGGTGCTCAACGCCAAGGAACACACCCGTGAAGCGGCCATCATTGCCCGCGCAGGCGAGCCCGGCGCCGTCACCATTGCCACCAACATGGCGGGTCGTGGCGTCGACATCAAACTGGGCGGCGACCTGCCGGACGAGGTGATCCACAAGGCCCACCAGGCCCTGCGAGCCCGGGGATTGGACCCCTTCCGTGCCACGTCGGCGCAGATGGATAGCGCCGTCGCCGAGGTTGCGCCCCAGTATGCCAAGCGGCGGGATCAGGTCTTGGCCGCCGGTGGGTTGCATGTGCTGGGGACTGAACGCCACGAGGCGCGGCGCATCGACAACCAGCTTCGAGGCCGGTCGGGCCGCCAGGGCGAGCCCGGCTCTTCCCGCTTTTATCTTTCGCTGGAAGACGACCTCATGCGCCGCTTTGGCCGCAAAGAGATGCTGGCCAAACTGATGGAGCAGATGGGCGACGATTTTCCCATCGAGCATGGCCTGGTGAGCAAAACCATCGAGCGGGCTCAGACGTCGGTGGAAGGCCACAACTTTGACATCCGCAAGCACCTGCTGGAATACGACGACGTGCTCAACCGCCAGCGCGAATCGATCTATGGCGAGCGACTGCGCATCCTGCAGAGCGACGACCTGCGCGCCGAGGTCCAAAAGATGCTGGTGGAGCAGATCGATGAGTATGCCGCCAAGTGGGATGACCCGGAGCAGCTCAGGTTGGCCTTTGCCGGACTGGACGACGTGGTGCCCCTGACCCTGCCGGCACCCAGCGGCCCCTTCCCCGGCCCGGTGGCCTTTGGCGGGCACCTGACCGCCTTCCCATCGTTCACCATCAGTTTTTTGGCCGACCAATTCGCCGAACAACCGCTGGAATCGGTGCAGCAGGGCCTAGACCACCTGGCGCAACAGGCAGCCTATCTCTACGGCGAACAACTCGGCCAAACCGTTTCCGAGGTATCGCGCACAACGCTGGAAAAATATGAAGAGCGTTTGCAGCGCTATCAGATCCTTCTGACCGAAAAGATCAACGACCATATGCAACTGGCCGAAGACCGGGGTCAGGAGGCCGATCTCCGCAAACTGGTGCAATATCTGGAACGCACCTTCCCCCTTAAGCTGACCACGCCCGCCGACCGGGGACAAATGAACCTGGACGATCTTCAGGATCATTGGTCGCAAGAGATCGAGATCGAATACCATCGCCTGACCATTGAGGGTCTTTTGGAGCGGGTCCTGGTTCGACTGCCCGCAGACCTGGCGCTTGACCGATTGCGCCCGGCGCAGATTGCCGAAGGCAGGCTGTTTGACGAACTGAAACGCGTACGCGAGATGGCCGCCAAACAAGCCCTCAACCCGGAGGCCCGCAGCAGGCTGGAGGGGCTGACACTGCCCGCCGAGGCCAACACCTCGCAGGTAGTAGAGTTCGTATCTGCCTTTAAGGAAAACAGCCAGATAGATTATGGCCGATTGGACCGCCTGGTCGGCCATGTGCTGGGGGTCGAGCTGGACCATTTAATCCTTCAGTACCAACAAGCAGCCGGTCCCGATCAGGCCGGCCTGGTCCGAGAGATGGAACGACTGCGCGAGGCCACCATCGAAGGGAAAAAATCCGGGCGCAGCGCCGATCTCTTTGGCCTGATCCGCCAACTCAATTCCCTGGTTCACTTGGAAATCTCGGACCTGGACCGATTTTTGACCCTGGCAGCCGTCCACGAATACGACAAATGGGCGCAACGCCAATTGACAGAGATTCGGACCAATACCCGGCAGAACCCGCTCCGCGACACCTCATGGACGTCCCTTTGCGAGCACCTGTTGGCCGTGCACTATACTCAAAAGCAGGCTTACGACAGCGGCCACCGGCGCCTGACTTCGTGGATGCCCCTCCTTCCGCCGAGTTTTCTGGCCCAGGTCCAGGCCGAAAGCATGGACCGCGCCTCGCTACGCGACGCCCTGCTCGACTCGATACAGTGGGCTGTGGCACAGCGAGAGCAGAGTTGGGGCAAACAAGAGTTTGAGCGCTGGAAAAACCTATCCTTGACAGACCTCACCGACCCGGCGCGCGACAGCCTGCTTCGCTTTCTGGGCGAGCAGTCCCTGGAAGGCGAACAGGAGACCCTGGTGGAGGATCTTCCCGAACCCCTCTACGAGAGGCTCCGCTTTATCCTGGCCCTACGTCAATACCAGGATCGGCGGCTGGCCGACTGGCCCCATGGTAGCGACTTGCTAGAACATCTGGGGCAGGCGCTGGAAGCCCAGATCCTGGAAACCCCCTTGAGTGAGCTGGACCCCAGCTTGCAGGAAAAAGTGAACGCCCTGTTTCAACGCAATGGATTGCTGGACGATGCCCAGGCCCGTACACGGTTCGAACAGCAGCCGATCCAGGACTGGGACGAAGCCACGCGCCAGGAGGTTGCGGGCTTCTGGGGACGACAATTTATCGAACAACACAAGAACGAAGCCGTCGAGGGATTGCCCAACGGCGCCCGCGAGGTGGCTGTCGACTATCTGCAACAACAGCGGCGGTTCGTGGACGAAACCCAGGTACAGAACTTTTTGGTGCGCCAGCGCCTTGGAGACCTGCCCCTGGTCACGAGTCAGGCCGCCCTGGATTACGTGGCTCGCACCCGGCTGGAGAGATTCAGCCGGCGCAAGATATCGAACCTGGATGTGTCGACCCGACAGGCCGTGATCCTCTCCCTGCAGAAAGCTGGCCTCTTTACCGACGAAACGCGCCGCCAGGAAATCCTCAGCGTGCCCTTGAGTGAGCTGGACCCAGATCTTGTGCGTGGATTTGGCGCCCACCTGGCTCGACAAGAGATGGGGGAGGGATTGCGGGGGCTGGATGACGACGCTCGTCAGCATGTCCTATCGGCTCTGCGCCAAACCGACCTTTTGGCCACACCCGAACAGCGACAGGACCTGCTTGAGAAGCGATTGGCCGAGGTCGATGCCGGTGCCGCCGCATCCATCGTCCATACCCTGATCGACCGACTGCGCGATCAACTGACTGCCAACACCATGGAAGCCCTCCCGGCAGATATCCGCCAGCAGGTCCACCGAGCGCTCGAAGAACAGGATTACTTTGTCGATCGGGAAAAGGCAGCTTGGTACGAGCGCAACACCTTGGCTCAACTGGCTCCCGATCTCTTGCGAGGCCTGGAGCAATATCTGGGGCAGATCCGCCTGGAGGCCCTGAGGCAGAGACCCTTTGCTGACCTTTCGAGAGAGGAGCAGGCTGCCCTCGAAGAGGCCCTCGATGGGGCAGGACGGATCACGGATCGGGCGGAACTTCTGCGACTGAAACCGGGCGAGGCACTGGCGTCATTGAACGACCGCGAGCGAGAGCAATTGGCCAAGGCACTGGGTCGGCAGTGGTCGGTCCAGATTCGGAATCAGCGCTTGCCGGCCTTGCCCGAAGAAGAACGACAGCCGGTTTGGGCCTTTTTGCGAGCCCAGGGCGTCTTTGCCGACGAGTTCAAAGAGGAATTATTCGCCTATCAGCGCCTGGAAGAGTTCCCGCCAGATAGCCAGATGGCCATCCAGGATTCGGTGGTGCGGCACCTCGAGGCCACACTGGCAACGACACCCATCGGCGAATTGCCTGCGCAACTGCGCGGCGACGTACTCGCCCTATTGCGCGAGGCGGGCCTGGTCATGGATGCCGGGTTGGTGCGCCTGGTAGAAGAATCGCCCTTGCCCGAGCTGCCCGACGAGCTAAGAGCGGCGGTCGAGGGGGAACTGGGAAGGTATTACCTGGCGCAGATGGGCTCCGACCCCGTAGCCGACATGCCCGAGGCGGACCGGCAGGCACTGGCCCAATATCTGGACGAAAGTGGCTACCTGCTGGACGAGCAGAAACAGAATCAGGTGCTGGACCGGCGGCTGATCGATCTCGAACCCGATCTCTTTGAGCAACTGGTACAGGACCTGAAAGCACAACTGGAGAGTGAGATTGGCGAACAGGCCGTTTCGGACTTGGACGACGACATGCGCCAGGCCCTGCGCGAAGCGGTCGAAGCCACCGGATACTTTGAAAGCGCCGAGGAGCGGGCCAAGATGTTGGCCCGGCCGCTGGGCAGCCTGCGACGGGAAGACCTGGAATCGTTGAGCCAGGAATTGGGCCAAGCCCAATGGGGACAATGGAAAGGACGCCGCCTGGTCGAACTGCCGCTTCAGGATAGGCAGGCCATCCTCGATCATCTCCAAAGCCGGGAATGGTTCGTGGATCGGCAGCGGCTGGAAGGCCTGCAAACCCAAAGCCTGGGCGCCCTTGACGCCGATGTCCGACAGGAATTGGTCGAAACCCTGCGCCGCGAGCAACTGGATCAACTGAGCCAGAAACGACTGGTCACGCTTCGTCCCGACCAGCACCAGGCGGCCCTGAGCTTTTTGCGACAGGCAGGCCTTGCCGTCGAGGAGAATCGGATGCGCGCCCTGCGCCGCCAGTCCTTGCAAGCCGTGGACCGAGAGCTTTATCACGACTTGGTTCGAGACCTGGGCTACGAAAAGGTGGCTGCCTGGAAACCTGGCCCCTTCCGAAACCTGGCGTCCGATCAGCAAGGGGGGCTGAGCGCGTATCTAGGCCGCCGGATCATGGCGCACATTGAGCGACGAGTCTTGCTCAATACCATCAGCCGGCTGTGGATCGACTACCTGACCGACATTGAAGACTTGCGGCGGGGCATTGGCCTGGAAGCTTATGGCCAGCGAGATCCCCTTGTGGAATACAAACGGCGGGCGTTCGAGTTGTTCGAAGAACTGGGAGATAACATTCGTAGAACGGTGGCTCGCTCCCTGTTCCGCCGAGCACCCGAACCGTTGGTGGTCCAATCCTCGAACTAGGCGACGCGTCCGCTCGGATCATGCCTGGGGAAGAGAGCGAGCCACCCTGAAAGATACTACACACCCTGCAAAACGAGCCAAAACGCACTGCAGTGCGTTTGATCTTTTTGGGGGATGATGTTACAATAAGGACGGCACAAGCGATCCAATGAACTGATTCGTAAGTTGGCACGAGTTCCAACGCCCAGGCAGAACCTCGCGTGGCGAGCCGGGCATCGGCGGGTAATGAGACGCCCACCGCCTCGTAATACAGTGGGAGGTGACACATTGGTCTTCAGTGGAGATGATTTCACGGCAAGGCTCATGAACGATATGGACCCGCAGCTCCTGGACCTGGTCAAGAACAAGGTGAACACGTTCATCAAATGGGATCTGGTTCGCTTTCTCCGAGACAACCCCAACACGGCAGATACGGACGAAAACATCGCCAAGTATATTGGCCGTAACGCGGCTACCGTGGAACCAGAGGTCCGCGAATTGGTGACCAGCCAGATCATGGAAATTCGCACGGTGAACGGCGTAAACATCTACTCACTTAGCCAGGATGCCGAAATGCGCGCAGTACTTGACCGCTTTATCGAGGCTTGTGAGGACCGCCACTTTCGAGTCAAGGTCATCTATCACATTGTGCGCGGCATGCGCTGATGGATCATGGATAGACCAGCCTTGTACGCATCACTCAGAAGTCCGGCGCCTTATCGAGTTCTGTTCAGAACGCGGCGCACATCCAGGAGGCAAACAGCATGAGCACAGATCGAGTCAAAACCCACATCAAAGGTCTTGACGAAATGCTACAAGGTGGGTTCCTCCCCCAAACGGCTAACCTGGTCGAAGGTCCTCCAGGAACGGGCAAAAGCACCTTGGGTATGCAGTTCATCTACAACGGCATCAAGTATCACAACGAACCGGGCCTCATTGTGACCTTTGAAGAGTTCCCCCAGCAGTATTATCGCGACGCCGAGGCATTCGGCTGGGACTTTCGGCAGCTGGAGCGCCAAGACAAACTCCGCGTTATCATGACCAGTCCCGAAGTCAGCCGCGCCGATTTGGAAAGCGTCGGTGGCACCATCGAGACCCTTGCTCGCGAGATGGGAGCACGCCGCATCCTCATCGACAGCATCTCTCACTTTGACCAGCTTACCTCCGACCCCGTCGATCTGCGTTCGGTGGTCTATAGCTTTATCAACGCCCTGAAACGTGAAGGGCTGACCAGCATCCTCACGCGGGAAAGCCCCATGCTGCTTGGCAGCGATGAGGGACATAACGAGACCGCCTTTGTCGTCGATTCGTACATTTTGCTGCGATACGTCGAGATCGAGAGCACCATCCGCAAAGCTCTGCTCACACTCAAAATGCGGGGCAGCGATCACGCCAAAGACATCCGCCAGTACGAGATCACACGCAGTGGGATCGAAGTCCTCTCCAAATTTGAGGGCCAAGAAGGCATCTTGAGCGGCAGCCCCCGGCGGATGGCCGAGGCATTTATAGAGGCCTTTGGCAAGAGTTGACCTCAATCGCCGAGTTCAAAGCCTTCAGGAACCAGGCACGATCCTGATCGCAATTCCAGCCTCGTGCACCCAGGGGCTCGCACTTGTCAGATCCAGGAGAACGGACTTGATTCAGATCGTCCATTCACTGTTCATTCTATATTGTTGGGCTATTGCTGCGCTCCTGATCTCTTTTTTGTTTCTGATAGGACGCTTTTACGAAGCCAAGCTCAGGCAAAAGTCCTACTATCAACTTTTCCTGGTCCCTCTTGTGCTGTTCCTTGTAGCTGCCGTCTGGTACGCCTTGTTTGCCCGCGATAGCACCGGTACTCGCCTGTACGACTTTGTGGGAGTCTTGGGACCGGACTTGTTATGTGCCATCGGTGGCCTGGTGCTAATCGCCCTGGGGTTCTACCTGCACCACGCCATGATGGGAGGCAGAAGATGACCATCCTTGGAGCGATACTCAGTTCCATCGGCTTGGCCTCCCTCATGTATGTGCTTGCCATCTTGGCCCAGTTTGGGCGCAAGCTGGGTGCAGTCACCAAAATGCGCCCCTTTTATCGGGGGTACTATGTGGCCCTTGGCTGCGCAGGATTGGCTCTTGTGACACGCCTGATTCGAACGAGTGTGTTCTGGGCGCCGCCCCAGGCCACCCCTTCAGCCCTCGACTCGCCGGTCTTTTATCTGTTGCTCTATCACCTGCCACTGGCCATCGGCCTGAGCCTTGCTCTGGGCATCACCTGGACCTATTGGAGCTGGCTGTTGAAAGAGCATTAGGCGATGGACGACCGCTTTCGACATCTGCTCGATAGCCTCTCAGATCCCATTGTTGTACTTGACAGGGATCTGCGCATCACCTATGCCAATCCCGCCTGGCTGCGCCTGGTAGCCGTCGGACCTGAAGAGGCCTTGGGGCGAACCTGTGATGAGGTCTTGCATTGGGTTGGCAGCCTGTGTTCTCCCACTGCCTGCCCCATCCAGCACCTGTTCGAAACCCAGGAACCGACCCGCTTTCGCTGCCCTGCCTATCAACAACTCAACACATCGCGCGCAGTCGAAATTTCCTCCTCGCCCGTGTTCGACACTGAGGGCCATATCCAAGAGTGGGTGTTGATCATCCACAGCGCAGAAGTAGACACAAGCGGGGACCAAGCAGAGCCTGCATGGGACCCAACGGACAAGGCGGCCCGTGGCGACGACCCCTGCATCACAATGCTGGCTCCCGGGATCGCATCCATTCTGGACACCATCTTGGACCACCTGCGCCTGGTGGTCGATTATGACAGCGCCTCGGTGTGCCTGATAGACCAAGAAGGCTGGCGCATCATCGCCAGTCGTGGCCTCCCCTCGGAAATTGACGCACACAACCTGATCTTTTCGTACGATGACGCCAAGATCGCCCGGCTTGAACAAACCCACCAACCTATCATCATCGACGATGTGCAGAGCGACGAACGTTGGCTGCCCATACCCGGCGCAGACTATATTCGCGCCTGGATTGGCGCGCCCCTTTTGGTGCAAAACAGGATGATCGGGACGTTCAATTTGGACAAGCGAGAAGCCGGTGCCTTTTCGCCAAGAGATGCTCAACTGGTCATGGCCTTTGCCAACCAGGCCGCAGCGACCCTCGAGAACGCCCGTCTTTATCAAGAGGTCACCCGTCACCTGGAAGAGGTCTCCCTTCTGCACAGGGTCGCCTTGGCAGCCACCTCCTCCCTCGACTTTGGCCAGGTTCTGCGCCGTTGCGTCAAGGCCCTCATGGGGATACGCAACATCGAGCATGTTCACGTTCTACTCGTAGACGAAGCCAAGGGCGACCTATGGCTGCATCCGAGCGTGGCCGATCTATTCTCCCCAAAAGGCGGGTTTCGTATCCCTTTGGACAAGGGGATTATGGGCTGGGTTGCTCAAACGGGCCGACCGCTGCGCATTGACGATGTCCGCCGCGAACCCCGCTACCTTCCCGGATATCGCGACACCCTCAGCGAAATGGCGGTCCCCCTCCAGGTGGGAGGCCGGGTATCCGGCGTCCTCGATGTGCAGAGTAGCACGTTAAACGCTTTTTCTGAAGACGACTTGCGCCTGCTCACCACGCTGGCTGGCCAGCTCAGTACCATCCTCCACAACATTCGGTTGTTCGAAGAAACTCGACAGCGGGTGCGCGAACTCACCGCCTTGACACAGGTCAGTCAAGCCCTCAACCAAGCCCAAGACTTGCAGACCATTTTGGATATTGTACTGGAAGAATCGATTCACCTGATCGACAGCACCGAAGGCTCCATCATCCTCATCGATCCACCCGGCAGCCAGCGGCTCAAGATGGTAGCCGAGCGGGGGCTGAGCCCAGAGGTCATGGAAGCCTTTAACAACCGACCCGTATATGCCCACGAAGGCACCTACCGGCGCGCGCTCACCACTGGGCAGATCGTCGAGGTCAAAGACACGACATCCGATCCAGAATTCCTCACCGACGTCGGGTCCAAAGCCAGCCAGATCACCAATATCCCGCTAATGACCGACCGAGGCGCCATTGGCCTCATCACCGCGGACCGCCTACCACCCGACGACTCGACGCGGCGACTGCTCACAGCCTTGGCCAGCATGGCTGCGTTGGCCATCGACAAAGAGCAGTTGCACCAGGAAACGACCAATCAGCTGGCCGAAGCCTCCACCCTTTACACACTGGCCACCCAGATTACCAGTAGCCTTTCGCTGTACATGGTGCTGAGTTCCATTGTTTCCATCCTGAGGCTCACCCTGGATTGTCGTGCGTGCAGTATCTTTTTGATCGAACCCTCTCGCGAGTATCTGCGCCTCGAAGCGGCGAGCGGCCCCTCAGTGAGTTGGAAGGGCGTCGCCCGGCTCAAGATCGGCGAAGGCATTAGCGGTCAAGTGATTCAGCGGCGCCAACCGATCTATGTCCCAGACACCACTCTGGAAAAAGATTTCCTATACTTTGATCCCGAAATCCGCTCGCTATTTGTCGTGCCTTTGATAGTGCGTGACGAGATCGTGGGCACGCTAAGCATCGACTCAACCAACCCCAACGCCTTTGACAACGAACGGCGCCTGCTGACCATCGCTGCTGCCCAGGCCGCCGTAGCCATCGAGAACGCCCAACTGTACGAGAGCCTCCAGCAAAGCTACACAGAACTGGAAAACGCCTACAACGAGATGCGCGAACTGGACAGGATGAAATCCGAGTTCGTGCAAAATATCTCTCACGAACTGCGGACACCGCTGACCTTTATCAAGGGCTATGTGGAACTGCTGCAAGACGGCGATATGGGGCCATTGAACCAGGATCAGGCCAGAGCTATGGAGATTGTGGCTGCCAAGGCCAACGCCCTATCTCGACTCGTGGACGATATTATCTCCCTGCAGCAGACAAACCACGAACGCATTTGTCTAGAGCCGATCTCGCTGGTGCAAACCGGCCATGATGCCGTACAGGCAGCCCAGGCCGCGGCGGCGGACGCAGGCCTTGTCTTGATCGATGAGATCGGCTCTGACCTATCGCCTGTGCTGGCCGATAAGCAGCGTATTACCCAGGTATTCGACAACTTGCTGGGCAATGCCATCAAATTCAGCAACCCCGGAGGCACGATCACGGTTCGCATGTTTGAAAAAGACGCCATCATCCACACCGAAGTGCAGGATACGGGCATCGGCATTGCCGAAGATAAACTCGACCGCATCTTTGATCGCTTTTATCAGGTGGATGGGACCACCACGCGCCGGTTTGGAGGCACAGGGTTGGGCCTAGCCATCGCCAAGCAGATTGTCGAGGCCCATGGTGGTCAGGTAGGGGTAGAGAGCCAACCCAACCTGGGCAGTCGATTCTACTTTACCATTCCCGTCGCCATAGTCGGATCTCAACTAAAAGGAGGTACTTAGGCATCATGCCCATCCGTTCCTTCCCTGAACTTGTAGAAGCAGCCAAAGCCAAAGGCCCCAAGAGAATTGCCGTCGCAGCAGGGCACCAGCAAGAGGTGATGCTGGCAGGACTGGACGCCGAAGTGGCAGGCCTGGCCGAAGTCACCTTGGTCGGCGATAGCGCTGCCATCGCCAAAATCGCCCGCGATAGATCGGAAGAGCGTCGTGTAGGGAAAGAGTGTAGGATAGGGTGT
>CAZNQW010000040.1:0-21618 GCA_964575225.1 uncultured Anaerolineaceae bacterium | reverse complement strand
TCCGGCAACCTTTCAGCAGCTACTGGGCTTACGTTGATGCCTATTGGGCCGGTTTCAAACCGGCCCCTACAGGATAGGGCGCGGCCGATCCTAATCCGCCTTTAGCACCACAGGCAGGTAGAGCCTCCACGGCTCGACCAGATAGCGCATCCCGCTCTGGATCCCTTCGACGAGCAGCGCCTGCCCATTGGCATAGGGCAGCACGTCGAGGTAATTCTGGTCTCCTACCAACCCGGCGTCCCCCGTCGACTCGACGCGCACAAAGAATTCCTTGATCTCTTCAGGGCCAAGCATCCACTCGTTCTGGGTCGCGAACGCTCCATTCTGCGTCGCTCCCATCACCTGAAAGTCCAGACCTACGAGTCCCACAGGCAGCAGATGGAAGAAGATGGGTACCGGGTCGGGGTTCGGGTTCCTGAGCAGGAAGGGCGGCAAGTCGACATACAGATCCGGTATGCGAAGCCTCCCCAGGTCGAGATGGATCAAGTCGACATTGCGCTGCGAAAAGACATCCTCGTACCCATCCTGGTGAATCTGGACGCGGAGGCAGCGGTGCAAGGTGCCGGTGGCGGCCGGCGTCCAGGGCGCACAGGCCGTGAGCGTGCCATGGGCCGGGATGCTCGAAGCGAGGGAGAAGGCAAAGTTGGTGAAGGGAATGCCCGCTCCAAAGTCGGCCTCGGCAAACCAATACTGGATCGGCTGGTCCACGGCGGTGGGGTTGGTGAATTGGACGCACATCTGCGCCGGCATGCCTGCCACCGGTGGATCGGGGCTCACCGTGATCTCCCTCTCGGCCCAAGGCGGTTCATCGATGGGCGGCGCCGTGGGCATGCGGTCGATCTTGCGAATGCCGCCAATGAGGCGGCCGTCGATGTAGGCCAGCAGATCGATGTAGCAGTTTGTCCCCAACAGGCCGGCAGGGGGGATCACGGTCAGAACGGCCGTGCGCACGTCGGCGCTGTTGGGGCCTACGTCCAGCAGCACCGAGGGCGATACCCAGGCCGTCCAACCCAAGCAGGTGTTGTCGACCACCAGGTCCATGTCGGCCATCGCCGCCGTCGGGTTGGCGACGGAGATGGGCACCTCCTCGGGCACACCGGGTTCTAACAGCTCGGCCACGTCCAGGTTGCGGTAGCTGTGGGTCACATAGCCGTTGGCCATCGACAGCTTGACGGCCAGGCAGCGGTGTCCGGGAGAGGTGGGCACAAACTGGACGCAGACCACCACCGTGCTGTGGGGCGGCAGGTGGACCGTCTGTGGGTTGGCGGCGCCGGTGGTGACGATTCGGTTAAAGGGCAGCCCGATGCCCAGGCCCGACATCAGGAATTCGACCATCACATCCTGACCGGTGTCGGTGTCGTTTTCGAGAACGACACACACCTCGGCTGCCTTGCCCGAGATCACCGGGTAGGGGGCGATGCGGATCTCTTTTTCGGCAAAGGGACGCTCGCCCGGATCGCCCAGGGGGATGAGCGGCTCGTCGAGCTTGCGGATGCCGCCGATCAGTTGCGTCAGATTGCCGGCCTGGTCGACTTCCCAGGCTTCGATGTCGATGGCGCACCCAGAGCCCAGGATCGCCGTGTCAGGTGGCATCACTTTGACGTAGACCGTCTGGTGGGCATCGCTCGGCAGGGTGAACGAGATGGGATCGACCTCCACCATCCAGTCGGGGCAGTTGTTGCGCACGAGCATTCTCACGTTCATGGGGTCGGGCGAGGGATTGCCCACTGGAATCTGGAACGTGGACGGCTCGCCCGGCAGCAGCACCTCGTTGACATCCAGGTTGCGCTGGCTCCGGATGGGGGGAAACTGGTCGTGGACGTCCGACACCACCACCTGGATGCACTGATGGCCTGGAGTGGTCGGCACCCATTGGATGCAGACGGTCACCGAGCCACCCGGCGGGATCTCCACCTCG
The DNA here is from genome assembly GCA_964575225.1 of uncultured Anaerolineaceae bacterium. Classification (GTDB taxonomy): domain Bacteria; phylum Chloroflexota; class Anaerolineae; order JAAYZQ01; family JAAYZQ01; genus CAZNQW01. The sequence goes on along the minus strand of CAZNQW010000040.1, from coordinate 19,700 downwards.
CGGGGGTTGCCGGGCGCGACGATGGGCGTAAACCGGAGCCCGATGCCAAAGTTGGCCAGTTCAAAATTGACCCTCACCGTCTGCGTCATGGCGCTCGTGTTGGCGATGGTCGTGCAAAGCATGGTCGGCTGACCCCTGACCAAGGGATAGGGGTTGACGGTGATCTCGCTCTCGGCATAGGGCGGGTCATCGGTGGGGAACTCGATGGGGCGGCAAGTGATTTCGGTGGTGGCTGGGTTGGAGATCTGGAGGAGGTGGGGCTCTGATGCCGAGAGATTGGCAATGTCCACGATCACCTCTTGTTCCCGGCAGGCGCTGTGATCGACCATGGCCTGGAAGGTGACCGAGCCCGATGCAGACACGTCGCCCAGCTTCCAAATGAGCACTCCCCCCGAAAAGATCGCCGGTGGGTTGGCGCTGCCGGGCAGATAGACCAACCCGGGCGGCAGGGCCTCATAGATGGTCAGATTCTTGTACACGCCTCCGGGCAAAAAGTAGTCGATGCGGTAGTTGAGGATATCGCCTGGGTTGGCGATGTGGGCACTGACCGATTTCTCCATCCCCACCTGGCAGCCGGTCTCGGATAGGGCAATCTGGATCAAGTCGCTGAAATCGTTGAAAAAATCCGGGGGCAGGTCGTCGGTAAAGGCGGGGTTCTGGGAGTAGAGGCGAAAGCCGGCACTCACCACCGCGCCCGGCCCGGCTCCGATCTCGCGCAAAGGAATAGCCAGCTCCCAGATACGATGGGGGGCCTGGGAGGCAAAGGAGGCTTGCATACCCACGCCCAGTGGGGCGGCCGTGGGGTTCAGCCCCGTCCACGTGCCGGGACCTTCGTAGTATTGCAGGCCGATCTGGTACGGAAGGGAGGGGGCAATGGCATAATTGACGTCCACGCCCGGATCGATGGCGGCGTTGAGGTTGATGTCAAAGGACAGCCAGAAATAGTCGCCGTTCGTGGGCGGAGGGGCGGGGGGATCGTCGACCGTGTCGCCCACCACGTCGAACAGAAAGTAGAGGTGGGTGCCGTCGTTCATGAAAAAGATCCGCCCATGGCGCACGTCGAGAAATGGGGCGGCCCCCCATTCGTAGAAGGGAGCCTGGCCGTCAATGACCGGCGGGGTACAGGCCCAGGGGCTGGCGGCATCGATGGCCTGGGTGGGGGCGGCAGTGGGCGCTGCCGCGCTGTGTGGAGCGACGGGGGCCAGCAGTGCCAGCAGGGCAACGACAGCCAAAAAGCGAATCCGACGGACGTTCATCACGTGCTCCTTTCTGCGGGCATTATCAACGCCCGCATGTCCCTGGTGCCGGAGGGGTTCCGGCCGAGGGTATCCGAGATGGCCCGAAAAACGATGCAAAGGCCAGAGTGGATCGGTTCTGCAGTGATGCGTGTTTGATCGCAGGATGGCAACTTTTGGCGAGAAGGAAGGACCTACGTTGACGGTGATGATGGGGTTCAGGAAGAGCGCGGTGATGGATCGGCGCTTGGATACGGAGACGGTTGGCTAACGCCTGGGGCTCTTGTGGACTCGGCCCGCCGCCCACTCAGGCCGGGGCCCTGAACCCCTTATGTCATCCAGTATATCACGCATGGCACCGGATGTCAATCCCCCGGATGTTTGGGCACAGGGTCCTGTCAAAGTCGCGTGTTGGCTCCGGTTGCTCTTCCACGGGAGCACACGCAACTCGTACGAGTTTCCCCCAACGTCATGCCCGCGGAAGCGCCTGCGTACCCGCAGGCAGCATCCATTCTTGGACACAAGGCGTATGGACCCCCGCCTTCGCGGGGGTGACGCGTCGGTTGCCAGGGTTGCGGCTTGTTCAAAAGGACTTTGGCAGAGGCCGCCCCCGTCTCGGGGGCGGCGAGCAGTGCGGAGGTCGCCAGACCCAGGCCGATGGTGGCTGCCAGTTGTGCGGGATCTGGCGATCCCGCGCGAGCGGAGGGGGCGGCTGGAAATTGCGGGTAGGTGCGGCGCGGGTTCGTCGGTTTGAGGCGGGGGCCACCGCCCGGCGGGGCCAAGGGTTTGCCGCCGCGCCCCCCTTTGTGGTACAATGGGTGTGCAGTCTATGCCTGGAGGATCGCGCAGAGGGAACCCCATGCCCATCCGGCTTTTGCCGCCCGACGTGGCCGACAAGATCGCCGCCGGTGAGGTCGTCGAACGACCCGCCTCGGTGGTCAAAGAGCTACTGGAAAATAGCATCGACGCCGGCGCTACCGACATCCGCATCGAGATCCGCGAGGGCGGCCGTCGTCTCATCCGTGTGGCCGACAACGGCAGCGGCATCCCCGACGCTCAGGTGATCCTGGCCTTTGCCCGCCATGCCACCAGCAAGCTCAGCATCGTCGAAGACCTGGACCACATTGACACCCTGGGCTTCCGCGGCGAAGCGCTGGCCTCCATCGCCGCCGTCAGCCAGGTCACCCTTCTCACCCGGCCCCGCGACCAGGCCATGGGCCAATTTCTGTCCCTGGAAGGGGGCCAGATTCGCCGCCAGGAGGGCCGGGGCGGTCCGGCGGGCACGGTCCTCACCGTGGAAAACCTGTTTTACAACGTGCCCGCCCGGCTCAAATTCCTGCGCCAGCCCCAAACCGAAACTGGCCACATTCACACTGCCGTCAGCCAGTACGCCCTGGCTCACCCCACCATCCGCTTTCACCTGACGGCCGACGGGCGCGTGCTGTTCCAATCCACCGGCAACGGCAAGCTGCTGGATGTGCTGATCGCCCTCTATGGCCTGGAGACGGCCGAGCAGATGCTCGAGATCCAGCCCGAGGCCGAGGACGGCGCGCCCGAAGCCCGCTTGACCGTCCGCGGCTTTGTGGGCGTCCCTGCGCTGCACCGCGCCACCCGCAGCCACATCGTCCTCTTTTGCAACCGCCGCTGGATCCAGGATCGGTCCCTGGCCCATGCCGTGGCCCAGGCCTACCACACGCTGTTGCCCGTGGGCCGCCACCCCGTCGCCGTCGTTCTTCTCGAACTGCCCGCCGGTGAGGTCGACGTCAACGTCCATCCCACCAAGCGCGAGGTCAAATTCCGCCAGGCCAACCAGGTATTCAGCGCCGTGCAACGCGCCGTGCGCCGGACGTTGCTGGACCAGGCCCCCATTCCCACGGCCGGTCAGGCGCCCCGCACCTGGGCTTCCCCCGATTGGGAGCGCCGCAACAGCCTGCTGCGGCCCGAGGGCGGGATCACCAGCCAGATGGCCTTGGAGTTCTACCGCCCGCCCGATGGATTCGACCTGGGTCCCGGCGAGGTGTCCCTGGAGCCGGTGGGACCGGTGCGCCTGCCCCTGTTGCGCGTCGTGGGCCAGGTGGGCCAGACCTACATTGTGGCCGAGGGGCCCCAGGGCATGTACCTGATCGACCAACACGCCGCCCACGAGCGGGTCCTCTATGAGCAGTTGATGGCCGGCCACAACAGCGGTTCGGTCGCCTCGCAGATCCTGCTCGAGCCCCTGCATCTGAACCTCGACCCCCAACTGGCCGCTGTGCTGGAGGAACATCTGGAGGCCCTCAATCAGATCGGCTTTGAGGTGGAGCCCTTTGGCGGCGCCAGCTACCTGCTGCGTGCGGTGCCCGCCATCCTGGTGGTGCCCGACCTGGAGGCGGCCCTGGTCGACATCCTAGAGCTGCTGCGCCAGGGCGACGACCCGGTGGCCAGCCGCGCCGAAGAGCAGCTGATCGCCACCGTGTGCAAGCGGGCGGCCATCAAGGCTGGGCAGACCCTGGCGCCCGACGAGATGCAGGAGCTGATCCGCCAGCTGGAGCAGTGCGCCTCGCCGCGCACCTGCCCCCACGGCCGGCCCACCGTCGTTCACTTTACCGTCGAGCAGTTGGAACGCGAGTTCGGCAGGCGCTAGGAGGCGACCCACCCCGTGCCCCAGGTTTTGGTCATTGGCTCCACCGGTTGCATCGGCCACAACATCGTCCGCGCTTGCGTGGATGCCGGTTGGGATGTGCGGGCCCTGCACCGCCCCACCAGTCCCACCTGGATGCTGGACGATCTCCCGGTGGAGCGCGTCGTGGGTGACCTGGCCGACGAGGCCTCGCTTCGAGCGGCCATGCAGGGCTGCGACCTGGTCTTTCACGCAGCCGCCTACTATCCTCTCCACTCTCTGGACCGGGACGGGTCGCTGCGAGCTGCCGTAAGCGGCATGCGCCATGTGCTCCAGGCCGCCCGCCAGGCGGAGGTCGGCCGCCTGGTCTACACCAGCTCCCTGACCACCATCGGCCCGACGGGGGAACCCGGCCGGCTGGCCGACGAGGGCGATTTCTATCTGCCTGGCAGCACCGGCAGCGCCTATTTCGAGTGCAAATGGGCGATGGAGTCCGAGGCGTGGCGAGCGGCTGCCCAAGGACTGCCCCTGGTCATCGTCAATCCCACGGCTGTGTTCGGTCCCTGGGACGCCAAGCCCGCGACCGGGGAGATTCTGCTCAATGTGGCCAAGGGCCACCTGCCCGTCTGGCTCGACCTCGATGTCAACATCATCGATGCCCGCGACCTGGCGCAGGGCCACCTGCTGGCCGCGCAGCGGGGCCGCCTGGGCCGGCGCTACATCCTGGGTGGCGGCAACTATCCACTGCGCCAGGCCCTGGACGTGACCGCTCAGGAGGCGGGCGTCTTCCCACCGCGCCGCCAAGTTTCCCTGGCGCTGGTGCAGCGCCTGGTGCGCGCCGGTGAGGCCCTGGGCCGCCTGCCCCTGATCCCTCCCCTGCCGTTGGAACATTTCAAGACCTTGAGCGAGTGGCGAGCGCTCAACACCGAAAAGGCCCGCACTGAGCTGGGCCTTCAGACCCGGCCTCTGGCCGAAACCGTCCGCGATGCGTTGGCCTGGTTTCGCGAGCATGGTTATTTGTGAGTCCAGGCCTGACTGACTGATAGGAGAAAGGTTTCATGCCCCCCACCGTAGACCGCTGTTTTGACCACAAGCGCCTGGTGCGCCGCAGACAAGCGACGCCCCGCCATCCGCTGCGCATCTTTTCCGGCAGTGCCAACCGGCCGCTGGCCCAGGAGATCGCCAATCAATTGGGGGTGCCGGTGGGCCGCTCGACCACCACCCACCTGCCCGACTCGGAGGTCCACGTCCAGATCGACGAGCTGGTGCGCGATCAGGATATCTTTATCGTCCAGCCCTGTTCGGCCCCGGTCAACGACACCCTCATGGAGCTATTGCTGTATGTGGATGCCTTTCGCCGTGCCTCGGCCCATACCATCACCTGTGTCATCCCCTATTTTCCCTACGCCCGCCAGGAGCGGATGGCCCGGGGGCGGGAGGCCATCAGCGCCCGGGTGGTGGCCAACTGCTTGGAGATGCTAGGTGTGGACCGCGTGGTGTTTGTCGACATCCACGCCCGCGCCATCCAGGGCTTTTTCAACATCCCGGTCGATCCCCTGTCGGCCATGGAGGTGTTGGCCTCCTATTTTGCCGATCCCCGGTTCGACGATGCCGTCATCGTCTCGCCCGACGTGGGGAGGGCCGGGTTAGCCGGTCGCTATGCCGAATGGCTGGGCAAGCCGCTGGTGGTGATGCACAAACGCCGCGAGGGTGTTGACCAGGTCCACACCACCCACGTGGTGGGCGACGTGGAGGGCAAGATCCCGATCATTATCGACGACATTATGGCCAGCGGCAGCGTGCTCAAACAGGCCCGCGACCTGATCGAGCGGGGCGCCCGGCCCGAGGTTCACTTTTGCGTCACCCACCCCGTCCTGCTGCCATCGGCCATGGAGCGTCTGGCGGCGATGGACGAGGTGGCCGAGTTGGTGGTCAGCAACACCATCCATGTGCCGCCCGAGATGCAGCAGCCCCACACCAAGGTGCGGGTCGTGTCCATCGCTCCGCTGTTGGCGCGGGTCATCCGCTGCATCCACCGCGCCGAGTCGGTCAGTCCCATTTTGCAGCCCGCTCCGCCCCCGCCCAAAACGCAGATCTGATGGGATTTAGGGGGGGCGGCGTGGCATGGGGCGCCGCCCTACAAGGCCGTCGCCCGCGCCTGTATGGGCAAGCAGGTCGGGGTGACGTTCGTCCATGGACGCATCGTCATGCCTGCCGCGAGTACCCTCACGCATAAAGGCCTGCGCACTCGCCGGCAGCAGCCATCCTGCGTCACACCACGTCTTGCCCGACCTGGCGATCCTTCGTCCGCGCCGGTCCGAACTTGCGAAGTTGGCGCAAAGGTGTTATTATCTATCTTGGCGTAGGCCGCCGAATGTGGCGCGCCCGTGCCAGCACAACCTCGAATAGACTCCGATTGCAGCGGCTCCCAAGGAGGTGGGCGATGCGACTGTTGGAACACGAAAGCAAGCTCCTTCTGCGTGAGGCAGGCCTGGAGACCCCTCAGGGTCGCCTGGTGTCGTCGGCGGCCGAAGCGTCCCAAGCTGCCCAGGCATTGGGCGAGCGGGTGGTCCTCAAACCCCAGATCCCGCTGGGCGGCCGGGGCAAGGCGGGCGGCCTGGCCTTTGTCGACACTCCCGATCAAGCGGCGGCGGCGGCCGAGCGCCTGTTGGCCGAACCCCTGCGAGGCCATCCGGTGCGACTGCTGCTGGTGGAACAGCAGGTGCAGGCGCAACAAGAGCTGTATCTGGCCGTCACCTACGACACCACAGCCCGGAGGCCGGTGCTCCTGGTTTCGGCCATGGGAGGCGTCGAGATCGAGGCCATGGCCGATGAGGTGCAGCGCCACCTGTTGCCCCTGCGGCGTCCCTGGCCCACCTACCGTTCCCGCGACGTGGCCCTGGGCCTGGGTCTTACGGGGCGGCCCCTGTTGCGCCTGACCGATGTCATCGACCGGCTGGTGGCGCTCTTTATCAAGCTGGACGCATTGTTGGTCGAAGTCAATCCCCTGATGGTGACCCCCGACGGCCGTCTGGTGGCCGTTGACGCCCACGTCGATCTGGATGACGACGGGCTCTATCGCCACCCCGAGCTGACCAGCAGGTTCGATCTGGCCGGACGGGGCCAGAGGCCCCTGACCGAGTTCGAGCAAAAGGCGGCCGAGATCGACGGCGCCGATCACCGCGGGGTGGCCGGGCGGATGGTGCAGTTCGACGGCGACCTGGGGTTGCTCATCGGCGGGGGAGGCGCCAGCCTGGCTGCATTCGACGCCGTGCTCGACGCCGGCCTGCGCCCGGCCAACTATTGCGAGATTGGCGGCAATCCCAGCGTCTGGAAGGTCAAAGAGCTGACCAAGCTGATCCTCAGCCAGCCACGGGTGGAGCGCATCGCCGTCATCATGAACGTGGTGTCCAACACCCGGGTGGATCTGGTGGCCCGCGGCGTCGTCAAGGGCATCTTGGAGATGGGCGGCGATCCCGCCGAACGAATCGCGGCGTTTCGCATTCCGGGTTCGTGGGAGGAGGAGGGCTTTTCCCTGCTGCGCCATTACGGGGTGCCCTTTTTCACCCGCGAGACCAGCATCGATCAGGTGGTGGCGACGATGGTCCGAAAGGAGGCATAGGCGACCATGGCAATCCTAGCCGACGAACAGACAAAAATCCTGGTCCAAGGCATCACGGGCCGCGAGGCCGCGACCTTTACCATTGAGTCGATTGCCTATGGCGCCCGCATCGTTGCCGGGGTGACGCCCGGCAAGGGTGGCGCCGAGGTCCACGGCGTGCCCGTGTACGACACGGTAGCTGCGGCCCTGGCCGATCATCCTGCCGACGCCTGCGTCATCTCGGTGCCGGCTGCTTTTACCAAGGACGCGGCCCTGGAGTCGATGGGCAACGGCTTGCGCCTGGTGGTCATTGTCACCGAGCGCATTCCCCGCCGCGATATGGCCGAGGTGCTGGAGGCGGCAGCCGAGTATGGTTGTCGCGTGGTGGGCCCCAACAGCCTGGGGCTGATCTCGCCCGGCAAGACGCGGGTGGGCATGTGCGGCGGTTCGGCCGACGCCGTGAGGCGGGCTTACACGCCCGGCCCGGTGGGCGTGATGTCGCGCAGCGGCGGCATGACCACCGAAATCGCCAATCTGTTGACCCACGCCGGGTTGGGACAGAGTACCTGCGTCAGTGTGGGCGGCGATCCGTTGGTGGGCTCGACCTTTTTGGACCTGCTGCCGCTGTTTGAGGCTGACCCCGAAACCCAGGCCTTGGTCTTTTTTGGGGAGCCGGGCAGCACCATGGAGGAAACGCTGGCCGCCCACGTGGCGGCCCACGGTTCGCGGCTGCCCATCGTGGCCTTTATCGCCGGTCGATTTGCCGATCAGATGCCCGGCGTGCGCTTTGGCCATGCGGCCACCATCGTTGAAGGGGGGAGGGGCAGTCCGGCGGCCAAGATCGAGACGCTGTCGGCGGCGGGCATTCGCGTGGCCCGGCGCTTGAGCGAGGTCGCAACTCTGGTGAAGGAGGCCATCGGCTGATGGGTATCTTTATTCGCGTCGAAATCGATCCCGAGCGCTGCGCTCCCGATGGCGGCAAGCGACTGACCGAGGTCTGCCCGGTGAACGTGTTTTCCTGGCAGGAGGATCGCCTGGTGACCGATCCCGAGAACGAGGACGAGTGCACGCTGTGCGGGCTGTGCCTGCGGGTGTATCCCGAAGGCGCGGTGCGCGTCCAGCGCCTGTACCGCGACGAGCCGTTTACGGGGTAGGAGGTAGGAGGGCCTCGGCCTGTCATGCCCGCGAAAGCGGGCATCCATTGTGGAATCGGGGTGGACCCCCGGCTGCGCCTGCCTGCATGGTTTCCGGCTCGCAGGGTCCAAGCCTCCGAGAGGTGTACTTTTTTCAGCGCAGGGGTTTTGTGGGAGCGCAGCCGCGCCCCCACACCCCGGCCCGGGGCTCTAACGCGCTCGCAGACGGGCGGCCCCGGACCCCACGAAATTGGTGCGTTTCCCGGTCGGAATTCGGTTTTGCAAGAGACGATGCAACTCGATCAAGCTTCGTAAGGCCAGCCCAATCTGCAACCGTTGATGCGTGCGATGAAGGGACGGTGGGTGGTGGCAGCCCGTTGCCATAATAATGAGGAGGTGTGAACCATGCCGGTACAGACTCCACTGCGTAGCCTGATGTTCGTGCCGGGCGCCAAGACGCGTCTGTTGGAAAAGGCGCGGACGGCGGCGGCCGATGCCGTCATCCTGGACCTGGAGGACGGGGTGGCGCCCGAGGCCAAAGCCGAGGCCCGCGGGCTGATCCGCCAGGCGCTGGACGCCGGGCCCTTTGGTCCCCAGGTGGTGGTGCGCATCAACGGCTGGACGGGCGGCCTGGCCCAGGACGACCTGGCTGCCACCCTGCCCGGCGGCCGCGTGGATGCCGTCTGCCTGCCCAAGGCCGAGAATCCCGACGAGGTGCAGGCACTGGCCCGCTGGCTCGACGGCTGGGAAGCCCAGCAGGGCCTGGCGGCCGGGTCGTTGGGGGTACTGCTGATGATCGAGACGGCGCTGGGCGTGCTGCGGGTCTTGGATCTGGCCCGGTCGAGCCCGCGAGTGCAGGCCCTGTGCCTGGGCGGCGAGGACCTATCGCGCGATCTGGGGGCGGTGCGCACCCGGGAGGGCCAGGAGCTGGCCTATGCCCGCGCCCATGTGGTGGTGGCGGCTCGCGCGGCCGGCGTGTGGGCCATCGACACCGTCTACACCGACCTGCAAGACGAGGACGGCCTGCGGGCGGAGGCGAGCCAGGCGCGCCGGCTGGGGTATTCGGGCCAGTTGTTGATCCACCCCAACCAGATCGAGCCGGTGCACCAGGCCTGGGCACCCAGCGCGGCCGAGTTCGAGTGGGCGCGGCGGGTGTTGGCCGCCTTTGACGAGGCCACCGCCCGCGGCGATGGGGTGGTGGCGCTGGATGGCAAGATGATCGATGCGCCGGTGGTGGCCCGGGCTCGGGAGCTTCTGGCGGCTGTAGAAGATTGACATAACGATAGATTGGCTGGCGCGGGATCTTTCGGTCCCGCGTCCCCGCGACAGGCGAGGGAAAGAGGAGGGAGACAGGATGGAGATTTCCGATCACGACCTGGAGTTCATCCGGCAGACGGCGACGTTGATGCAGAGCACAGCCAGCTTTGCCGGGATGGATCACATCGAGCGGGTGCGGCAACTGGCCGAGGCGCTGGGCGCCCAAGAGGGGGCCGATCTGGGCATTGTGCGCGCAGCGGCCTACCTGCACGACATTGGGGTGCCGCTGAACAAGATGCGGCATTACGAACTGGGTGCTCGCATGGCGCGGGGCATGCTGCGCGAATTGGGCTGGGACGAGGAGACGGTGCAGGCCGTCAGCCACGCCATCGAGGGCCACAGTCGCTACGGCGGGCCCGACCCCCAGACCCTCGAGGCCAAGGTCCTGTACGACGCCGACGTGGCCGAGTTCGTGGGCGCCATCGGACTGGCTCGGGCCATCACCCGGGCCACCGAAGCGGGCGAGTACCGCGGCGATGTGAGCCAGGTCCCGGCGCTGATCGACCGCGTCATTGCCAGCGCCGAAGGCGCGTCGTACACGGCGCGGGGCGGCGAGATCATCGCCGAGCGGATTGCCTGGCTGCGCGGTTACCAGGCACGGCTGCAGGACGAATTGGCGTCCAAGGTGTAAGGAGAGATCTCATGCCCTATCCACCCCAGTTGGAAGCATTGAAAGAGCGGGTCGAAGCCACCCGCAGCGAACGCCTGAGCCAGAGCTTTCCGCGCCTGACGATGGAGGAAAAGCAGGCTCTGATCAGCAGCAACCATCCCGACTATGTCCAAGACCGGATGCGGCCCTTGCGCGTGGGTCCCTCGGCCGGGATGCGCATGCCACTGGAGCTGGCCGCCGTGATGGAGGGGCGCAGCCGGGTGGACCCGGCCCGGTTCCCCACGCTGGAGCCCGACTATGACGTCGATGTGTTGGTCATTGGCGGCGGCGGGGCAGGCACGGCAGCGGCGATCACGGCCCGGGAGAACGGCGCCCGGGTGCTGCTGGCTACCAAGCTGCGCCACGGCGATGCCAATACGATGATGGCCCAGGGGGGCATCCAGGCTGCCGACAAGCCCATCGACTCGCCGGCGATCCACTATCTGGACGCCATCGGCGGCGGTGGGTTCACCAACGTGCCCGATCTGGTGGAAGCCCTGGTGTGCGATGCGCCGGGGATCATCCATTGGCTGGAGGGCCTTGGTTGCCTGTTCGACAAAGAGCCCGACGGCACCATGAAGACTATCCACCTGGGGGGGAGCTCTCGCAAGCGGATCCACACGGCCAAAGACTACACCGGCATGGAGATCATGCGCACGCTGCGCGACGAGCTGCGCAGCTATCCCGAGGTGACGGTGCTGGAATTCTCGCCGGCCATCGAGCTGCTGGGCGATGGTCAGGGCGGTTGCGGCGGCGCGCTGCTGCAGAACCTGGAAACAGACGACTACCTGGTCGTCCGCGCTCGGCGCACCATCATGGCCACCGGCGGCAGCGGACGGCTCCACTATCAGCTCTTTCCCACCACCAACCACTATGGCGCCACGGCCGACGGGCTGGCCATCGCCTATCGGTTGGGGGCCGAGCTGCTCTTTTTGGATTCGATGCAGTATCACCCCACCGGCGCGGCCTTCCCCGAGCAGATTGTGGGCCAGTTGGTAACCGAAAAGTTGCGGGGCATGGGAGCCCAGTTGGTGAACATCGACGCCGAGCAGTTCATCTATCACCTGGAGACCCGCGACACGGTGGCCAGTGCCAACATCCGCGAGTGCCAGGTGCGAAAGCGGGGGATTCTCACTCCGGCAGGCCAGCAAAGCGTATGGCTGGACACGCCCATGGTCGATATCATCCACGGGCCGGGCGCCACCATGGCCGAGTTTGCGGCCATGTATCGGCAGTTCCACCGCTTTGGCATCGATATCCGCACCGATCCGGTGCTGGTCTATCCGACCTTCCATTTCCAGAACGGCGGGCTGGTGATCGACGCCCACGGCCATACCACGGTGCCCCACTTGTTCTCGGCGGGGGAGGTGTCGGGCGGCGTCCATGGCCGCAACCGACTGGGCGGCAATTCGTTGTTGGAGATTTTGGTTTATGGGCGGCGGACGGGCCGGGCAGCAGCCGAAGAGGTGGCTCAGAACGGGCGGCCGCCGGAGCGCCTGTCGTTGGAACACGTGACGCGCTTTGAGGAGGCATGCCACGCCTTTGATGAGGAGGAGCGGATCCCCTCGCCGGTGCTGTTGCCCAACTATACCCGCGAGGTGACATAGGGGGGCGGTGGGCAGCCCGCGGGACGGATAGTCTGACCACCGGTTACACGAAATCCCCGATGCGCATAGCGACCTTGTAGGGGCGAGGCATCGGCCAGGCCATTGCCTACCGGGCGGTCCTTGTGGCGGCGGGCGGCATCGGCTGCGGGGCCCAATGTTCGGCGTAGGGCCGGTTTCAAACCGGCCCGTACACACAGGCAGGACGGTCCAAGTGGGGGCGACGACCGGCTGACGGGCGAGGCATGCGTCGCCCGCACAGAGGATAGAACCGTAGAGGACAGAGAGAGGGAGACACGGAATGTCCCTGGCAGATGCGTTCGCATCGACGCACTTTACGCTCGAGCCGCTGGCAGAGGGGGTATTCGCCTGCATCCATCAGGCGGGCGGGGCAGCCTTTTCCAACGCGCTGATCGTCGACCTGGGAGGGCGCACACTGGTGGTGGACGCCTTTGACGCGGTGCCGCCGGCGCGCGACCTGCGCCGGGCCGCCGAATGGATATTCGAGCGTGGCGTCGATGAGGTGGCTTTTACCCACGCCCATGCCGACCACTGGCTGGGCGCGGCGGCTTTTTCCGAGGACACGGAGCTGTGGGCCAGCGAGGTCACCGATCGGGCCTGGCGCCGGCAGGTGCCCGCGCTGGTGGAGGAGCGGAAGGACCGCCGTGCGTGGGAGGCCTACCGCCAGGAGACGGAGGAGGCGTTGCAGTCGGCCCAGGACGAGCGGGTGCGTGCCGGGTTGGAGCGGCTACTGACGCGCATCGGCTACACCCTGCGCTACATGGACGAGTGGACGCCCCGCTATGCCGACCGGACCTTCCGGGAGCCGGTTCTTTTTGAGGGACAGGAACGGATGGCCGTATTGCGATCCCTGGGGCGCGGCCATTCCGACGACGACGCGGTGCTGTGGCTCGCGGACGAGGGTGTAGCCTTTCTCGGCGACGTGGGCTTTTTCCACATGCAGCCCTATATGGGCGCCTGCGATCTGGATCTGTACCGGCAGCAGGTGCGCACGGTGCTGGAAATGGATTTCCGGCTGCTGGTGCCGGGGCACGGACCGGTGGGTGGGCCGCCCGACCTGGCGCTTCAGTTGGAGTATTTCGATGTGCTGGAGGAACGGGTGGGTGATGTGGTGCGGCGCGGGGGCTCGCTGGACGAGGCCTTGCAGGTGACACTGCCGGCGCCCTTTGACGCCTGGCTGATGGGCGGCATGGAGCGCCTGGAAGTCAATGTGCGCTATCTGTACAAACGCTTGGGCGGGACGCTGCCCGAGTAAGGGGGCGCGAAGGGCAGTTTTCGGAACCGGTGCGATGTAGGCGACGCGTGCGTCGCCCCTACATCGCACCATGCCCGCCTAAAGTACCCTTGGGTACAGGCGGGGAACCCATGGCCCCCGTTTCCGCGGGGGTGACGATTTGGGTGGGGGCGACGGATCGTAGAGACCTCCGAGGGTTTCAAAACTCGGAGGTCTTGGTTTTTCTAGTGGGCGGCGCCGGCCAGGGCGTCGACCATGATCGCTTCGATCCGCCGGTTTTCGTCCGAGACGGTGCTACCCGATACGAGGGCCATCTCGGACGCCAGCAGGTCGCGCCCCTGCTTGAGATAATCGCCATCTCTTTTGGTGAGGTGGGATCGCTCCCGGTGCCAGGTGAGGTCGCGCACCACGCGGGCCAACTCGGTCACCCGACCGGTTCTGATCTGGGCGTAGACCTGATCTTGGCGCTCCCGATAGTCCTCAGACAAAAGGTGGGGTTTGCCGCGTAGGACGTTCAACACCCGCGCCAGCTTGGATTGAGACATGGCCAATCGCACGCCCGACTCGTCGGCAGTGTGCACGGGAAGTTGGACCGTCAAGCCCTGGCCCGGTATGTCGATGATATAGTAGCGTTTGGCCCCATCCAGGAGATCCCTGCTTTCGATACCTGTGATGCGACCCGGTCCATGACGCGGATGGACCACTTTATCTCCTACTGAGAACGACATGGCTTTCCCTCCTTTGTGTTGCCCGGTACGGGCGAAATGCCCCATCCGGCGGATAGGGCCTGGATCTGACGATCCAGGCCGAGTGAAACTGCCTCTGGCCGTTGCCTGCTGTCAGACCTCGAGCAGGGCGACGGTGACCACCGGCCTGCGTTTGGTCTGTTTGTAGAAGAAGTTGGAAAGGGCCTTTTCGACCTTTTTTTCCATGTGGTGTGCGGCAGCGCCCCGTTTGCTCGAGGCGGTGGCGCGCACCAGATCCCCGGCCTTGGCCAAAAGGCTCTCGGCGTCGGGGGTGTAGACAAAGCCCTGGGTGATGATGCGCGGTTCGCCAACTGTTTTCCCGGCTTTGCGGTCATAGGGAGCCACGGCGGTCACAAAACCGCTCTGGGCCAGTCCGTCCCGCTGGCTGATCACGGCCCGCCCAACCTCGCCGACGCGCGAACCGTCGACAAAGACGGGGCCGCCGGGAATCCGCGAACCAATGTGCAGGCGATCCTCCTCAAAGGTCAAGGGGTAGCCGTTTTCGACCAATGCGATGTCGCTTTTGGCGATGCCCGCTTTGTGGGCCAGCTTGGCATGGGCCACCAGGTGGCGCAGCTCGCCATGGACGGGCACAAGGAAGCGGGGTTTCACCAGTTCGAGCAATCGCCCCAGCTCTTCCTGGCTGGCGTGGCCCGACACGTGGGCCTGCACCTGAGGGCCATAGTAGACGTCGGCGCCCCGCTGAAAGAGGCGGTTAATGACGCCGTAGGTCGTCTCTTCGTTGCCGGGGATGATGTGCGACGACAGCAGCACCGCATCGCCCTCTTGGATGCTTAGCGAGCGATGGGTGTCGGTCGCCAGGCGGTTCAAGACCGCCATGGGCTCCCCCTGCGAGCCGGTGGCCATGATTACCACCTGCTGCGGCGGCAGCCGGTCGATCTCGTTCAGGTTGACCAGCACCCCGTCGGGAATGTGGAGATAGCCCAGCTCGCGGGCCATTTCGGCGTTTTCGACCATGCTCAGGCCGGCGATGGCGATCTTGCGATTGTGGCGCTGGGCCGCGTTGATCACCTGCTGCACCCGCGAGATCAGCGAGGCAAAGGTGGCGATGATCAGCCGGCCGGGCGCCTCGCTCATGATCTGGTCAAAGGCGTCGTCGAGAACAGCCTCGGACGATGTCGAGCCGGGTTGGTCGGCGTTGGTGCTATCGGCCAGCAGCGCCAGGACCCCACGGCGGCCAAATTCGGCCAGCTTGGTCTCGTCGGTGGGCCAGCCGTCCACCGGGGTGGGATCGAACTTGAAATCGCCGCTGTGGACGATCAGTCCGGCCGGCGTGGTGATGCCCAGGCCTACCGAGTCGGGAATCGAGTGGCAGACGTGATAGGGTTCGACGGTAAAGGGGCCGATGCGCAGCACGTCGCCGGCGGCGTAGGTGTGCAGTGTGGCCTTTTCCAGCATCCCCTCGCGTTTGAGGCGAACTTGGAGCAAGCCCTGGGTCAGGCGCGTGGCATACACCGGTGCATCGATCTCTTGCAGCAGGTAGGGCAGGGCGCCGATGTGGTCCAGGTGGCCGTGGGTAATCAAAATGGCGCGTACAAGGTCTTTTTTGTCGCGCAAATAGCCCCAATCGGGCAGGATATAGTCTACGCCCAGGTCGTCCGATTCGGGGAACATGATCCCCGCATCGATCACAAGAATATTGCGGCCATACTCGATGAGTGTCATGTTTTTTCCTACTTCGCCCAGGCCGCCCAGGGGAAGGATTCGTAGTTTTCCAGTCATAATGTGTTTGTTTTACTCCGTGCGGGGTGATGTTCCGAGCGGTTCAGGCAGCAGGCTCCCAAATGGTACCCCGCGATGGGGAGCTGCTCCTCAGAATTTGAACCTTTCTCAGGGTTGTGCGTTTATTCCGACGCCTACCGCGCCGGTGGTCCCGTTGAGCCGGTTCTGTTCAGATGCCGGTCAAGAAAATAGCGCGGGCCGCAATTGCCCACGGCCCGCGCTAGTCATTCTGCTTGTCGAGGGTCGCCCATTACCTGGCGACGGTTCGTTCCAAGAGGATGTGTTTTCCCTGGGGCTCAAGGCTCCAGGGGTGATGCGCCTACCAGCGCGCGCGGCCGCGGGTCGAGCTGCGGCGGTCGGGTTGGGGCTTGGCCCTGTCGACCTTGATCTCGCGCTCGTCTATCGACTTGCCGTTCAGGGCACTGATGGCTGCGTCGGCTGCCTGATCGGTGGCCATCTCGACAAAGCCAAAGCCCTTGGGCCGGCCTGTGTCGCGGTCGGTGATCAGGTTGACCGATTCGATTTCCCCATATTCGGCGAACATGGTGCGCAGTGTATCTTCAGTGGTGTTGTAGCTCAAGTTGCCTACGTATAGTTTCTGGCTCATGATTCCTCCTACCAACCGCTCACGGTGACATCGGTGGCTTGCAGGCCCTTGGGGCCCTTTTCGACATTGAACTCGACGCGCTGTCCCTCTTCCAAGTTCTTGAAGCCTTCGCCACGGATGGCCGAGTGATGGACAAAGAGATCAGGGCCTCCTTCTCGTTCGATAAAACCATAGCCTTTGTCGCCGTTGAACCATTTGACGGTTCCATTTGTTCTTTCAGACATTTCGTACCTTTCAGATATGTGTTTAGGAGGAAGGCGCCTTTGGCCTTGGCATAAAAAAAGGCACCCCGACGGGTAATCGCCTGGGTGCTCATCTTCTTTGACTGAACCAGATTCTTACTTCATCCTATGGCAGTAGGATATCATATTCGTCCCTTTCTGTCAAATCCGGGTAGGGGTGTAGCAGCAGTGCCCACTGTGGCTCGCGCGAACCCCAAAGCGCTCCCGCGCCTCTACAATCCCAATTTGCTCCGCGCCAAAGTCCTTGGGCCGTCCCCGTCTCCGGAGACGGGGACGGAGAGCAGTTTCCTGCAGCGATGCTGTGCCCTGGCGATGGGCGGGGCCTGGGCCCCTGGCATCAATTCCTGTTGTCGGGTGTGGACGATTTCCCAAGGAGCGCAACTCTGGAACATACGGTTTCAATGGCTATCATTCCATTTAAAAGTAATTCGATGTGTTAGAGGTAGAATTTCCCAAGTTGACAGGAAAAGGTCCCAATGGTATAATTATCCTAGTTCGCTCGGGCTGTGAACAGCAGCCGAGTTCCCGCTCTTTTTCCACTACCAACCGGGAGGTTGGTTCCAAGGTTTTCGGTCTGGGTCGCGGCGTTGCACTCACGCATGACGGGTTAAAGATGTTAAAGGCCATCCGCTCATGGACATGAGAGACAAAAAGGCGATCGGTCCGCTGTTCTTTGTCGAGCGATGGGCAGTCAGAGCCCACTGTGTTGCTCGGCGCGGCTTGTACTCTCTCTTAACGGTCAACAGAGTCCATCGATCGGGAGCGATCCTCGGTGGAGAGGAAAACGCCCGTCTATCCCTATCCGTTATCCCGCCCTGCCTGGATCGATCCAGGTGTGGATGAGGGCCAATCTGCCAGGCCCTGATCCCTGGCGCTGACCTATCGGAAAAATAATCGGACGTGGGCGCCCTGTGGGTTCTGTGCCCGACCACAGACCATCGCACGGGGATTGATCCCAGATCTGGGCCGAGTGTCCAACCATCGAGAAAGGAGCGCGCCATGCACGGCTTTTACAACAGGCTTCTTCGGGTCGATCTATCGGCCAAGACGTGGGCTGCGGAACCCATCGCCGACGAGGTGCTGGCCCTCTATTTGGGAGGGAAGGGGTTGGCTTCGCAGCTTTTGCTGGAAAATGTGCCGGTGGGCGTCGACCCGTTGGCTCCTGAAAACCCACTGATCCTGGCCCTGGGTCCGGCCAGCGGCAGTGTGCTGGCGCCGGCCAGCCGTTATGGCCTGTATGCCAAGGCGCCCCAAACCGGCATCTTTACCGAATCCTACTCGGGTGGCCACACGGCGCCCAAGATCAAGGCTACCGGCTACGACGCCATCATCATTCAAGGGGCGGCCGAAACGCCCACCTTTTTGGAGATCAGCGACCAGGGGGTCGTCTTTCACGACGCGACCCCCTATTGGGGCACCGATGCCATCGAGGCTGAAGATGCCCTGGAAAAAGCTGTGGGCGTGCGCGGCGCCAAAGCCATTGTCATCGGGCCCGCCGGCGAGAACCTGGTCGCCTTTGCCTGCGTGGCGAACGATCACGGGCGCCAGGCGGGTCGTACCGGGTTGGGCGCGCTGATGGGCTCCAAGCGGCTCAAGGGCATGGTCTTTCACGGCCAGAGCCAGTGCAAGTGGTACGACGCCGATGCCGTGGCTGCCTTGGATAAGGAGCTGCGGGAGCGGGGCAAATCCGACGGCGGAGCCAAAGCCTACCGCAACCTTGGCACGCCGATGGTGGTGGCCATTGCCAACAAGGTCGGCAGTTTTCCCAGCTATTACTGGTCGGCCGGTACGGTGCCCCATTGGCCCGAGATCAGCGCCGAAAAGATGGTCGAGCGCTACAAGCCCCGCTCGACGGCCTGCTATCGCTGTTTTTTTGCTTGCGGCAAGATGTGCACCGTGCCGGATGGTCCCCACAAGGGCCTGACCGTCGAAGGCCCCGAGTACGAAACCCTCTTTTCCTTTGGCGGGTTGTGCGCCATCGACGACCTGGACGAGATCGTCTACCTGAACGATCTGTGCGACCGCCTGGGGTTGGATACCATCACCGCCGGAAACGTGGCTGGGTTTGCCATCGAGGCCTCGCGCCGCGGCGCCCTCGACCTCAAGCTGGACTATGGCGACAGTGCCGGTGTTGCCGAATTGATCCAGTTGATCGCCCGCCGCGAAGGCATCGGCGAACTCTTGAGCCAGGGCGTCCGTGCGGCCAGTCGCGAGTTGGGCCTGGAGGATCTGGCCATCCACGTCAAGGGATTGGAGCCTTCGGGCTATGACCCCCGCGCCCTGAAGGGCATGGGGCTGGCCTTTGCCATCGCCAGCCGCGGCGCCTGCCACCTGCGGGCCACCGTCTACAAGGCCGAGTTCGCCGGTTGGACCGACCGGACCGTGCCGGACGACAAGGCCGAGTTTGTCCTCGATTTCGAGGACCGCCACACTGTGTACGATACCCTGATCTTTTGTCGCTTTTACCGCGACATGCTGGGCTGGGATCACCTACCGCCCATCATTCACGCCCTCACCGGTCTGGATCTGGACAAAGCCGGGCTCCAGGCCCTGTCGGCGCGGATCGCCAATGCCATCCGCCAGTTCAACCTGCGCGAGGGGATGACGGCGGCCGATGACAGGCTGCCCGAGCGCTTTTTCCGAGAACCCCTAACCAACAGCGGCGAGTCGTTGACCCATGCCCAATTTGACCAGATGTTGGGCGAGTATTACGAACGCCGGGGCTGGCAAGCCTGAGCTCGGTGCACCCAAGAGGAGGTCTGCATCCCAATCCGTAGATTTCCGAGCCTGGGAAGCTCGACAAAAGACCGGGGGCAACGGTAGATGAACCCGGTGCAGTTGGACCCCTGAGATGGTTGGTGCGTCCCGATTTTTCGGGGAAAGGAGGGTGTTGGAATGCGCTCATCGGCGCGGAGTGGGAGCAGTTACCCCATGTTGCAGTCAGATCGGAAGAGCGTCGTGTAGGGAAA
>CAZNQW010000039.1:0-21679 GCA_964575225.1 uncultured Anaerolineaceae bacterium | reverse complement strand
TTGATCGGCCAAAGCAAACGGCGCGCCTTGTCGAGGTTGACGTTGTCTGGCCAGCTACTGAGGGGCGGGAAGCGTTGGTTGCCCGACCCCGCGCCGCCGCGGCCATCGCCCAGGCGGTAGGTGCCGGCGCTGTGCCACGCCATCCGGATAAAGAGGCCTCCGTAATGACCCCAATCGGCCGGCCACCAGTCCTGCGAGTCGGTCATCAGCGCATAAAGATCTTTCTTTACCGCCTCCAGGTCGAGTTTCTTGAATTCCTCAGCATAGTCAAACTCCTCGCCCATCGGGTTGGACAGGGAGGAATGTTGGTGCAGAATGCTCAGGTTCAACTGGTTCGGCCACCAGTCCCGGTTCGACGTGCCACTGCCCCTTGCGCGTTTGGCCGCCGCGCCCATTTCCAGGCTCTTTTTTTCGTCACTCATTTTGTTGTCCCCTTTCGTTTGCATGTGATTGTCTATCTACAACCCCTCCCTGGCGCGTCATCACGGTTGTGCAGTGATTTCTGCCAGGATGTTTGCTCAATAAAGATTATCCCTTACTATACGGATAATACTCCACCTCCCTTCCAGGTTCAAACTCCCCAAGGGCTGGCTTCTACGAAGGTTCAATCTCCATAAGACATCCCCAGTAAGAGGACGTAGCCGCTGACCTATTCAGCTTCCTGGCAATCGGGACAAACGCCGTAGAAATCGAGTCGGTAGCTGATGATCTGATAGCCTGACTGCCGCGCCATCTGCTGCACCAGACTTTGGGCCAGGTTCACCTCGAGGTCGGTGATCTTGCGGCAGCGGACACAAAGGAGGTGTGGGTGGGGATGGGGGTTGTGACCATCGTAGTGGTTGTCGTCCCCACTGAATCTCAGCTCCAGGACCTCGCCCATCCCTTTCAAGACATCCAAGGTTTTGTATACGGTTGCCAGGCTCGTGGTTGGAAATTGATCTTTCATTTGGTCGTACAGTTGGGAGGCGCTGGGGTGCCCATCGCTGGCGGCCAATAGCCGCAGCAGAGCGATGCGTTGGGGCGTCAGCCGGTGTTCTCGCTCCCGGAGCTTGTCCACCAATTCCTCGAACCTGGTTTGTGGATCGACTATCATCGAGCTGCCTTTTCTTGTTAGACTGTGGAGAATGGTTCTTTATAGAGAGTGTATCATGTTTGGATTGGTCTGTCAAATGTGGAAGAAGCCGATGTTCAGGGTTGTTGCCAAGTCGTCCGGTCAATCTCATTGGATGCTCGCCGCCCCCGTCTCGGGGCGCGGAGCCTTACCACATCCTATCGGTCAAGAGACCATGCAAAAGCCCCGAGCACATGCTCGGGGCTGCAGCCAGGTCTGGCGCTTTATTTGATTGGATGCTCTCCGCCCTTGTCCTGGGGGGCGCTTTTACTGCGCCCGTGCCTTGCCGAGGTCGTATTTCATAATGGCGGCATGTTTTCCACCCTTGATGCGCTCCAACCCATAGATGTCTCCAAGCGGTCCTGCCGACTGCCCAGTGATTGTGCCGATCGCACTCGTATCGTTTTCTGCGAGCCGGAAACTCGACAGACGCAGCGTTTCTGGCAGGTGACGGACATGGCGCGTCCCCACGATCGCGGCACCGACTCCCTTTTTCTGCAGGACGTAGCGGGTAGCAACCGCAGCTATGCTTACGCCGTTTCGGTGGGCGATCTCGTCCATCGTCTCCAGGAGTTGCTGGAAAAGCTCCCAACCACCGAATTCATCGATGATCAATTTGTATTTGGTCAACGACCGGTTTTCAAAGGGCGGATTTGGCTCTGCCACGCCCAAATACCGCTCGGATAGGAACCCACCCGCCACAGTTCCATAGCACAACAGCGAAATGTCATGTCGCTCACAGAATTCCACCATGCCCTGCTCGGGCCGATGGTCCAGGACAGAGTACTGAACCTGATTGGAGACAACGGGTACGCCTGCCTCCAAGATTTCTGCCAGGCGCGCTGTGTCGAAGTTCGTCAAGCCAATGTGCTTGATTTTGCCCGCCTTTCGCAGTGCGTCCAAATGCAGGGCTGCCTCCACATACCCCGGAATATCATAATCCCACCAATGGAACTGCACGAGGTCCAGACGTTCGACGCCCAGTCGCAGCAGGGATCGGTCTATGGTGCTTTGCACATCCTGCCGGCTGAGGGTTGAGAGGATATTGAGGTCGGGCACGTATTTGGTGTGCACCTGGATTTCGGGTAAGCTACCGTTCTGTAGCGCCGCCCGATGCCGACGGATAAAGTCACCAATTAGGCTTTCCACCCCTGTGTAGATGTCGGCGCAATCGAACGTAGTGATCCCCTTCTCGGCGTAGGCGAGTAGGGTCGCAAGGGCCTGTTCGTGTTCGATGGTGCCGTGGCCGCCGGCCATTTGCCATCCCCCCATAATGACACGTGAAATTGTGTGTTGTGGTGTCAGACGAAATCTCTCCATGGCTACAACTCCTCTTGTTCCTGTTCATCTACTGGTACTGCACTCACATCTCTGTGATGGAATGTGCGCTGCCGGATGCGTTTGATACGAAAAATCCCTCCACAATGGGGATCTGGGCAGGCTACATCCGTGTCCGTGGATATCCAATCGTTCTTGTGGGTGATGCGCTGTCTCGCCGAGATCAATGGAAGCAAGGCCGCGAGGGGATACATGGGGAAGGTCTGCCCGGGCGGTAGAGAGAGGTTCTCACCGCTTACCTCAAAGTAGGCGCCCACCGGATGGTTGCAGACCATCTTCTTGCCAGGCTGACAGCCGATCACCTCAACCCGTATATCATACAGCACAAACGTATCGTCATGGGTGTCTTCTGCCGATTTTTGCATCATGGCGCACACGCACTTGCTCCTTTGTCGTGGTGAGAATTGCATAGACGGATGACAGCGTCTAGGATTCCGGGCATACTGTCCATCCCGGGCGAATCGATGCCGACAGGGTCATTGTACCATCAAAGGGCCGTCAGGGGCAAAGGGGAATCCGTCTCGGGTTGTGATCTCTCGATCAAAGCCAACCGAAACGACTTGTGAACCGACCTACGGATGCGAGAATGTATTTCCGACCACCCGTTCCGACCTGTTGCGTGGTAGGTCCGGCAGGGCGGTGGGGCCCAAAGCTTGGTGGTCTGGCTTTCCAGTGGCGGAGATTGTGCGTGCAAGAATTCGTGTGGGTTCGGAACGTGCACGGAAGGCGGAGATCCAGGGCATACGTCCCGGTCAGCAAGTAGGGGCGGCGATTATATCATGGCAGAACCTTTATTCAGACACATCGACGCCTTTTTGCGACTTTGGCGATTTGACAACCGCAATCAGCTGTGGTAGATTACTAATGGGAATTAGTAATGCGGATTAGTAAGCTTATTCAGCGGAGGGGTCTTGGCGCGACGGCGGATTACCTCATACGACGTGGCAAAAGCAGCGGGCGTTTCGCAAACTACCGTCTCCTTTGTCCTTAACCAGGTAGCCGAAGCGAACATCAGCGAAGAGACGCGCCAGCGTGTGATGGCCGCTGCCGACGAACTGGGATACGTTCCCGACGCCGCTGCCCAGGCTTTGGTCCGTGGTCGGACGCAGATCATTGGCGTGGTCGTGACGACGTTGGAGGACCCGTTTATCGGGGCCCTTGTGCAGACGATCGAGTCGGCAGCATACGATCAGGGCTATGTCGTGATCCTGACCAGTTCAAATGACATCCCCGAGCGGGAGGTGGCAGCCGCCAGGATGCTTCAGTCTCGCCGGGTGGATGGCGTCATCGTCGCTTCGTCGCGAGCCAGTGCCCTGTACGAAGGGCAGTTGGAGCAACCGCGGGTGCCTGTGGTGGCGATCAACCGCCTGACCGAACCGGGCGACCAACGGGTCTTTTCTGTGGGCGTGGACAACCGACACGGAGGAAACATCGCTACGGCCCATCTCATCCAAAAGGGACATCGGCGCATTGCCTATGTGGCCTCGCCCCCCGATCGCAGTGACAACAGGGAACGGATGGCTGGCTACCGTCAGGCTCTCGCCGATGCGGGTATCGCCTATTCTCCGTCCCTGGTGGTTCAAGGCACGGGAGACACGGACGGTGGATGCCGGGCGCTGCCCGCGCTCCTATCCCTGGATGAACCCCCCAGCGCGGTCTTTTGCTATAACGATCTCACGGCTATAGGCCTGGTCGACGCGGCCCGACGAGCCGGCCTGGCTCTACCTCAGGATCTGGCGGTTGTGGGCTTTGACGACATCGCTTTCGCGCAATTCTGCCATCCCCCGCTGACCACGATCGCCCAACCGATCGGCGAGATGGGCACGAAAGCCATCGAGCTATTGCTCGCCCTCTTGTCAGAGGATGCCCAAAGTATAGCATCCGGGAGCAATGTAACGATTCAAGGGCAACTGGTGGTGCGAGCCTCATCGGGCGAAACGATCAGGGACGCCGACCGAGACGCAGCCAAAGAGACCTGATTCAAGGAGGATCCCGTCCATGAAAGCGGCAGTATTGCACGGGGTGGATGATTTGCGGTTGGAGCAGGTTCAAGAGCCTGGCCCAGCACCCAACGAGGTCCTCGTACGTGTGAAGGCCGTCGGGGTGTGCGGGACGGATGTGCACATGTGGGAAGGCAGCAACCAGGAGGGCACTTTTCCCTTCATTCCAGGCCATGAATGGTCGGGTGAGGTGGTTGAGGTGGGCCAGGACGTCAAGTCCATCTCGAAAGGCGAACGGGTGGTGGCGGAGGTACCCATCCCTTGCCGCATCTGTGACAACTGCAAAGACGGCATGGAACCGAACATGTGCCCCAACAAGGAGCTGTACGGGTTCTCGTGGGAGAACGCAGGCGGCATGGCCGAGTACACATTGGCTCGGGCCGAGCGGCTATTCAAGATCCCTGAGAACGTGAGCTACGAGGAGGCTGCCTTGGTGGAACCGGTGTCGGTGGCCTATCACGGCGTGTGGGAGACCGGCGGCGGGGCAGCACCTCACGATCGGGTGGTGGTTTTTGGCGCGGGTCCCATCGGTCTGTTTGCCATGCTTTGCTGCAAGGCATCGGGGGCGCCGGTGATTGTCATCGAGCCCCAGGCCTTTCGACGCCAGATGGCGAAGGAACTGGGTGCGGATGTGGTGATCGGCCCCACGGATGGGCATCTGGTCGAGCAGGTGTTGGAGCATACCGGTGGGCGTGGGGCGACCATGGTGCTGGAGTGCTCTGGCAGCAATGGGGCGCTGGCAGCGACAGTGGACGTCATCGGCCAGCAGGGGCGCATCGTTCTCATCGGGCAGAGCGCCGGGCGCAAGATCCCCATCGAGATTGGGAAAACGATTTTTCAGCGCACGGCCATCGTCGGTTCCAGCGGGAGTCCTTATTTTTTCCCCAAGACCTTGACCTTCTTGTCGCGCCGGCTCGTCGACGTGATGCCGGTGGTCACGCACCAGTTCCCGCTGTCGATGATCGTACCTGCGTTCGAGCTTGGCAAGAGTGGCGCCGACTGTGCCAAGATCCTTATTTTACCTTAAGATTTGGAGGTAGCCATGCTCCTGGGATTGCACACCGGCAGCATCCTGTATACGAACCTTATGACGGATATCCGCGTGGTCAGGGAGACGGGCTATGAAGCCATCGAGTTGTATCTCCCAAAACTGCTGCGCTATATGGATGCCGGGTACGAGACCGATCAGATCTTGGCCGAACTGGGCGACGTACCGGTGACGATGATCAATTCCTTCCTTCACATCGAGCGCCAGGAACCGGATTTCCGCCGAGAGCTTGGCCAAAAGTGTGAACGAGTGTGCCGGCTGGCGCAGGCACTGGGGTGCCCAACGTTACAGGTGGTGGCGCTTTCCGGTCTCGAGGGCCAGCCATGGCCCGAGATCCGGTCAAAGGTGGGAAGCTCACTGGCCGAGCTGGCCGATATCGCCGCTCCTTTCGGCGTCACGCTGGCTCTGGAGCCGGTGACCTTTGCCCCCCTTCACTCGCTGTCGCAGGCGCTGGAGGTGCTCGATGTGGCTGGCCGGGCCAACGTGGGACTGTGCCTCGATACGTTTCATCTGTGGACCGGAGGAACGCCCTGGGACGAGGTCGCGAGCCTCGATGCAGGGCTCATCTGTGTGGCCCACCTCAGCGATGTGACCGCGCGTAAGGGTAGCCGGTGGAGCGATGACGATCGCGATGTGTTGCCGGGCGATGGGATCCTTCCCCTCAGGGAGGGCATTGCGGCCATCCGTGCCACGGGCTATGACGGGGTGTGGTGTGTGGAGATGATGGGCGCCCGTCATTGGGAGTGGGATCCATTTGTGCTGGCCCGCGAGGCCAAGCAGCGGGCCGATGCCCTCCTGCGCGGCTGAATCTGTCCAGCACGTGTGGCCCACGGTTCCAATTCATCAACCGTTTGCGGCAAGTTGCTTGTTCCCTTGGCACAATCCCTGTGGGGAAATTACGGGGAACTGTAGGTGAACTCAATCTCAAGCAAGGAGAAAAGATCATGGAAGGAAAGATGAGGGGTGTGAGGCTTGTTGCGGATTGGGATCCGAGGCCCGGCTTTGTTCTGGGGCCCAAGGACATTGAGGGCAGGCAGACCTATCTGGGCAGCCGCGTTTGGCGGAACCCCAAGGTCGAGATTGTCGAGTATGACATTCCCAAGCCGGGGCCCAGAGAGGTGCTGCTCGAGGTGAAGGCGTGTGGCATCTGCGGAAGCGATGTGCACATGGCGCAGAAGGATGACGAGGGCTACATGTGGTATCCAGGACTCACAGGCTTCCCGGCCATCCTGGGCCACGAGGTGTCGGGGGTGGTCGTGGAAGCGGGAAGTGAAGCCCGGGACAAGGCCACGAACAAACCCTTCAAAGGCGGCGAGCGGGTTTGCACCGAGGAGATGATCTGGTGCGGCGAGTGCAAGCCTTGCGCGGACGGCTATCCCAACCACTGCGAGCGGTTGGACGAGATCGGCATCAACATCGACGGAGGATTCGCCAAGTACCTGGTGGTTCCCGCGCGCACCCTGTGGAGCCTGGAGCCGTTGGCCGACCGGTATAACGACCAGGATATCTTTGTCGCGGGCAGCCTGGTCGAACCCACTAGCGTTGCTTACACGGCTGTCATCGAGCGGGGTGGGGGCATTCGACCCGGCGACAAGGTCGTCATCTGCGGAGGTGGGCCTGTCGGCATGGCGGCCTGCGCCATCATGAAGAGGCAGGGTGCCTCGGTCGTCATCATCTCCGAACCCGAAGAGGCCCGCGCCCAGCTTGGCCTGAAGATGGGCGCCGACTTTGCCATCAATCCCATCGAGGAGAACTTTGTCGAGAAGGTCCTGGACCTCACCGATGGCATGGGCGCCGACCTCTACCTGGAGGCAACCGGCCTGCCGACCATCGTGTATCCACAGATCGAGCAGACCATCTGGCTGGGGCGCACACTCAATGCCACCGTGGTTGTGCTGGCGCGAGCCGATGCCAAAATGCCGGTGACGGGGGAGGTGCTTCAGGTGCGCAGGGCGGGCATCGTGGGCTCCCAGGGCCACTCTGGGCACGGTACCTTCCCGCGGGTGATCGAGTGCATGGCCGACGGCATGGACATGCTCCGCATCGTCACCAAGCGGATCGGTTTGGATCAAGTGCCTGAAAATATAAAGATGCTTCAGAACGATCGCCAGGAGTGCAAGATCACCTGCGTGGATTTGAATTAAGCACAGCCATGGACCCGACCCGTCTCCTGTGCCGGATTGCGATCCCGGGCGGCAGTGAGGCGGATCTGGTCCTGTCTGTTCGAGGGAGTCGATGCGACATTTGTTGGGAATCGACTTGGGGACAAGCGGCCTGAAGGCCGCCGTGTTGACGCTGGACGGCAAGCTCCTGGGCCTGGGCAGGGTGACGAACCAATACCTGCCCGGGCCCTTGGGCTGGGCGGAACAGGACCCCAGAATGTGGTGGGCGGGATGCTGTGAGGCCGTCCAGATGGCCCTGGCTCAGGCAGGGGGTTCGGCGGCAGATGTGGCTGCGGTGGGGGTGTGCGGCTTTCACCATTGCCCGGTGTTTGTCGACGCCAGGGGAGAGCCGGTTCGGCCGACGATTGTGACGCACGATAGCCGCCTGGCCGACAGCCTGGACGATCTGCGGCGGAGCGGCGTCCTGGATCGTGTAGCCGAGATCTCGGGAAGTCGGGTGACGACGGGCCACTTTCCACCCATCTACCACCTGGTACGCACCCTGGATCCCGGCGCACTGGACGTCACCCGCTGGATCCTGTTGGCCAAGGACTATGTGCGGTTTCGGCTCACCGGACAGATAGGCACCGAACGGTGCGATGCGACGGGCACCAACCTGATCGCCATGCCAGAGCAGGATTGGAACGAGGCCTGCTGTTCGCTGCTGCAGGTGCCCTGGGAAAAGCTGCCCGAGATTGGCCGGTCCGACCAAGTCGCCGGCTATGTAACTGCAGAAGCGTCGCAAGCTACCGGCCTTCGAGCAGGGACCCCTGTGGTGTATGGCGGCGGGGACTCGCATTGCGCCCTGGTTGGACTGGGCATCATCGGTTCGGGGGAAGCGGGATTGTTGCTGGGCACGAACAGCACGCTTAGGGCGTCGTTTGCTAACCTCGTCAAGCCCCTGGCGCACACCGTCTGGATCCAGCAGCATGTCGTGCCCGGGCGGTTCACGGTCTCGGCCTCGTCGATGGCAGGCTCGTCTGCCCTGGCCTGGTTCAAAGGGGTCTGTTGCGAGGGCGACCAGGCCGGAGTAGTGGCCTATCGCGAGTTGGAATCGTTGGCGGCCAGTGTCCCGCCAGGTTGTGATGGGCTGCTCTTCCATCCTTACCTGTTCGGCGAGCGCTCTCCCTTTTACAATCCCGAGGCGCGGGGCGCCTTTTTGGGCCTTCGGCACTGGCATGGAAGAGGGCACCTGGTTCGGAGCATCATGGAGGGGGTGGCATTTGCCATTGCCAACTGCCTCGATGCCGTTCGGGAAATTGCCCAGGCAAGGAATGAGGAGCTGCACGTCATCCGCACCGGACAGAGTGGGGGAAGCCAGCTTGCCGTCTGGCGGCAGATCATCACCGATGCTGTGGACCACGCGATTGAGGTCGTGGATGTCGATGAACCCGGGTGTCTGGGCGCTGCGTTGCTGGCGGGAGTGGGCACCGGCATCTATGAGGATATCTCTCGAGCCTGTCAGAGGGCTGTTCGGGTCACGGGCCGGTCTTGTCCCGATCCGGAAATCGCAGCACGGTATCGAGAGCAAAGGGTTGTATTCAACGATGTGTATCGAGCGCTGGAAGCGAAACTGTACCAGCCGTAAAGGTGGGCGTTCGCCGAGAGGTTGACCGCGGGCTTGCCAAGCCCGATTGTGTAGCGTGTGAGGAGGATACGAGGGACATGACCAATGCATGTGGCGATCTGGCCGGCCAGGTAGCCCTGATTACGGGTGGGGCCGGAGCCATCGGACGGGCGATTAGCGAGGGATTGATCGGGGCCGGAGCCAAGGTTGTTCTGGTGGACGTTGCGGCCGAGAGGCTGCAAAAGTGGGAGGAGGCGCTTGCCGCCCAATATGGTGATGGGAGGGCCTTGACCTTTGTGGCTGACGTGTGCGACAGCCGACAGGTCACACGGGCCTTTGACCGTACGCTCGAGGCATTTGGGCGCCTGGACATTCTCGTGAACAACGCGGCGGCGACCCAGATCAAAGCCGTGGACCTCTTGACCGACGAGGACATTGATTGGATCGTCGACACGAACCTGAAAGGCTATGTGAAATGTGCCCGCGAAGCGGTCAAGATTATGAAGGGAGCGGGCACCAAAGGAACCTTGCTGTTCATTTCCTCCAAAAATGGCCTGGAGGGGGCGTCGAACAAGAGCCTCTATTGCGCCACCAAAGGCGGCGAGTTGGCCCTGGCTCGGGCCCTGGCCCGGGAACTGGGCGAGTTCGGGATACGCGTGAACTCGATCTGTCCCGATGCGGTGCTGGAGGGTTCTGCCCTTTGGGAGGATGACGACTACCGCCTCGGCACGGCACGTCGCTACCATATCTCGGAGGATGAGATACCCGACTACTATAAGCAGCGCTGCGCCCTCAAGACGAATATTGAGCCGGTGGATGTGGCCAATGCGGCCTTGTTCCTTCTGTCCGGTGGTGCGGCCAAGATCACCGGTGCCATCTTATCCGTGGATGGGGGTGTGGCATTTGTGCGCTAGCGAACCCACCACGGAACCCAAAGGAGCGACCATGTCCTGCGACGTCATTCTGGAGCAACTGACGGCCATGTCCCGCACCCTGGGCGACCCGGCCCTGGACTATGCCATCTTGGGTGAGGGCAACGCCTCGGCGCGGATCGACGACGAGACCTTCTGGGTAAAGGCCAGTGGCGCAGAAATGCGCACCATAGATGCCGGCGGCTTTGTGCGGGTGCGCTTTGATCGGGTGCTGGCGCTTTTGGAGGCGGGACCCCTGAGCGACGAGGAGGTGAGGGCCGGGCTGGAGGCGGCCAAAGCCGATCCCTCAGCCAAGGGGCGTCCCTCGGTCGAGACCGTGCTCCACGCCCTGATCCTGCAGGTAGGGGGTATTGGGTTTGTGGGCCACACCCACCCTACGGCCGTAAACGCCATTCTCTGTTCGGCAAGGGCCGAAGAGGTGATTGCCGGACGGCTTTTTCCCGATGAGATTGTCTATTGTGGCCCTGCTCCCGTCTATGTACCCTACACCGATCCCGGCCTACCTCTTGCCCGTGCCGTGGTGGAGGCCATCGACCGGCACCTTGCCGAATACGGGCAGGCGCCTAAAGTCGTCTTGATGCAAAACCACGGCATGATCGCTTTGGGCAAAACGGCGGTGGAGGTGGAGAATATCACAGCCATGTACGTCAAGACGTCACGGGTGATCCTGGGCGCCTGCACTCTGGGTGGACCGCACTTTTTGAGTTCGGCGGCCGTAAACCGCATCCACACGCGCCCCGACGAGAAATATCGCCGCCAGGAGTGGGGCACCGCGTAGGGCGGGTGTCATATCGGTATGACGGAAATGTCGATCGCAAACCTGCAAACCGACCTCAACGATTTCGCCCCGGGCGTCCGCACCAATGCCCTGCGCACGCTGGCCTCTCTGGCGCGAGGGGAGGTGAGCGCTGAGGAGCCCGAGATCGAACGGGTCAACATGCACTGCCACACCTTCTTTTCCTTCAACGCTTACGGTCACTCGCCGACATCGCTGGCTTGGCAGGGCAAACAACAGGGCTTGCAGGCCATGGGCATCGTCGATTTCGACGTATTGGACGGCGTCGACGAGTTCCTCGATGCGTGCGAGTGGGTGGGCCTGCGCGGCAGTGCCGGCATCGAGACTCGTGTGTTCGTCCCCGAGGTTGCTGCTTGGGAGATCAACTCACCGGGGGAGCCGGGGGTCTGTTACCACATGGGCATCGGCTTGACGAGCAGCCACGTACCAGACAGCGTGGCTCCCATCCTGGCCGACCTGGGCCGGCGGGCCGACCGGCGCAACCGGGAGATGGTTCGTCGTATCAACGATCACCTCAGTCCTGTGACGGTTGACTACCGGCGCGACGTGCTCCCCCTCACACCCTCAGGACACCCAACCGAGCGGCATCTGGTGATGGCCTACCTCAGGGCGGCAGAGCGCGCGGTGGCCGATCCACCCTCTTTTTGGGCCAGCGTGCTGGGCGTCGACCGTGGAGAGGTGGTCGTGCTGATGCCCGATCAGCCAGCCCTTCAGGACCTGATCCGAGGGCGGCTGATGAAACGGGGGGGCGCAGGCTACCTCGACCCTGCACCGGAACGATACCCCTACCTCACAGCCTTCCACGAGTTGATCGTGGCCTGTGGCGCCCTGCCCTGCGCTGCCTGGTTGGACGGCACCACCCTTGCCGAGCAGGACCCCGAGGCCTGGTTAGAGTTCCTGGTTGATAAGGGTGTGGTCGCCCTGAATATTATCCCCGACCGCAACTGGAACATTGCCGATCCCAAGATCAAGCAGATCAAGGTGGATAATTTGTACCGTGTCGTCGAGGTGGCCCGGCAAATGGCCCTGTGGTTGAATGTTGGGACCGAAATGAACAGCGTTGGACAAAAGCAGGTCGATGATTTTTCCGCTCCCGAGTTGTTGCCTGTGCGCGATGCGTTTCTCGACGGCGCGTATGGTGTCTATGGGCATACAAAGATGCAGTGTGCCCTGGGTCTGGGCTATCAGAGCGAATGGGCGCGGGAGCATCTGCCCACCCGCTGCGAGCGCAACCGATTCTACACTCAGATTGGGCGCCAGTGGCCGCCGGGCCAGGCGGGGAGGGCATGCCTCGAGGTGTTGGACGCCACTTTGTCGCCCGGCGAGATATTGGCGCGAATTGCCGACACCCGCGGATGATATACAAGAGGGTTGCCTGCTCCCGGCTTGGCAAGTGCGGGGACGAAGGGAAACGATAGAATGAGCGATAAACTGACCGACTACAAGGGAGCAACACTGCCCTTGCCCGCCACCTACCAGCTCTGGCCGCTGTATGGCGCCGGCTTTGAAAACCTTGGGCAGCACGGGCAGCCGATCTCGGTACCGTTGCCCCACTATGGCGCCGATGAACTGCTGGTGCGGCACGACGCCACCGGCCTGTGCTTTTCTGACATCAAGGTCATCCGTCTGGGCGAGAACCACCCGCGCATATACCGCGATAT
The DNA here is from genome assembly GCA_964575225.1 of uncultured Anaerolineaceae bacterium. Taxonomy (GTDB): domain Bacteria; phylum Chloroflexota; class Anaerolineae; order JAAYZQ01; family JAAYZQ01; genus CAZNQW01. Next base: position 9,064 of record CAZNQW010000039.1, on the reverse strand, counting down.
GCAGGGCAGCCCGGTGGTGCTGGGCCATGAAGTGACCATGACGGTCGTCGGCGTGGGCGACAACCTGCGCGAGCAATACCGGGTGGGCGACCGCTTTATCATCCAGTCCGATGTCTTTGTCGACGGGATTGGCTATGCCTACGGCTATGAGATCCAGGGCGGCCTGTCCCAGTATGGCATCATCGACCAGCGCATCCTAAACGGCGATCACGGCAACTATCTCCTGCCCGTTCAGAACGATACCGGTTATGCCGAGTCAGCACTCACCGAGCCGTGGGCGTGTGTCATCGCTGCCTACAGTCTGACCTATCGTACCGGCCTCAAGGCGGGCGGCACAACCTGGATCATCGGCGTCCAGCCGGGTCTCGGGCCGTATACCATTAGCGCCGGATTCGATCAGGCATCGCACCCTGACCGCTTGCTGTTGACCCATGTCCCAACCGACTTGAATGCGTGGCTGAAAGACCGGGCCGCGGCGCTCGGCGTAGAGGTGTTGGAAGTAGAGGACATGGCTGTGCCGCCCGTGAAACCGATAGACGACATTATTCTGTTGGGTGCAGGCGCGGGCGCTGTGGAGCAGGTCAGTCAGCACTTGGCCGACTTTGGGATCGTCGCGCTCATCGCCGAGGGCGAGATGGCACGCAAGACCGCCGTTGATGTGGGGCGGGTGCATTACAACCACTGGGTATATGTCGGCGGGCGCGATCCCGACATCGCTCGGGCCTATAGCGACGTACCGGTACGCTCGTCGCTGCGGCCCGAGGGCCAGGCCTGGTTCGTGGGCGCGGGCGGACCCATGGGCCGAATGCACGTCCAGCGCGCCCTGCAAGCGCAAAACCCGCCGCGCACAATCGTGTGCACTGATGTCAGCGACGCGCGCCTGGCCGACCTATGCAACAGCTTTGGTCCAGAGGCCCAAGCCAATGGCATCGAGTGGCTCTGCCTCAATCCGCTGAAAAAGGATGAATACCAGGCCACCATGGCTCGCTTCCACAGCGAGGGCTTTGACGACATCATTATGCTGGCCCCGGTACCCTCCGTCATTTCGGATGCGGCCGCCTACCTGGCTGCCAAAGGAGTGATGAACGTCTTTGCCGGCGTGGCGCAGGGAACCATGGTCCAGTTGGATCTGAGCGACGTGTACGATAAGGACGTGCGCATCATTGGCCATTCGGCCTCCACCATCGATGACCTGCGCCTGATGCTCAACCAGGCGGAGAAAGGCCAGCTCTCACCCAACCGGTCGGTGGCGGCCGTTGGCTCGCTCCGTGCAGCGCGGGATGGGATGCAGGCCGTGATCGATACAACCTTCCCCGGCAAAATCGTCATCTATCCCAACATCCGCGATATGCCGCTCACTGCCCTTCCGGACCTGAAAGATGTGCTCCCCAGCGTCTATGCCAAGCTCAAGGATGGCCGCGAGTGGACGGTAGAGGCAGAGAACGAGTTCCTACGGCAGATGCTGCCGTGAAGCGTGATCCGTGGTCGGTAGCACACAGCGCGCATCTCGAGTCTGGTACTTAGGAGAAGGACTATGGAACGGGTATTGGCAGAAAAGATCGCCATCGTGACGGGAGGCGCCCAGGGGCTCGGGGAAGCGATTTGCCACCGGCTGGCCCAAGAGGGTGCGCACGTGGTGGTCGCCGACCTGAATCAGGAGGGGGCGCAACGCGTGGCCGGCAGCCTCGTGGCCCAGACCAACGGCCGCGCCCTGGCCGTTGGTGTTGATGTGACCGACGAAGGCCAGGTGGAGGCGATGGTACAGAGTGCCGTGCAAGCGTTCGGCCGGTTGGACATTTTGGTGTCCAATGCCGGGATCCTGATAGCAGGGGCAGTGGACGAATTTGCTGCCGACAAGTGGCGAGCTGTGATGAACGTCAACCTCTTTGGCTACTTTTTGTGCGCCAAACACGCGGCGCGCGTGATGAAGGAGCAGCGCAGTGGCGCGATCGTCCAGATCAACAGCAAGTCGGGCAAGAAGGGGAGCTATAAAAATTCGGCCTATGCGGCCAGCAAGTTCGGGGGCATAGGCCTGACGCAGAGCATTGCCCTGGAACTGGCCGAGTACGGTGTGCGCGTCAACGCCATTTGCCCCGGGAACCTGATCGATTCGCCGCTGTGGGTCGACTCGCTGTATGCCCAGTATGCCAAAAAGTGGGGCCTCACCGAGGAGGCGGTCCGCCAAAAGTACGTCGACCAGGTGCCCATGAAGCGCGGCTGTACGTACGACGACGTGACCAACGCTCTCGTGTTCCTGGCTTCCGACCAGGCGGGCTATATGACGGGCCAGGCGATCAATGTCACCGGCGGCCAGGAAATGAGGTAAGGAAAACGGGTATGGGAGGATGTATGGGAGAAACTGCAAGTCGTACCCTCGAGGCTCAGGGCCTGACAAAACAACAGGCGCTCGACCTGCTGCGCCAGATGTGGGAGATTCGCCTGTTCGAGGAGCGGGTGTATGACCTACTTGGACGCAACCTGATCAAAGGGGCATCGCACCTGTACGCCGGCGAGGAGGCGGTCGCTGTAGGCGCGATCTCGGTGTTGCGCGACTCTGACCTGATCACCAGCACGCACCGGGGCCACGGCCATTGCCACGCGCGGGGTGCCTCTCTGGTCCGGACTGAGGACGAGCGACAGGCCCATTACAACAAGATGATGGCCGAGCTGTGCGGACGCGAGACCGGCTATTGCCACGGGCGGGGTGGGTCGATGCACATCGCCGACGTGGAAAAGGGCAACCTGGGCGCGACAGGCATCGTTGGCGGCAACATCCCGGTGGCCACCGGGGCGGCACTGGCGCAAAAGATGCGGGACACAGGGCAGGTGGTGCTGTGCTTTTTTGGCGACGGGGCCGCTCAGACCGGAAACTTTCACGAGTCGCTCAATATGGCCGGGCTGTGGAAACTGCCGGTCGTCTATATCGTTGAAAATAACCTGTACGGCATGTCGGTCCCCATCGACAACGCGGCGGCCAAGCCCACCATTGCCGACCGGGCTTGCGCCTACGACATGCCCGGTGAGGTGGTCGACGGGATGGACGTCCTGGCGGTCCGCAACGCGATCGGGCGGGCCGTCGAGCGCGCGCGCCAGGGCCAGGGACCGGCTCTGGTGGAGTGCCAGACCTACCGCTGGTACGGTCACTCCCGCTCCGATCCGCGCAAGTATCGGACCAAGGACGAGGAAGCCGAGTGGAAAGCCCGCGATCCCATCCCACGCTTTGCCGCCTGGCTGGTGGGACAAGGCGCTTGCACCGAGGAGGAACTCGAAACGCTGAAAGCGCACGTCGAAACCACCCTGGAGCAGGCGACCGACTTTGCCCTCGAGTCGGCCATGCCGCCGGCGGAAGAGCTGGAAAAGTTTGTCTACGCGCCCTCGACGTGGACGCCCGCCGACTATGCTCGGGAGCGCGAGCTGCGCGCGATGAGCCGCTCCGGTGGGAACGGCACCCGCAAGGTCCGCTACTGGGAGGCGATCCGCGATGCACTGCGCGAAGAGATGGTGCGCGATCCGGCGGTGTTCGTGATGGGCGAAGACGTGGGCCTGTACGGCGGGGCCTATGGTGCGACCCGCGGCCTGTTCGAGGAGTTTGGCCCGGAGCGGGTGCGCGACACGCCCATCTCCGAAGCGACTATTGGCGGGGCGGCCGTGGGCGCGGCCATGGCTGGCATGCGGCCGGTGGCCGAGATCATGTACGTCGACTTTACACCACTGGCCATGGACCAGATCGCCAACCAGGGGGCCAAAAACCGGTACATGTTCGGCGGCAAGACCGTCGTGCCGATGGTCATTCGCACGGAGGGCGGGGCCGGGAGGAGCATCGCCGCCCATCACTCCCAGAGCCTGGAAGCGCTGTGGGTCCACTTTCCCGGCATCCATGTGGCCATGCCCAGCACGCCCTACGACGCCAAGGGCCTGCTCAAGGCTGCCATCCGCGACGACAACCCCGTCATGTTCATCGAGCACAAGATGCTGTATGGCGTGGAAGGGCACGTGCCCGACGAGGAGTACGTCATTCCCTTTGGCATGGCCGACGTCAAGCGCGAGGGGCGGGACGTCACGGTCGTGACCTACTCGCGCATGGTGCACCGCTCACTGGAGGCCGCCGAGCAACTGGCCGGAGAGGGCATCGACGTCGAGGTCATTGACCTGCGGACGCTCAAGCCGCTGGACATGGAGACGGTGGCGGCCTCGGTCAGAAAGACATCTCACGTAGTGGGCGTTACGGAGGCCTACAAGACGGGCTCCTTCATCAGCGAGCTGGCCATGCGCATCCAGGAGGAGGTGTTCGACTGGCTGGATGCCCCGGTGGTGCGGGTAACCGCTGCCGACGTCCCGGTACCCATGGCCGAGACCCTGGAAGATGCGGCCATCCCCAGCGTGGAATCCATCATCGCTGCCATCCGCCAGGTGCTGAGGTGAGGCCAACATGATCACAGAAGTCATTCTGCCCAAAATGGGCCAGACGATGGAAACGGGCGCTATCGTAGAATGGGCCAAGAAAGAAGGGGATCCGGTCGAGAAGGGCGAAGTGCTGTTCGCGGTCGAGACCGACAAGGCGGTGCTGGAAGTAGAGGCCAGCATGCAGGGATTCCTGCGCAAGATCCTGGTTCCAGAGGGCGTCGAGGTGCCGGTGATGACCGTTGTGGCCCTAGTGACTCGCGAGGCGGAGGAGGATATCGGGGCGTATGCGTCGACTCTCCACCAGGAGGCGCGAGAAGAGGTTGCAGACCGACAGCCAGAGCCCCGACTGCCCGAGACGTTGCGAGCGACGGAGGGGCGAATCTTTGTCTCGCCCAAGGCCCGGAAGGTGGCGCGAGAGGCAGGAATCGACCTGTCACGGGTGACCGGGACCGGCCCCGAGGGCCGCATCGTCGAGCGAGACCTGCGGAACGCTCAGCCGTGGGGATCCAAAGCAACGCCCGTGGCCCGCAGGGTTGCCGACGCGCGGGGGATCGACTTGGCCGCGGTGAGCGGGACCGGCTTGGGAGGCCGGGTCATGAAGGCGGATGTGGAGGCGGCAGCTCCGGCGTCCACCCCCTCGCAGGCCACCGTGGAAGCACCTGCCAGCGAACAGGTACCCATAACCGGGTTGCGGCGCATCATCGCCGAGCGTATGGCCGCCAGCGCCCACACGACTGCTCGGGTCACGCTGGTGACGGACGCGGACGCCACGGCTCTGGTCGAGGTCCGGGAGCAGATGAGAGATGCCGTCACTGAGGAGTGGGGCTTTTCTCCCGGCTACAATGACCTGCTGGGGCTGATTGTCGCTCGGGCGTTGAGCGAGTTCCCGTATATGAATGCCCGGCTCCGTGATGGTGGTGGGGCGATTGAGCGCTTGGCCCGCGTGAACCTGGGCATGGCTGTGGACACCGAACGAGGGCTGGTGGTGCCGGTCATCCACGATGCCGACCAAAAGGGCCTGCGTGCGTTTGGAACCGAGTTCCGGGCCCTGTTGGAACGGGCGCGAGCCGGCAGATCGTCCCCCGACGACCTGACCGGCGGCACCTTCACCATCACCAACCTGGGCATGTATGACATCGATGTCTTTACGCCGATCATCAACCTGCCGGAGGCCGCTATTCTGGGGGCAGGGCGCATTCAGCCAAAAGTGGTGCTCCGCGACGGCGAGATTGTGGCGCGGCAGATGTGGACCTTGAGCTTAGCCTTTGACCATCGGTTGGTGGACGGTGCTCCAGCCGCCCGGTTCTTGCAGCGCATTAAGCATTTGGTCGAGCATCCCTATCTGCTCCTGGGTTAGGCAAAGGGGACTGGGTTACCGATTGCCAGGCAGGCTGGTACGGCGGTTCTGGGTAGTGCGAGAGGGCGATCCAACCCACCATGCGTTATCTGAGAAACTAGGATCTGTCGGAGCTTCGCTTGACGGATGGACAGCTTCTGTGAGAATAGGTGAACCCATCCCGACAGCACAAACCCGAAGGATCGCCCGCCTACCGCAAATAGCGGCCGTCCAGGGTTAGCAACCCGTCACTCACTTGGATCTTGGAGACCTCGACATACTCATTTCCGGCCAAGATGAGGCGGGCCAGCCCTTTGCCCACCAGGTCGACGAGACTTTCCGGCACGGGTACTGGTCCCAAGGTGCCTTCCACAAAATCAAGGGCCAATTCGCCGTCGGCAGCTCGGGGTGCCATCACCAGGCGCAGAGGCTGGCGCAGGCTCAATGCCTCGGCATAGCCTCGGACAACGAGTTGCCCGTTCCGCTCAAAACGCACCTCCGGCTCCTGGATCGTGACGCGCAGCCTGGCGTCGGGAAGTTCGAGACCTAGGGTCGGCCGAGCTCGTTCGAGCAAATCCACCCACTCGGAAAATCCCTTTACGTCTTGCATGGCTTGCTCCCGCTGGAGTGAGTCCAGTTGAGCCAGACTGTCTACGCCATATAGCGCTTGGAGTTGCCGGGCGATTTCCGACCCGATGTTTAAAAACGAAGTCACTTCCTGGTCGGTAACGGTGATGCGCAGGCGTTTGGACTCGGCCGCTTGTTCGCCCGCAGTAGCGACCTTCTCGGCAAAGCGCAGGGCGGCGGCTTGGGATGTGACCACGCGCGGACCTTCATCGGGCAACTCGGCTCGCAGAGAGCTGGGCGCCTGGCAGGCGCCCAAAGCTAAGGCCATCGCCAGCAGGGCTGTCAGCAACCAGTGTGCTTTCCTATGCAGTCGGATCTTTCGTATCATCATCGCTCTCTCCTCTTTAAATTTTTCCCGACCAACGCGATTCCATGATAGCACAAGAGTCACTATTTGTCAATACATATCAAATTTATCATATATATTAAAGGGAAACGTAAGCAGAAGATCATTTCAACTGGAGGCAGTTCAAGTGACTGGAAAACAGAGGCGAGGCTCAGTGCCCCGTGTTGCACGGCTGTGTCTGCACGGCTGGCCTTGGTCGGGGTACCTCCACCAAGTGGCAGGCCGTCCCCGAGGCGGAGCAGTGAGCGCCATAGGGACGGCCTGAATGACATACCCCCCAAAAGGGCTATTCGTGATAACGGTCTGACATCTCGTTAGATGCCGAGACTAGCTCACGCACAGCATTTCGATGACATCTCGCGCCACCTTGATGCCTGTCAGTAGGTCCTCTGTTGAGATGCGCTCGTCGATGCCGTGCACTCGGCCCAGGTCGGCCCGCTCCATCACCACCGGGGCGAACCCATAGGCGGGGTAGCCGCGTTGGCGCCAATAGCGGCCGTCGGTGCCGCCGGGCACCAGCATGGGGGTGATGCCCGCGCCGGGATGGTGGCGTTGGATGCCGGCCTGCACGGCATCAAAGAACGGGCCGTTTAGGGGCGCAATCCCCGACGGGGGCGAGCTTTCCATCACCTCCACCTGAATCCGCTCGTCGGCCAGACGCTCTCGAAGCCAGCGATGGAACTCGTCGGCGTTGGTATCGGGCAGCAGCCGGCAGTCGATCTCGGCCTCGGCGCGCTCGGGGATGACGTTGACCTTGTAGCCGGCGCGCAACACCGTCAGACTGACGGTGTCTCGCAACATGGCGTTCACACTGGGGTCGGCCTCCAGCCGCGAGGCGGCCAGTCGCAGTGCCCAGGGACGATCCAACCTCTCCAGGAGTGCAGAGGCGGGAAATCCTTGCGCCGGTGCGATGGCGCGAAACATGGTTGAAGTGATCTCGTTGACGCGCAGGGGCCGGGGCGCGGAGAGCACCCGGTCCAGCGCCTTGAGAAGGGTCACGTTGGCGTTGTCCTTGTGCGGCATCGAGGCATGGCCGGGCTTGCCGGTGGCGATCAGCCTCAGGTGCTGGATCTGCTTCTCGGCGACCGTGAGCCCGAAAAAGACGCCGGGGCCAAACATGTTCTTGAACCCGCCACCTCCCTCGTCCCATACCCATTCCGGGTCAAGTTCGGCCGCGTGCTGCTCCACCAGCCAGCGCATGCCTTGCTTGCCACCGGTTTCCTCATCGGGTACGGCCAAAAAGATCACCGGTCGCCGGAAGCGGGCGCCCGCCTTGACCAACGACTCGAGTGCCAGGAGAAAGATGATGCCGAGGTTCTTGGTGTCCAAGGTGCCGCGGCCCCACACAAAGCCGTCTGCAACGGCGCCGCTGAACGGCGGATGGGTCCAGGCGGCGGCGTCGGCCGCGACCACGTCGATGTGGTGGTTGAGTAGCAGCGGTTTCAGCGGTTCGCTGCCGGGGATGCGCGCCAACACCAACCCACGGCCGGGGACCGGTTCGTGGATGTCCACATTCTGGGTGATTCCCCGGGTGCGCAGTTGGCTGGCCAGCCAGGTTGCGGCCTCTATCTCGTTTCCGGGCGGATTGGTGGTGTCGAATTGGACGTAGTGGCTGAGGGTTGCAGCGGCATCGCGGCCGATTGCGTCCCAGTCTGGGATCGGGCTCATGGGAAATCTCCTTTAGTTCAGGCGTCGTGCCTTGCTCTATGGCGAGAAAGGGCGGCGTCAGGATTCGTCTATCGCCCACGGATCATAGCACACTGCCAAAGAAAAGACAAGATCGGGCTTGGCGCCCAGCCACGCCAGGGCCGTGGAGTACACCATGTCGTCGCAGTGTTGTTTGTGCCCGAGGCCTCGACAGGGCCGCCGGATCACCCCTAGAAAAGACCTGAGCCCATGAGTTAGAGCTGAGGCTTTAGCCCGGATACGCAGAAACCGGCCAAAGCCTCAACTTTTGGCCGATCTGCCGGCCGCGCTACGATCACCCTGCCAAAGCGTGCCCTTTTTTGCCCCCGTATCGCCCAGTGAGACAAACGGATCCTTGAGTCAATCGGCCGGGCAAGCCGGCCCCGGCTTGGATTTGATTCGCTCGATCCACAAAGCTGTGATAGAATCCCCGTCGGCTCTGCTTAGAGCCCTACGAGGTACCATAGCATGAATGCAAGCGCAGAGCAACCCAGGCCATCATTTACCGAATTTGTCGTCATCATCTCCTTGATGATGTCGCTGACAGCTTTGTCTACCGATGCCATGCTGCCGGCACTGCCCCAGATCGCAGCCGATCTGGGTGCTGCAAATGCCAACGACCGCCAACTGGTTGTCTCGGTCTTGTTCCTTGGTTTGGCTTTTGG
>CAZNQW010000038.1:0-22114 GCA_964575225.1 uncultured Anaerolineaceae bacterium | reverse complement strand
AGCTGAGCCACTAAATCTGGGGGCGGGTCGCGCGCGTAACGCTCGACCCGCCCACAATCTTTCCCTGAATCAGGGATGCGTGCCGGTCGTGAGAAGGGGCTAGTCCGCCCAATCCGCCAGGGCTTTGCCGGCGATCGCCTGGCCAATGACGATGGACGCCGTAGCTGCCGGGGATGGGGCGTTCAGCACGTGGATGGCGCGGCTCCTCTCGACGAATTTGAAATCATCCAACAGGTTCCCCTGGCTATCCATGGCCTGGGCGCGAACCCCGGCGCTGCCGGGCGAGAGATCTTCGACCCTCAGATCGGGCAGAAGGTATTGAAGAGCCTTGACAAAGGCGCCCTTGCTCACCGATCGGTACATCTCGCCCAGGCCGATCCGCCAGAAGCGAACTCCCATTTTCCAGAATCCACCAAAAGTCAAAAGCCCGGCCACATCTCGGGCGTCGAGGGTGCTCAGCCGGTACCCTTCCCGGGCAAAGGCCAAAACCGCATTGGGACCGGCCTCCACCGAGCCATCGATCCGTTTGGTGAAATGCACTCCCAGGAAGGGGAAACGAGGATCGGGCACGGGATAGATCAGCCCACGGACCAAATGGTGGCTCTCGGGTCGCAGGGTATGGTACTCGCCTCGGAAGGGGACGATGCGAATGCCCTCCGTGCTGCCCATCATCCGGGCGATGAGATCGCTGTGCAACCCGGCGCAATTGATCAGCGACCGGGCGTGCACCGGGCGTGTGGCGGTCTCGAGGATCAGCTCGTCGGGACGTTCCAGGATGTCCGTGACCCGCGTGTTGAAGCGGATCAGGCCGCCTCCCTGCTCGATAATCTGTGCGTACTTGGCCGCAACGGTTTTATAGTCGACAATGCCCGTATGAGGCGACGACAGCCCGGCTACGCCCGTGCTATGAGGTTCATAGTCCCGAATCTGTGCGGCGTTGAGGTGTACCAGCCCCGGCACATCGTTGGCGGTCGCTCGCCGGTATAGTTCTTCCAGACGGGGAACCTCTTCTTGTCGCACGGCTACGACGGTTTTGCCGATTTGATGGTGGGGTAGGTCATGCTCCTGACAGAACTCGAGCATGCGTCGTGCGCCCTCGACGGCCATCTGCGCCTTGAGGCTGCCGGGTTTGTAATACAACCCTGCATGGATCACCCCACTGTTGTGCCCGGTTTGATGGGCAGCAACCCGAGCCTCCTTTTCCAGGATGATCACGTTCAGGTCTGGTCGACGGTTGACCAGTTCCATGGCTGTAGCCAGGCCGACAATGCCGGCACCCACGACGGCGATATCGAACTTTTTGTCATTCATGGTTTCCATCGCCTCCTGAAAAAAGAGGGTAGTCGATGCCATTTGCACTTTTATGGGACATCCCCATGTGCCGGAAAGATTATACCACTGACCGATAGGGTATGGCAAGGCGCCGAGCGTGTGGCCGTACGAGTCCCGGTGTTCGCACGGGTCTCGGCGTCCGCACTGCATCTCCGGCGCCTGCTCGGCGTCCCCGTCCTCGGGGACGCCCAAGGGCTGCGCCGCCCCCGTCTCGGGGGCGGCGAGCAGAATCTGGCGATCCGGGCCGAGAAAGCCTACTTTCCGACCCTCCGTTGATCCAAATGCGTTTGCTGGCCTGTTGTCACGACTTGCATTGTCCCTTGTACATGTCTGAAAAGACATGGACCCCCGCTTGCGCGGGGGTGACGTTCGCCAAATTATGCACCGTCATGCCCGCGGAAGCGCCTGCGTACCCGCAGGCAGCATCCATCTTGCATCGCAGTACGTCTTGGCCGACTTTGCAGCAGTCCTAGCCTGTTGTTGCTTGAGTTTTGACACTTGGCCGACAGGTGGTACAATAGGCGCGAGTTCTAGGTCTGAACCTGTGTGGTCTTTTGGAGGTGCTGATCATGAGTGTGGAGGACACTAAGGTTCGTCCGGAGGCAGAGGACAAGCCGGCCAAGGCCAAGCCCTCGCGGCCTCGGGGTTATGTGACATTGTTTGGCAATTGGTGCAAGGGTTGTGGCCTGTGTGTCGAGTTTTGTCCGCAGGGCGTGTTCGAACTGGACGACCGTGGACGGCCTGTCATTGCCCACATGGAAAAGTGTACTGCTTGCCACTGGTGTGATACCCATTGTCCAGACATGGCCATCATTGTCAGGCGGTTGGAGCCTCAGGAAGTGGAATATCTGGACGATATGGCCTCGTACGACGAGCAAGATGCGCCTTCCGCGGGAGGTGAACGATGACGGTCAAGCTGTTGCAGGGAAATCATGCCAGCGCTTTGGGGGCGCTGGCTGTGGGTTGTCGTTTTTACGCCGGATATCCCATCACACCCTCTACCGAGATCGCCGAGATCATGTCGCGCGAATTGCCCAAGGTGGGCGGCAAGTTCATCCAGATGGAGGATGAGATTGCCAGCCTCGCCGCGGTGATCGGCGCATCGGTGGGTGGCTTGAAAGCCATGACGGCTACGAGCGGCCCGGGGTTTTCGCTTATGCAGGAGAACATTGGCTACGCTGCGGTGGCCGAAATCCCCTGTGTGATTGTCAACGTGATGCGCGCCGGCCCCAGCACCGGCCTTCCCACCAGTCCGGCCCAGGGCGATGTGATGCAGGCGCGCTGGGGCACCCACGGCGATCATCCCATCATTGCTCTGACACCCAATTCGGTGAGTGAGGCGTTCGATCTGACGGTCAAAGCCTTTAACTTTGCCGAAAAGTATCGCACCCCGGTCATCTTGTTGATCGATGAGGTGATCGGCCACATGCGCGAAAAGGTCGATCTGCCCGAGCTGGCGCCCCAGGATATTGTCGATCGAGAGAGGCCCACCGTGCCGCCCGAATGGTACGAACCCTTTGGCTATCCGGTCTCTGACGTCCCGCCGCTGGCGCCCTTTGGTACGGGCTATCGGTATCACATCACCGGCTTGCTCCATGACGTCCGCGGGTTTCCCACCGAGCGCCTGGACGAGATCCAACCCTGGGTGGACCGCGTTTTTCGCAAGATTGACCGCAATCTGGACGAGATCGTGATGTGGGAGGAGGATGGTCTGGAAGATGCCCTGGTCGCCGTCGTTGCCTATGGGTCAACCGCGCGATCGGCGCGACAGGCCATCCGTCATGCCCGTGCCCGGTACGGGCGCAAGGTCGGGCTGCTACGTCTCAAGACGCTGTGGCCTTTCCCGGAGGCCCTTGTGGAAGAGCTATCCGAGCGGGTGCAGCGGATTGTCGTCGCCGAGATGAATTTGGGCCAGATCGCTCTCGAGGTTGAACGGATTGCGGGACGAAAAAAGGTGCTCCGCGTGGGTCGGGCCGATGGCCGGATCGTCGAGCCCGGACAAATCGTCGATGCCATCCGGGAGTCACGGAGCAATCCGTCGGTGGTGCATCGGGTGCCCACACGGCGATAGGGAGAAGAAACCATGGAACAACACGACTCGGGCGTCTATGAATATCTGCGCCACCACAAAAAGTTCCCCCATGTATGGTGTGCCGGTTGTGGCATTGGCATTGTCATGGGCAGCCTGGTGCGCGCGGTGCAGAACCTGGGGCTGAATCAGGACGACGTCGCCCTTATCTCGGGCATCGGCTGCACAGGGCGAATGCCGGTGTACACCGATTTCAATACGATGCACACAACTCATGGTCGTGCGCTGGCCTTTGCGACGGGGCTCAAGTTGGCCCGCCCCGAGATGGAGGTCATCGTCGTGATGGGCGATGGAGACGCTCTGGCCATTGGCGGCAATCACTTTATCCACGCCGCCCGACGGAACATTGACCTGACGGCCATCGTGGTGAACAACAGCATTTATGGCATGACGGGAGGTCAATCGTCACCGACGACGCCTTTGGACTCCTTTTCCGCGACGGCGCCTTATGGGCACATCGAGCAACCTTTCCCCGTGTGCGACTTGGCCATCGCAGCGGGTGCCGCTTTTGTGGCTCGCAGTACCGTCTACCATGCCAATCAGATCGATCAGCTTATCGAGAAGGCAGTGATCAAGAAGGGGTTTTCTTTGGTCGAGGTGATGAGCTATTGCCACACGACCTTTGGCCGGGCCAACAATATGAATTCGCCCATCCAGATGATGCGCCAGCTCAAAGACAACAGCCTCACCGTCCAGGCCGCCGAAAAGCTGGGGGATGATCTGCCCGAAGGCAAGATTGTCCGTGGGATTCTTTGCGACAAGGAGAAACCCGAATTCACCGAGCTTTACGACAAGATGGTCGAAAGGGCCAGCGGGCAGGTGCAGCCGCGCCGCCGTCAAATCTATCGGGTACTGGGGTAGGGGGAGGCCATGATCGAGCAGCGAAGAGAAGCGAAGCGAGAGCTGGAGGACCGCTTTGAGGTGCGCTTGGCCGGCGAAGGCGGTCAGGGTATGATCCTTGCCGGGGTGATCCTGGCCGAGGCTGCGGCCGTCTACGATGGGCTGAATGTGGCCCAAACCCAGAGCTATGGGCCCGAAGCCCGGGGAGGGGCCAGCCGCTCAGAAGTGGTCATCTCCCATGGCGATATCGACTATCCCAAAGTCATGTCTTCCGATCTCTTGTTGTGTATGAGTCAGGAATCGTGTGACAAGTTCTACAGTCAACTCAAGGAAGACGGGTGCATCGTCGTAGATTCGACGTCCGTGCGCCGCGTACCGAGCCATCGGGCGATCAGTGTGCCCATCTCAGACCTGGCGGAGGAAGCCACGGGCCGGCGCATCACGGCAAGCATTGTGGCATTGGGTGTAATCTGTGGCCTGAGCGGTGTGGTCTCGCGTTCGGCATTGGAACAGGCTGTGGCAGGGCGTGTCCCCCGCGGCACCGAGGAGCTGAACCTCAAGGCGCTGACTGCCGGCTTTGACGAGGCGGATCGCCTTCGCGCAGAGGGCGTCAGCATGTTCTGCGGTTAATGCGAAAAGTCATGCACCGTTGCCCTCTGGGTTGCTTGCCGGCCCAGAGGGTTTTTTGATCGTCATCCGTAAATGCGCCGGATCAGTGTCCCGCTCGGCTGTTTGCCCGGCGGCCTCTCTCGTGTTACAATCAGGTAATCCCACGCCGCTGGTGGACGACCGGGGCGCTATAGTTCGCAAGGGGAAGGAATCGGTGACGATAGAACATCACGTGTTAACCTGGTTGGCGCGCCAGGAACAGCTCAGCTATCTGGTGGGTGGTTGCGTGCGCGATCGGGTGTTGGGACGACCGGCGCGCGATCTGGATCTCGTGGTCGCCCAAGGAGGCTTGGCTCTGGCCCGTCGGCTGGCCAATCGATTCGGCGGCGCCTACTTTGCCATGGACGAAGAACGGGGCACAGGCCGGGCGATCCTGGCTGCGGGGGGAGAGGACCTGGTGGTCGATGTGGCCGAGTTTCGGGGTGCTGATCTGGCAGCCGACCTCGAGGCCCGAGATTTCACCATCAACGCCTTGGCGGCCAGCGTGCAGAGCCCCGATACCGTCATCGATCTCCATAATGGGCTGGAGGATCTGCACGGACGCATCCTTCGGCCGGTGACCGAGGCCAGCATCCGTGATGATCCGCTGCGGGCCTTGCGCGCCGTGCGCCTGGCTGCTGATCTGAATTTCGATCTGGCGCCCGAAACCGAACGCCTCATTCGGCGCGATGGCGGGGCCCTGCCTCAGGTTTCTGCCGAGCGCGTCCGCGACGAAATCGCCCGCATGTTGGCCCATCCACGATCGTCGAGCCAACTTTTCCGCCTCGACGATCTGAATCTTTTGGGCCTTGTTTTTCCCGAATTGGAGGCGCTGCGGGGACTGGTCCAGCCTTCTCCCCACGTCCATGAGGCCTTACCCCATTCGTTGGAGGCCGTCCATGGTCTGGATGAGCTGCTCGCCGCCTTGGCAGAGATGGAGGAAGGCGGGGATTGTCGGGCTCGCCTGGAGCCCCTGGCGCCTTTTGCCCGCCGCATCCTGGACCATGTGGCACAACCGTTGGGAGAGGTGCGGCCTCGCTTGGTGGCCCTCAAACTGGCGGCCCTGCTGCACGACACGGGCAAGCCCATGACTCGAACGGTGGATGACGCGGGGCGCATTCGCTTTCTGGATCATCCCGAAGCGGGTGTCCAGATCGCGGGAGATGCCTTGCGCCGCTTGCGGTTCAATCGGCTAGAGGTGCGCCTGACCACGATCGTCATCCGCCATCACATGCGACCCTTGTTGCTGGCGGCACAGGAACAGGTGTCCAAGCGGGCCGTCTATCGCCTGTTTCGCGACGTCGACGATGCTGGGGTCGATGTGCTGTTGCATGCTCTGGCCGATCATCGGGCAACCTATGGGCTTCAGGCGCCCGACAAGGGCTGGCGTGACCTCGTTGGGCTGGTGGCGCGGATGCTTGGCGATTTGTGGGAGCGCGGGCCGGAACGGGTCCACCCGCCGTCCCTGGTGAGTGGTCACGACTTGATACAGGAATTTGGCCTCGGCCCCGGCCCGCAGATTGGCCGCTTGCTGGAAATGGTGTGCGAGGCCCAGGTGAGCGGCGAGGTAAACAGCCGCGGTGAGGCGCTGGCCTTGATCCGTCGCAATCTGGCCCAATCGAAAACGGCAGAGTCCGGATCAGGCCTGCCGCCCCACTAGCGATGCGGCCAGTTCGCGCAGGGGCGCGACGGCATTGTCTGAACACCCGGCTTGATTCAGGTGGTCCAACGCCCGCTGGTAATATTCGGCGGCGCGGGCCTCGGCGTAGGGCCGGGCCCCCACTTGTTCGAGAATTCCCAGGGCTGTACGAATGGCTGCCTCGTCCAAGGGGCCCGGTTGGTCATACAGCTCGGCGAGCTGCCGGGCTGCCTGGGGATCATGCTGTTGGTGGAGGGTATAGACGGCCGGGAGCGCCTTTTTCTTGTCGCGAATGTCGGTGGCGGCCGATTTACCGGTCAGGGCCTCGTCTCCCCATACTCCCAGGATGTCATCCTCGATCTGAAAGGCGAGTCCCAGGTTTTCGGCGAACAGCCGGAATTTCTCGATCAGGCCCGTCTCGTCGGTGGCCAAAAGGGCGCCCATCTGGGCCGATGCGGCCAAGAGCGCTCCCGTCTTGAGTCGGATCATGGTGAGGTATTCTTCCTCGGTCACGTCCAGCCGTTCCTCGAACATCATGTCCAAGTATTGCCCCTCGCAGAGCGCCATGCAGGCCTGATCGAGCGCCAGTGTGGCCCATTGCCTACGCACCAGCGGGACGTCGCGGTCGGCAAGGCGGTGTAGGGCCAGACGGGCCAATACGAACAGCCCATCGCCGACGTTGATCCCATGAGCGGCCCCCCAAATGTCCCACACGGCACGCCGTCCACGCCGTGAACGGCTTTTGTCTTGGATGTCATCATGCACGAGGGAAAAGTTGTGGATCAGCTCCAGGGCTGCGGCCGCAGGCAGGGCCTGCTGTGGGTCGCCGCCGGCTGCTTGGGCCGAAAGCAGGCACAGCATGGGACGTAGCCGCTTCCCGCTCTTGGCCCGGATCGGCTGGCAGTTCTCGTCAATCCATCCCAGGTGATAGCGCATCATGTCAAAGTAGGGAACGCGAGACGGGTGAGGCGACTGAACCACTTTTTGCAGTTCCCTTTCGATTTGGGGAAGGAGATCATCGAAAACCTGTTGCAGCGTCATGGAGGGTCTATCCTTTGTGCGTTTTTTTAGGGAGCGGGAACGATTCGTTGCAGTGCGGGCGTGCCCTTGAGATGTTCGACGGTGGAAAGGCCGAGGCAAAAAAGGATGGTAGCCAGCACATCACCCAACTCCTGAGCCAGATCGGCGACAGCCTGGCCTGACTCGTTCGCCGCCTTGAGAAAGGGCCCTGCCAGGCCCCCCAAGTTGGCGCCCAGAGCCAGCACCTTGGCCAGATCCAGGCCATTTCGCAGGCCGCCGCTGGCGATAATCGGTGTGTCGGGCAAGGCAGCGCGCACCTGCACCAGGGCTTCGGCTGTGGGGATCCCCCAATGGGCAAAATGAGCCGACAATCGGCGCAGGCGCTCGTTCGGGGCGCGGTACATTTCGACCTGGCTCCAGGAGGTGCCTCCCGCTCCGGCGACATCGATGGCGGCTACGCCAACGTCGACGAGTCGTTGGGCCACTGCGGCCGAGATGCCCCAGCCCGTCTCTTTGACCACGATCGGCACCGTGAGCCGGTGACAGACCTGTTCGATTTTGGGCAACAAGCCTCGCCAATCGGTGTCGCCGTCCGCCTGCAATGCCTCTTGGAGGGGGTTTAGATGCAAGATAAGAGCGTCGGCTTCGGTCAGGTCGACGGCTCTCTGGCAATCTTGAGGGCCAAAGCCCTTATTCAACTGAGCCGCTCCCAGGTTGGCCAGAAGGAGAATATCGGGGGCCATGCGGCGGATGCGAAACGTGTCGGCCAGGTGGGGCGCCTCCAAGGCAGCCCGCAGGGAACCCAAGCCCATGGCAATACCCGTCGCCTGGGATCCTTCCGCCAAATGCACGTTGATACGCTGGGCTTCGGCAGTGCCGCCCGTCATGGAGGAGATGAGGATGGGGAGCCGCAGGCGTTTGCCAAGGAAGGTGGTGGAAAGGTCAATCTGATCGAGGGCAATCTCGGGCAGGGCGTTGTGGCAGAAGCGATAGTGTTCCAGTCCCGTGGTGAGTTGGGGAAAACTTACATCCCGTTCCAGGTTAATGCGCAGATGTTCCAGTTTTCGCTCTTCCAGCATGCTTTCACCGTAACTTTTGACCTCGGCCGGTGTTTCTATGTTTCGGTCAAGTGTACCAGGGGTATCACAGAATGTCAAGCGAATTGACAGGGCAGGCCGTCCCTGGTAGAATAGGGCCATTCCGGCAATAGTTCCGATACCTATCTCACGGGAGGAAAAACGTGACCGAACAAGAACTTTACGAAAAGATCAAGGAAATTATCGTCGATCAGCTGGGGGTTGACGAGGAAAAGATCACCATGGATGCGCGCTTTAAAGAAGACCTGGAAGCCGATTCCCTCGACCTTGTGGAATTGATCATGGCCTTTGAGGACGAGTTCGGCGACGAGATCTCGGATGACGAAGCGCAGCAAATCAAGTCGGTGGGGCAGGCCGTCAAGTACCTCTTTGGGCGAATGGAGGCTGGCGCCTAAGCCGGCTGTTGGTTTCTCTTATCGCGATGGCAGGGACGCTGGAGACGGGCAGGGTACGCCTCCAGCGTCCTTTTCCTGTGCAACCCCCTGCCGTGGCGCAGCAGGCCCTGGTTTCAAGGGGATCCGGTCCGCTGTAGGGATCGGACGTATGGTGTGATGGACCGCACAATGCCCTCATGATGGATTTATTCCCAATCACAAGGCAGGGAGGGGCCATGCCCTCGGTGAGTGTGGTGATTCTGGCTGGAGGCCAGAGCCGCCGGCTGGGTCAGGACAAATCGCTTCTCCTCATCGACGGTCAGCCATTGTTGGCACGCATTGTCGAGACCATGCGGGCGGTAAGCGAGGATCTGGTGGTGGTCACCAATGACCCAGAACGTTATGCGCCCTATGGCTTGCCGGTGCGGATGGTTCCCGATGTACGCCCTGGCGTGGGGGCTTTGATGGGCCTCTATTCCGGTTTGCAGGCAGTGCGGGGAGTGTTCGGCTTGGTGGTGGGTTGCGACATGCCTTTTTTGAGCCTGCCCCTTTTGCGCCATCTGGTTTCTCTGGCGTCAAGCGCGGACGTGGTCATCCCTCGCATGGACGGCAAGGTGGAGCCCCTCCATGCGGTATACAGCCGGGCCTGCCTGCCGCCCATGAGCCGCTCTCTGGAGCAGGGTCACCGCCAGATTATCTCGTTTTTCGACGAGGTGCGCGTTCGATACGTGGAAAAGCCCGAGATCGATCGCTTTGACCCCGAACATCTTTCCTTTCTGAATATCAATACCCCGCAGGACTGGGAACGCGTGCAAGAACAACTAAACCGGTCCTAGCCAACCGGCGCAGATGGCCGACTCTCAAAGCTGTAAGCGTCTCGCCCGAAATCTGGCCCATGAAGGAAACCGATCAAGGGAGTGTCGCAGTCTCGCGCCCACCGTGAAATAGGATCTCAGATCTGGCCCATGAACTGCTTGATCTGAACCTCCCACTCGCGACCTTCGATGGTTACGTCCGAGCCCTTTTGATGAGTATCCACAGCCTGGACAAAGACCTCCCCGCCGGCCCCCTCGAAGCGAGCACAGCAGTCGCTCTGCCCCTGAACGTTCATGCCCAAACCAGACGGTCCAAAGAATCCTATGGCTCTTTCGATGACTTCCGACGGTGCCCGATTGCTCTCTTTGCTCATTCGTATCATGGCTTCACCTCCTGTGCATGATACACCTTCATGGATTCACGACGTCTCACTTGCTACTGGCTAAAAGTCATAGACGCTGCCGCCGATGAACTCGCGCAGGTGGGAGGTGGGCGGAATGGCCTGTTCCTCTTTTTCGTCAATCTCGGTTACGGCTGAAAGAAGGTCGTGTACCCTTTTGGCCCGTTGAAAAGCATCCTGGCGCAAGGGATCGCCTTCATAGTCCTGCACCCATTGAGCAAAATGACCGAGCAGCCTGCGCCGCCACACGGGTAGTTCGTAGGAAAGGGCGCCGTTGATGATATAGTCGGTGCTGTTGGCATAAGGGATGATGTTGCGCATTTCGCTGCTCCGCACATAGTGCCAGTGTTCCAGCGTGCGCTGGGGGGCATAGCCGCGGTAGTTGGCGTCGCGTACCATGCGGCGCATCAGGCGCAGGTCGGTCCATCGGATCATGCGCCCATCGGGTCCCCTCATTTGGAGCAACGGCTCGATGTAGAGGAGGAATTTTTGGGCTGCATCGACGTCCTCGGTCATGGGGGGATAGAGCCCGTGGAGGCTATCGATCAGGATGATGTCGGTGGGGCCGATTTGCATCGGTGTGACGTCGTCGGTGCGTTTTCCGGTTTTGAAATCGTAGAAGGGGATACGCACTTCCTCGCCATCAATCAGGCGGGTCAGGTGATGGTTAATCAGTTCGAGATCCAGGGCCTGGGGAGTCTCAAAGTCGAAATCGCCGAACTCGTCTTTGGGGTGAAGGTCCAGATCAAAGAAATAATGATCTACGTGAAGGGGCACCAGGCTCAGGCCGCTCTTGGACAGCCGCTGCCCCAATTTGATCGTGGTCGTGGTTTTTCCCGACGAGGAAGGCCCGGCGATCATCACCAGTCTCACTCCCTGGCGGCGGTCGGCGATCATCTGGGCGGCTGTGTCAATATCCTCTTCGTAGGCTCGGTCGGCCTCTTGCACGATCCGGGCAAATTCGCCCCGGGCGATCCGTTGGTTCAGGCACTCGACGCTGTACAGGTTGTGATCCAACGACCAGGTGAGTACCTCATAGATCTTGCGCCAGGGGATGTTGCTCGCTTCGCGATAGCCGCGTGCTGCCTTTTCGCGGCGCTGCCGGGCCCGTTCCTCCCGATAGAGGATGTAGGCCTTGGCCACTTTGGCATGGGCGTTTTCAATCAAGACTTTTTCTACGAGGTCCTGGATCTCTTCGACGGTGGGATATTGGCCGGACGGTGTTCTCTCTTTGAGCAGGCTCACAACCTGTTGGGCCAAGCGCTCGGCGGTTTCCCGATCGCGGCCTCCCACAGCCACGGCTGCCCGGTAGATCGCGTTGGTGATGCGATCGGCGTTGAACGGAACCACCGAGCCCGTTCGTTTGACGACATGTGTGATCTCTGAAGTCATCGTTCCCTCCCGGATGCTCAGAACCCCGGTGTCTCGCGGATAGCGCGCTCCTTTTCCCGGTTTCGTCGTTCGAAAAACCGATGAACAGAACAGGGGAGCAGAATTCCTTCTACTCCCCTGAGGTGGAGATGGCGGGAGTCGAACCCGCGTCCAGAAGATTCGAACGGGAACATGCTACAAGCTTAGTTGACCATTTGGATCTCGCCCAAGCAGCCGCCGATCAACAGGCTACTGCTTGAGCCAGCCGATGCGGGGCCTGTAGGTCCCGCCTGTGGTCCCATGTATCGGCGTCGATGGGAGTGCACCCCCGGATTGTTGACGCCCATCAGTCTCTCCCCCGGGAGCGGGAGAGGATGGACGTGACCGTCGTGCGGTCATACTTTGCCTTTACTGCCTAGGCAGCAAGGGCGAAAGCAGGTGTGCGCTGTTTGGCACTTGTGTTTTTGCCCGTTTTTAACGCGATTCAGGCTCCTCGGCTTGCAGTTCCGGCTCAGCCTCCCCTGTCGAGACCATTTCATCCCCAAGCCGGTGTACGCCTCTAGTATACCATAGACTCTGCTTTTTATCAAGATCTTGTGCGATGTTGTGGGGCCAAATTCCGGAATCGTGCCGGTCTAGGGGTTGGCTAGATCGTCCAGTCGCTGCTGGATGCGAGCGGCGGTCGTGGCAGGATCCTGGTTTTGGTTCAGCATCTGCGAGACCTCGACGTAAATGGCTTCGGATAGTGGCAGAATTTCAGCGCCGCCAGGCCGGGCTCGAGTGTCCGCGAGGGCCGGACCCAGGATGGCATATTCGGGTCGGGCAGCCAGCAGACTAGCATCGCGATAGACCGTTCGGCGGGTGGGTGGGCGGCCCAGGCGAAGGGCTAACGCCAGTTGGGCCTCGTGGTTGGTGAGGAATTGGATCAAGCGAAAGACCCGTTCGGGATAAAGGCTGTGGGTCGACAGGGCCAATGTCTGCCCCAACTGGCAGCTTGCCGGCAGGGGGGCAACGCCCACCTGGCCCCACACCGGGCTATCCTCGGCGTTGAGCCGATCCCAGGCATAGGTCCAATTGCGCATGAGGGCCGCGTTGCCCTGGGCAAAGGCCTGCAAGCTCGTGCCCTCCCGATAGGTGGTGATATCGGCGGGCGAGGCGCCCGAGGTCACCAAATCGGCCATCTGGGCCAATGCCTGACGAGCTTCCGGACTGTCGAATTGGAGTCGCCCTCCCTCGTACTGGACCTCGCCGCCGCAGGCCCATACAAACTCGAGAGTGGTACAGGCCAAGCTGTCGTATGCGGCGCCTTGCCACACGTAGCCGTGATCCAGATCGTTCTCGGCCTCTAGACGTAGGGCGGTCCGTTGGATATCGGTCCAGGTGGCGGGCACGGGCAAGCCCGCTGCCTGGAGCAGATCGGTGCGGTA
Source organism: uncultured Anaerolineaceae bacterium (assembly GCA_964575225.1). Lineage (GTDB taxonomy): Bacteria > Chloroflexota > Anaerolineae > JAAYZQ01 > JAAYZQ01 > CAZNQW01. The sequence continues at coordinate 9,061 of CAZNQW010000038.1, read as the reverse complement.
GTAGAGAAGGCCGCCGTCGGTCAGGCGGGGTAGGCCGTAGAGAACCCCATTCAGTCGGCTGGCCTGCAGGGTCTGAGGTAAAAATTCGGTCAGCGCCAGCCCATGGGATTCGACATAAGAATCCAAAGGGGCCAGGAGGCCCTGGGCTGCCAGGCCGGGCAGCCAGGTGTCGGTCAGGGCCACAATGTCAGGCGCCGTGTCTGGATCGGCCAGTAGGTGGGCCAGGGTATGGTCGTTTTGGACCGCATCGTCTGATTTGACGACCTCTACCAGGAGGTCGGGGTTGGCGGCTTCGAATTGGGCGATCTGCTCGTCCAGGAGGATCAGCTCGTCTTCGCTGAACCGGCCCCACAGGGTGACGACGCCCGGCATGTCAATGGGCACGGTGACGGTGGGCGCCGGGCCGCTCGGCGGAGGGGTGGGGCCGGGTAGGTCGGCCCCGCAGCCAGCCAGTAGAAGCAGGACGATCGCCGCCAGCAGCCAGCGGCCCACATGCCGAGATGGGCGGGATCGCGAGGGCGCAGACAAGAAAGCCATCGAGTCTCCCAATGCCGCGCAGCTATTTGATGGGCGGCAGCGCCGCCCAGTCATAGCCGATGTTGGGATCGTCGTGGGGGATACGCCCTTCGTCGCTGGGGTCATAGGTGGAGGATGTGATGTAGAGCAGATGCACCGGGCCGCTCAGGGCTTTGCACCCGTGGGCCACGCCGGTGGGGATGCGGACCAGGCGTGCAGGATGATGGTCTCCCATAAAGAACTCCATCAGCTCGCCGGCGGTGGGCGAGTCGGGTCGAGTGTCGTATAAGGCCACTTTTAGGGTGCCGGCAGCCACGTACCACCAGTCGATCTGGCGCTGGTGAACGTGCCAGGCTTTGGCCGCGCCGGTATGCATCAGCGAGTGGCTCCATTGGCCAAAACCCTCGGCAAAGAGATCATCGGTGACGCGCAGAACCTCACGGAAAAAGCCCCGCTCGTCGGTGTGGGTGACGAGTTCTTTGAAAATTACTCCTTCGATCACGATTCCTCCCGAATTGCGTGGTAGATAATTAGGACGCTTGACTCAGATCAAGGTGTCGACGATCATGCCGGCAAAGAGCAGCGCAAGGTAAAGGCTTGAGAGTTTGAACATTCGCCAGGCATTGCCCTCGGCAGGCTGGACGACCAGGTGGGCATGGCCGATGAGCGAGATCAGGCCCCCCAGAACGGCGACGGTAAAGTAAAGGATGCCAAAATTGCCCACGAACCCCAGCAGGATCGATTCAGCGACCATCAGCACGACGCTCCCGGCGATGAGCGTGACGGCCCGGTCGAGATGGATGATAGCGGGTAGCATGGGTACGTTGGCCCGGGCATAGTCTTGCCGATAGCGAATGGCCAGGTTCCAGATGTGGTTGGGCGTCCAGGTGATGACCAAAAGGCTGATGAGCAGGGGGGTCCAGGTGACGTTGCCCTGGACGACAGCCCAGCCAAAGAGGGCAGGCATGCCACCGCTGATAGAGCCCAATAGAATATTGGTGCAAGAGCGGCGCTTGGCCAGCAGGCTGTAAATCACAATGTTGTCGAACAGGCCGATGAACATCCACAGAGCAGCCAGCGGGTGGAGCACAAAGGATAAAGCCATTGACAGGACGGCAAGAAAAATTCCCCAAGCCAACGCCTTTTCCGGAGGGTGGATGCGTTTGCCCGGTAAAGGGCGGGCTTTGGTGCGGTCCATGAGGGCGTCAATATCACGGTCGATGTAGCAGGTGAGGGTATCGGCGGCGGCGCACCCGGCGCTAATGGCCACCAGTGCCAAGGCCCATCCCGATACGGAAAGAGCGCCCACGCCGCCGGCAGCGACCATGGCGCCCACACAGGTAAAGACCAGCAGGGCGACCTGACTGGGTTTGGTCACTTCGATGTAGGGATGGACCCGGGCGCGGGCCCGCTTTAGCCCTTCGGTCCAGGATAGACTTTGGGTATGTGTGGATTCATCCATCTTTGGTGCACCCTCCCACCGCGGGGCTATTATAGCGGAAAAGCGAGAGGGGGTCAATTATGAGGAGGCCGCGACGCAACACGGGAGCGGCGCATCCATCGGGGTTGGTGATGGGCAAGATCAACCGATGGGAGCGCAGGGTTTGTCCATGGCTGGCTTTTGCCAAGGGATCTGTCCTTGTGGTACAATCAAAGCAGTCACCGGACGACAGAAAAGAGGCACTATGAGCCCAATTCGTGTGTTGCTGGCAGACGATCACCCCATCGTACGGCAAGGCCTCCGCGCGTTGTTGGAGGAAGATCCAGGAATTGAGGTTGTCGGTGAGGCCGACGACGGCCTGGAGACCGTGTCTCTGGCCCGCGAACTCAAGCCCGATGTGGTGGTGCTGGATATGGCCATGCCTCACCTTAACGGAGTGGAGGCTACCCGTCGCATCTTGAAGGATTGCCCGACGTGCCGGGTGTTGATTCTCAGTCAGTACGATGAGGAGGAACGGATTTTGGATGCGATCTGGGCGGGGGCAAGCGGCTACCTGCTCAAACGGGCAGCGGGCCCCGAACTGGCGGACGGAATCCGGGCCGTGATGGAATGGGATGCGGCGCTCCACCCGCGGGCGGCCAAGGCGCTCATCGATGCCTATCGTCGTTGCGAGTGCGCGGCTCACATGCCCGGCTACGAGCATCTCACCGATCGCGAGCGCGAGATTCTGATCTTGGTTGCCGAAGGCTATACCAACCAGCAGATGGCCGAGATGCTCCACGTCAGCCCCAAGACCATCGATGGGCATCGTACCAGCTTGATGGCCAAGTTGGACCTCCACGACCGGGTTGACCTGGTCAAATATGCTCTGCGCAGGCAATTAATCGATTTGTGAACTCCGTCACAAATAATCCCCGAAAGAATCCACAAAACAGGGTAAAGACCCTATTCCCAACGTGCACCACTTGTGCTAAAATGTACAAAGAGCACACACCGATAGAGTGCGATTCCCGAGCCCGACTGCCTTGGCCGCCTGGACAGGCGCTGTGGCATCTGGCCGATAGGGCGCAGGGGGAAACCGCTGAGCCTCCCGCATTGGAAAGGGGATCGAAGGTTGCGCTATTTGCGCAACTGCCTGTCCCCTTTTTTGGCGCCTAAAGCAGGGCGCCAGAGAGGACAACTGGAGAAGGAGGTGGCGCACGGCATTATTTCGGTTCTCATTCTGAGGAACAGAAGGAGGGTAGAGAAAGGCCATGGAGCTATCACGAAGGGATTTCATCAAGCTTTCGGGGGTGACAACCGGAGGGCTCTTTTTGCCAGCCGGTTTCGCCGCGGGGGCGTTGGCCAGTGAGGCAGTGTTATTCCCGCTGCACAAGCCGATCGGCGAAGGAGCCACGGTGTGCCCCTATTGCTCGTGCGGCTGTGGTTTGCTGGTTGCCACCGGCCCCGATGGTCACATCATCAACACCGAGGGCGACCCCGATGCCATTCACAACCGGGGTGCCCTGGATCCCAAGTCGATTTCGGTGACGTCGATGTCGACCAGCCCGCGGCGGCTCAAGAAACCGCTATATCGGGCGCCCAACAGCGACAAATTCGAAGAGAAGGAATGGAGCTGGGTCATCGAGGAGGTGGCCAAGCGCATCAAGGACACCCGCGATTCCACGTTTGAGCAGACCAATGAAAAGGGGGTGACGGTCAACCGCACCCAGGCCATGGCCTTTATGGGCGGCGCGGCCAACAACAACGAAGAGTGCTACCTGGCCTCCAAGTTGTCCAGGGCGCTGGGCGTGGTGAATCTCGAACACCAGGCCCGCATATGACACTCGGCCACGGTGGCCGGTCTGGGCCCCTCATTTGGCCGTGGTGCAATGACCAATCACTGGGTCGATCTCAAGAACTCGGATGCGATCTTGATCGCCGGTTCCAACGCCGCCGAGAACCATCCGGCGTCGATGACCTGGATCAACAAGGCCCGCGACGAGCGAGGCGCCAAGCTGATCGTCGTCGACCCGCGCTTTACCCGTAGCGCCGCCAAAGCCGATATCTACCTGCCCCTGCGCAGCGGTACCGATATCGCTTTTTGGGGCGGCCTGATGAAGTATGTCATTGATAACAATCTGTACCACGAAGAGTATGTCGTCCACTTTACCAACGCCGCCACCCTGATCAACGCCGACTTTGAGGACACCGAGGACGGCGATCTGGGTCTGTTCTCGGGTTTCATGGACGACGATGGCGATGGCTATGGCAGCTACGATCGGAAAACCTGGTCGTACCAAACGGATGCCGACGGTAACGCCCTGCGCGACGAGACACTGCAGGACCCAAGCTGTGTGTTCCAGCTCCTGAAGAAGCACTATCAACGCTATGACCTGGATATGGTCGCCGGCGTGATGGGTTGCTCCAAGGCCAAGCTGGAAGAGGTTTATGCGGCCTATGCCGCCACGGGTCAGCCGGACAAGACGGGCACGATCATGTACGCGATGGGTCAGACCCAGCATACGGTCGGCTCCCAAAATGTGCGCTGTATGGCCATGGTCCAGTTGCTGCTGGGCAACATCGGGCGACCGGGTGGGGGGGTGAACGCCCTGCGCGGCGAGAGCAACGTGCAGGGGTCTACCGACTTTGCCTTGTTGGCCCACCTGATCCCGGGCTACATGGGTGTGCCGCGGGCCGGTGACCATCCCAACTTACAAGCCTACATCGACGTAGAGACGCCCAAGACTAGTTACTGGAGCAACAAACCCAAGTTTCTGGTCAGTCTTCTTAAGGCCTGGTGGGGTGACCATGCCACGGCTGAGAACGACTTTGCCTACGACTACCTGCCCAAAGTAGAAAGCGCCGGCAACCATTACTGGATCACCCTTTTTGAAGCCATGCACGCCGGCAAGATCAAGGGCGTCTGGCTGTTGGGCCAGAACCCGGCTGTGGGCGGCCCAAACGCTCGCTTCGAAAAGGAGGCGTTGGAGCAACTGGACTGGATGGTCATCCAGGATATCTTTCAAACGGAGACGGTGGGTTTCTGGCGCGAGCCGGGCAAAGATCCCTTGAAGATCAAAACCGAAGTGTTTGTCCTGCCGGCAGCCGACGCCATGGAAAAGGAAGGCAGCATTGACACCAGCGGGCGGCTCATCCAATGGCGGCCCAAAGTGGCTGAGGCTGTAGGCGAAGCCCTGCCCGACCACGACATCATCTACCTCATCGGGCGCAAGCTCAAAGAGATGTACGAGCAAGACCCGGGCCCCTACGCCGATCCGATCAAGCACCTCGCGTGGGAGTATGGCGGAGGACCGGTGCACTCGGTGATCGGTGAGATGGTCGACATCGAAAAGGTGGCGGTCGAGATCAACGGCGTGGCCGTGGAAGATGTGCTGGATGCCGATGGCAACGTCCTGGCCAAAAAGGGGGACATGCTCAAGACCTTTGGTCACCTTCAAGCCGACGGCAAGACGGCCTGCGGCAACTGGATCTATGTGGGATACTATTACCCCATGTCGGATGGCGAGGGCAACACAATGCCTGCCACCAAGCGACGCGGCCAAAAGGACCCAGGTGGCCTGGGCATCTATCCTTACTATGCCTATTCCTGGCCTTTGAACCGGCGCATCATCTACAACCGCGCCTCGGCCGATTCCAAGGGCAACCCCTGGCCGGGTGGCCGGGATCTGATCTGGTGGGATGGCACCAAGTGGACGGGCTACGACGTACCCGACTTTGTTCCGACCAAGGGACCCGATCAGCCTGGTTTCAACGATCCGTTCATCATGCAAAAGGACGGCAAGGGCGGGTTGTTTGCGGGCATGGCCGAAGGACCTTTCCCCACCCACTATGAACCGGTGGAATCGCCCACTACGAACGCCTTTTATCCTGAGCGGAACATCAACCCCTGCGTCAAGGTGTGGCGGACAAAAGAGGGCGAGGACGTGGGCAACACCTATGGCGATCCCGCCAAATTCCCCATTGTAGCTACCACCTACCGCGTGGTGGAGCATTGGCAGGCCGGCGGTATGTCGCGCTGGCTGGAGTGGTTGGTTGAGGCTCAGCCCGAGATGTTTGTGGAAATGAGCGAGCAGTTGGCCGCAGAAAAAGGGATCAAAGCCGGCGACAGGTTAAAGGTCACTTCGGCGCGGGGGGCCATCGAGGCGGTGGCCATTGTCACCAAGCGCTTCCAACCTTTCATGGTCAACGGCAAGACGGTGCATCAGGTGGGTATGCCCTGGCACTTTGGCTGGGGGGGCGGCGGACCGGACGAGGCCCTGGGCAAAGGGGACACGGCCAACCATCTGACGCCGCACGTGGGAGATGCGAATACCACGATCCCCGAATACAAAGCGTTCCTTGTGAACGTGGAGAAAGCGTAGGGGGTGGGCCATGACTGAACGATACGCAATGTATATCGATGCCTCCAAGTGTATGGGGTGCCGGGGCTGCCAGGTGGCCTGCAAGCAATGGAATGACCTCAAGGGGTATGTGCCGGGCGTTCGCGAGACGAAAAACACCGGCAGCTACGAAAATCCCCTGTCGCTGGACCCGCAGACCTGGACGCGCATCAAGTTCTCCGAGTACGACAACCCCGACCGATTCCAGTGGCTGTTCTTGAAGGAAGGGTGCATGCACTGCACCGATGCTGCCTGTGTCGACGTGTGCCCCACCGGCGCCCTGAAGCATGGGCCCTACGGCATCGTCACCTTTGAGCGGGATCTGTGCAACGGCTGCGGTTATTGCAGCCAGTTCTGCCCCTTTGGAATCCCCAAGTTGGAGATCATCAACTCGGTTACGGGCGAGGCCAAGAGCAGCAAGTGTGTCTTTTGCCAGGACCGCACGGTCAATGGCTTGACGCCGGCTTGTGTCAAGACCTGTCCCGCCTCGGCGCTGGAATGGGGCCCTCGCGATGCAATGGTGGCCAAGGCTGAATTGCGGGTGTCGGAACTCAAGACCAAGTTGGGCTTTCCCGAAGCACGTGTCTATGGCAAGACCGAGTTAGGGGGCCTGGGACGGATCTATGTACTGACCGCGCCCGCGTCAGAGTATGGCTTGCCCGAGAATCCGCGCTATCCGGTGCTGGGCACGCTGTGGCAAAAGATCTTGCAGCCTGTGGGACAGCTCGCTTTTGGCGCGGTCATCGTGGGAGCGCTGGGGGCGTTCTTTGTCGCGCGGCGCAATGTGGTGATGGAGGAAGTAGAATGAGCGTCCAGCTAAGAGGTACAGACTCAAGCATCGCCATCCGCTGGATCCCGAAATATACGACGCTGGAGCGACTGTTGCACTGGGTGCATACGGCCACCTTCTTGCCGCTGGCGCTGACGGGCTTTGTGCTCTTTGCTCCCTGGTTAGAGCCCATAGCCCAGGGCGCCGCCGGAGCGCATATCCGGCTGCTCCATCGGGTGGCGGCAGTGTTCTTTGGTGGGGTGCCCATCATCTACACCTTGCTGCAACCGCGGCGGATGTTGATGAATCTGCGTGAATTCTTGAGCTTTAGCAAATACGATCTGTTGTGGCTCAAGAATGCCTTTCCCTACTATGTGCTGGGGCGCCACGGCAACATGCCGCCTCAACCCCGCTTTAACACGGGCGAGCGGCTGACGGCGTTGGTGATGGTCTTGGGCACGATGACCTTTGGTGTCACCGGCCTGTCGATGTGGTTCCTAAAGGGCGTTCTTTCGCCCGCTCTGTTCCAATGGATGGTCGTCATTCATGATCTGATGTTCATCGTGACTTTTGCTATGTTCATGATCCACTTTTACCTGGCAGTGGTTCACCCCATGATGTGGCAGAGTCTGGTGAGCATGCGCTATGGTGTCGTGTCCGAATCCTATGCCCGTGAGCATCATGCCATGTGGTATTATGGCGAAAAGCGCGCCAAGCAGATGTATGAAGAACGACAGGTCAAGGGCGAACAGCATTAGGATGCTGATAGGTCAGACGTGAGGTGAGCCGGCGGGCCTGAGAGAGCGCGCTCCCTGGGGCCCGCCGGTTTGTGGCTTGCAGAAAGGTAGATGAGCGATGAGGGACAACGACCTGCAGGTTTTGCGCGGGCTGACCACGGCCCGCGAGAACCGCGCCGAGTTGGCTGACTTGCTGAACTTTTATCACGATCTGTACGAGGTTCAGTTCGAGGTAAAGGAGCAATTGCCCGAACCGCCGGTGCGCGATGAGGTGGCGCGGCGATGGCGGCTGGAGGGAGGCATCCCCCAGCTCTCTTTTGCCCAACTGGGCATTGAGCCCGAGTCTTTTGCGGCTTTGGTCGAAAGGGTAGGCGAGGTGTTGCGTCGCCACAATCCCAATTGGCCGCACGCCGAAGCGGAACAGACCCCGGAGGATCTGGCGGCGTTGGCTCGTGAGATCTTTGAAACCTGGGATACCCTCACTGCTCGTGGGCCCAACGAGGCAGGCGAGCCCTCAAGCGTTCCATCGCCGACGGCGTTGGCGGTGGGGTTTGCCTTGGCGCCCTATCTGCAACGGGCCGCTGAGGTCATCTTGCCGAAGCTGGATCTGAGTGAATGGACCGAGAGTCATTGCCCTGTGTGCGGCGGCCGTCCCAACTTGGCCGTGCTCGAATCATCGCGCGGGGCGCGGCAGTTAATGTGCTCTCGGTGCAACTCGTTGTGGAACTATGCCCGGGTGACTTGTCCGTTTTGCCACTCGCGGGAGGAGCAAAAGTTCTTTCCCAGCGAGGATGGGGTGTATCGTCTGTACGTCTGTCCGGCGTGTCAACGCTACCTCAAGACCATAGACTTGCGGAGTATGTTCCGAGAGGTGCAGTTGCCGGTCGAGCGGTTGCTGACGGTGGGCATGGACCTGGCGGCTCAGGAGAAGGGCTATCGCGCCTGAGCGACTGGCACGGCTTGTTGCATTGTCCCTTGACATGTCTGAAAAGACATCGACCCCCTGCTTATGCGCGAGGGTACTCGCGGCGGGGGTGACGTTCGCCAATTGATGCACCGCCATGCCCGCGGAAGCGCCTGCGTATCCGCAGGCAGCATCCATCTTGCATCGCAGTACGTCTTGGCCGACTCTGCAACAGCCCTGAGCGACTGGTTAAAGAGACGTATTGCCTCACGAATAAATGTTACCGAAACTGATTCGTTGACTCATGGGAAA
>CAZNQW010000037.1:0-22168 GCA_964575225.1 uncultured Anaerolineaceae bacterium | reverse complement strand
CTAGGGCCGCTCCAGCAGCGACCAATCGCCCGTCAATCCCGCCGACCAACTTGGCGAGCGCCCCATTCGTGGTATAATTTCCGACAGGGGACCTGAACCCGGTGCAAGAGCCGATCCCACAAGGGGGGCGCCAAGGGGGGAGTCATGAGGGCAATCGACCACGTCGCGATCGCAACCGACCGACTGAGCCGTCGTTTTGGCGATATTGTCGCCGTCAACGGGCTGAGCCTGGAGATCCAGGTCGGCGAGGTGTTTGGTTTTTTGGGCCACAACGGGGCCGGCAAGACAACCACCGTCCGCTTGCTCAATGGCATCCTGACCCCCAGCGAGGGGCAGTCCCGCGTGCTCGGCCTGGACCCCACAACTGACGGACCCAAGCTGCGGCAGCAGACCGGCGTGCTCACCGAGACCCCCTCGTTGGACGAACGTCTGACCGGTCGCCAGAACCTCGAGATCTATGCCGAGCTGTATGATGTACCGAAACCCCTGGTCGCTCAGCGGGTGGACGGCCTGTTGGAACGCGCTGAGTTGGCCGACCGCGCCGGCGAAAAGGTCGCCGGCTATAGCAAAGGCATGAAACAGCGCTTGGCGCTGGCCCGCGCCCAGCTCCACGAACCCCAGCTTTTCTTTCTGGACGAACCAACCGGTGGCCTCGATCCGGTCGCTGCGCGCCGGGTCCATGAGCTGATCACCCACCTGAGCCAAGAAGAAGGGCGTACAGTCCTGCTCTGCACCCACAATCTCACCGAAGCCCAAAAGTTGTGCCATCGGGTGGCCGTCTTGGAGCATGGGCGGTTGGTGGCCCTGGGTACGCCCGCGGAACTGGCCCGCCAATTGGGTCGGAGTCGTCGTTTGGAAATCGAGGTCGACCACGCCGACCTGGAAACGGCGCGCCGGATTTTGCAGGGGGCCTTTGGCGCCGAATTCGACCCTATGAATGGCGCTCTTTTAAGAATCACGGGCATCGAACATGCCAAGATCCCCGAACTGGTGGCCCAGTTGGTGACGGCGGGCGTGCGCCTCTATCAGGTCACCCCCCAGGAGCCTTCGCTGGAGGATGTGTACTTTGCCCTGCATGGGGAAGCAGGTGAGTCGGAGGTGAGATCATGAATGGACGCGCCATCAAGGCCATTATTCTCAAAGACTTGCGGGTGGTCCTTCAAAACAAGGGGGTGATGATCCCGTTGATTATCGTGCCCCTGGTGTTCATGGTGGGCCTTCCAGCTATGACGGCCTTTGTGCCTCTCATGGAGGGGGAGGTGGAATCGGAGCTTCAAGAGCTGAATCCCTTCTTGGAACAGATGCCCGATTCCCTTAGAAGTGAGATCGCCGGTTACACCGAAGCGCAGACCCTGATCGTGCTCCTGTTGGTCTATTTTCTGGCGCCGATGTATTTGATCTTGCCCCTGATGGTCTCTAGTGTGATCGCTGCCGATAGCTTTGCCGGCGAAAAGGAGCGCAAGACCCTGGAAGCGCTGCTGTACACCCCCACCACCGACGCCGAACTCTACCTGGCCAAGCTGTTGGCTGCCTGGCTGCCGGCCGTGGCCGTCGCCTGGGGTGGGTTCGTGCTCTATGCCATCACGGCCAACGTGGCCGCGTGGCAGACCATGGGCCAGGTCTTTTTCCCGAATCTGATGTGGGTCATCCTGGCCCTGTGGGTGGCCCCGGCAGCATCCGGGATCGGTGTGAGTGCGACGGTCCTGATCTCGGTCCGAGCTCAGGGGTTCCAGGATGCGTATCAGATGGGGGCCCTGCTGGTGCTGCCCATTATCTTGCTGGTGCTCGGCCAGGCCGCCGGTGTCATCTATTTCAGCCCATGGTTGGTGTTTCTTTTGGGCTTGGTGCTGTGGGTGGTCGATGCCGCTTTGTTGTGGCTGGGTGGCCGGATCTTTCAGCGGAGTGAGCTGGCCGCCCGGCTCTAGTCTGAGAAAAAAGCCGATCTGACCTGGGGCAGGGCTGTTGCATTGTCTCTTGACCGATGTGATTTGGTTGGGCTCCGCGCCCCGTCCTCGGGGCGCGGTGGTCTGCCAGGTGTGCAGGCCGCCCCCGAGACGGGGGCGGCGAGCTCCAAACTAGATTGACTGGCCGACTTTGCAACAGCCCTAGACCTGAGGTTAAGGCTGTTGTCAAGGTGTAGCCCTTGTGGTATACTGGTACCGCCAATTGAATAAGGGAGGGCAAACATGACCGCTGACGAGCAAATCGAAAAATTGCGACAGATGCGCGCCAGGGCTCTGTTGGGAGGCGGCCAGGCCCGGATCGAGGCTCAGCATGCCAAAGGCAAGTTGACGGCCCGCGAGCGTATTGAACGCTTGTTGGATCCGGGCACCTTTCGCGAACTGGACACCTTTGTCGCTCACCGCACCGTGGGGTTTGGCATCGAGCAGCAAAAGGTTCTCAGTGACAGTGTGGTCACCGGCTGGGGCAAGATCGAGGGCCGCCTGGTGTATCTGTTCAGTCAGGACTTTACCGTCTTTGGCGGCTCCCTGGGCGAGGTCCACGCCGAAAAGGTGTGCAAGATCATGGACCTGGCTATTAAGAACGGTGCACCCCTCATCGGCCTGAACGACTCGGGGGGCGCGCGCATCCAGGAGGGGGTTGTCAGTTTGGCCGCCTACGCTTACGTTTTTTTGCGCAATGTGCTGGCCTCTGGCGTTATCCCCCAGATCAGCGCCATCATGGGACCCTGTGCCGGGGGGGCCGTGTATTCGCCGGCTATGACCGACTTTATCCTGATGGTCAAAAACACCAGTTTCATGCACATCACCGGCCCCGACGTGATCAAGGCCGTCACAAGGGAGGAGGTCACTTCCGAGGATCTGGGGGGAGCGATGGTGCACAACTCCCGCAGCGGCGTGGCCCACTTTGCGGCCGAGGATGAGGATGACTGCATCTACCAGATCCGCAAACTCCTGAGTTACCTGCCCCAAAACAATCTGGAAGATCCTCCCTTTGTGCCCACCACCGACCCCCGCGACCGGGCCGATGAAGAGCTGGACCACATCCTACCCGACAACCCCAACAAACCGTACGACATGAAAGATGTGATCCGCCGCGTGGTGGATGACGGGGACTTTTTCGAGGTCCAGGAGCATTGGGCCGGGAATATCCTCATCGGATTTGCCCGGCTGGGCGGGTTTGCCGTGGGGATCGTGGCTCAGCAGCCCAAGATCCTGGCCGGCGTGCTCGATATCGACTCGAGCACCAAGGCGGCGCGCTTTGTCCGATTCTGTGACTGCTTTAACGTTCCCATTGTCACCTTTGAAGACGTGCCCGGTTTTCTACCCGGGGTGACCCAGGAACTGGGCGGGATCATCCGCCACGGAGCCAAGCTGCTCTATGCCTACTGCGAGGCGACCGTGCCCAAGATCACGATCATCACCCGCAAAGCCTACGGCGGCGCCTACGACGTGATGAGTTCCAAGCACATTCGCGGTGACATCAGCTATGCCTGGCCCTCCGCCGAGATCGCCGTGATGGGGCCCGATGGAGCCGTCAACATCATCTTTCGCAAGCAAATTGCCGAGGCAGAGGATCCCGATGTCGAGCGGGAACGGCTGGTGAGGGAATACCGGGAAACCTTTGCCAATCCCTTTGTGGCTGCCGAACGGGGCTACATCGACGACGTGATCGAGCCCCACGAAACGCGAGCCCGATTGATCGAGGCGCTGGAAATGCTTCAGAACAAAAGGGATACCAATCCGCCCAAGAAGCATGGCAACATCCCGCTGTGACTTTTAGGACAGGCGCAGATAGGTGTGCCGGAAGGAGGCAGGGCAAATGCCTGAACAAAAAACCCGTATTGCCGGAGCTGCCGCGCTGCTGACCCAGCCCTTTACCCACACCGTATTGGGAAGAGTTGATGATTATTGCGCCTATCTTAGTCGCTTTCAGGGAACCCATCGCTTTCACGAGCACGCCAAGGATGAGATGTACGTGGTATTGGAAGGGGAGATCCTGATCGACTATTACGACGGCCCCAGTGTCCCTGTGCGGTGCGGAGAAGCCCTCGTGGTCCGAGCGGGCGAACGGCACCGCTCGAGGGCAGAGGGCGAAGCGCTGGTTTTGCTGTTCAAAGCGGCCGATCTGTTTGCCGAATAGGAGAGACGCTTCATGGATCCTGTGCCTGTTCGAATCTGTGACACCATCCTTCGAGACGCTCACCAAAGCCTTCTTGCCACCCGAATGCGCACCGACGACATGCTGCCCATTGCCGGCGAGCTGGATAAGGTAGGCTACTGGTCGGTGGAAATGTGGGGCGGGGCCACCTTTGATTCGGCCATGCGCTTTCTGAACGAGGATCCGTGGGAACGGATCCGAAAGCTCAAGGCCGAAATGCCCAATACGCCCTTTCAGATGCTGCTGCGCGGGCAAAATGTGGTGGGCTACAAACACTACCCCGACGATGTGCTGGAGCGCTTTGTGGTCAAGGCCCACGAGAACGGTATCGACGTGTTTCGCATCTTTGATGCCTTGAACGACATTCGGAACATGCGCCGCGCCATGGAGTTTGTCAAGCGCGAGGGCGGCGTCGCCGAGATGGCCATCTCGTACACCATCAGCCCAGTGCACAGCGTGGCGGCCTTTGTGGAAATGGCGCGCACCTTTGAAGACATGGGAGCCGACGTGCTCTGCGTCAAGGACATGGCGGGGCTGCTGTCTCCCTACGTGGCCCACGAGTTGGTGAGCCAGCTCAAGGCCGCCATCCAGATCCCGGTCCATCTTCACACCCATTATACCAGCGGTATGGCCATGGCCACCGTGCTCAAAGCCATCGAGGCGGGCGTGGACATTGTGGACACGGCCATTTCCTCCCTGGCGATGGTCACGTCCCAACCGCCCACCGAGACCCTGGTGCGCATCCTTCAAGAGTCGCCCCGTGACACGGGTCTGGACCTGAGCCGGTTGGCCCATATCAGCAACTATTTCGCCGAGGTACGGAAAAAATACGCGGCCTTTGAGAGCGGATTGAAAGGCGTGGACGTGAACGTCCTCCAATTCCAGGTGCCAGGCGGCATGCTCTCCAACCTGGTCTCGCAACTCCGCGAGCAGGGTGCCGAAGACCGCTACCCGGAGGTGCTGGAAGAAGTGCCGCGGGTGCGCCAGGAGTTGGGCTACCCACCGCTGGTCACCCCCACCAGTCAGTTGGTGGGCACGCAGGCCACCCTCAACGTCGTGCTGGGCGAACGTTACAAGGTGGTCCCGGCCGAGATCCAAAACTATGTTCGCGGTTATTATGGGCGTCCTCCCGCGCCCATCGATCCCGAGATCAAGCGCAAGATCATCGGCGATGAAGAACCGATCGACTGCCGGCCCGCCGACCTAATCCCACCGGGGATGGAGCGGGCCCGCGCCGAGATCGGCGACCTGGCCGAAAGCGAAGAGGATGTGATTAGCTATGCCCTTTTCCCCCAGGTTGCGAGGCCCTTTCTGGAGCGCAGGCAGGCCGGCGGCAGCGCGCGCGAAGCCCTCGTCGCGGCTGTGGCGGCCCTGGTCGTCCAAAGGCAGGAGCGCAAACCGACCGCCGCGGAAGAGAGACCGGCCAAGGTCGCCTCTCCCTGGAAAAACTCGTGGCGACCGATGGGCCGGCGATGGGCTGGGCTGATCGACGGGGCGGGAGGGCAGCGATGAGGCAAGGATCGGTAGAGTTTGCGCTAACGTTCGACGGCGTGGCCTACAAGATCGCCATGGACGGCAACTCGGTCCTGGTAAACGGCCAGCCCTTTGTGATCGGCTTTGAGGGCGACCGGGTTCTCGTCGATGGAAGGCCGTACGACGTGACCTTGGAAGAGTCGCGGGCCATCGTGAGCGGCATCGCCCACGAGTTCGGCGTGGAAGGCTTGGGTGCAGAACCGGCGGGCCGCCGGGCAGCTCGGCCGCCAGCCGGAAAAGGAGCCATCACGGCCATCATGCCGGGCAAGATCCTGCGGCTTCTGGTGTCGGAAGGCGATTCTCTTGCGGCCGGCGATGTCGTCTGCATCTTGGAAGCAATGAAAATGGAGAATGAACTCAAGACCCCGATTGAGGGGGTGGTCAAGGCGATCCATGCCCAGCCGGGCCAGGACGTGGAGATGGGTGCCTTGCTGGTCGAGATCGAATAGTGCGGCGCTTTGCAAACAAGAAACCTGCCCATACGGCGCCCTTGATTCAGAGACGCCGTTGGAGTACTCATAAAGACGAGGGAATACCACCGTGTCAGACGAACCAATTGACGAACTGAAACGCCAGTGGGAGGCGACGACTGTGCAATCGACGCTGAATCGCTTTCCCGAACGCCAACCCGAATTCCAGACCGAATCGGGCATCCCGGTCGAGCGCGTCTATACCCCTGCCGATCTGAAGATTGAATACGCGCAGGACCTGGGCTTCCCAGGCGACTATCCCTTTACCCGGGGCGTCCAGCCCACCATGTACCGCGGTCGATTCTGGACCATGCGGCAGTACGCGGGCTTTGGCAGCGCGGCCGAAACCAACGCCCGCTACAAGTACCTCCTGGAACAGGGCCAGACCGGACTTTCGGTGGCCTTTGACCTGCCAACCCAGATCGGCTACGACTCGGACGATCCCCTGGCTGTCGGTGAGGTGGGCAAGGTGGGCGTGGCCATTTCCTCGCTGGAGGATATGGAGCGGCTGTTCGACGGGATCCCGCTGGACAAGGTCTCTACCTCCATGACCATCAATGCCCCGGCTACGGTGCTTTTGGCCATGTACATCGCCGTCGCCAAAAAACAAGGGGTCGATTCCAAAAAGCTTCAGGGCACTGTGCAGAACGACATCCTGAAGGAGTATATCGCCCGGGGCACCTACATCTTTCCGCCCGAGCCCTCCATGCGGCTCATCACCGACCTGTTTCGTTACTGCAACGAATACGTGCCCCGCTGGAACACCATCAGCATCAGCGGCTATCACATCCGCGAGGCGGGCTCAACAGCGGTGCAGGAGGTCGCCTTTACGCTGGCTAATGCCATTGCCTACGTCCAGGCGGCCCTGGATGCAGGGTTGGCCGTCGACGATTTCGCTCCGCGGCTGTCCTTCTTTTTCAACGCCCACAACGACCTGCTGGAAGAGGTGGCCAAGTTCCGCGCGGCCCGCAAGCTGTGGGCGCGGATCATGCGCGAGCGTTTCGGCGCCCAGGATCCCAAGTCGTGGATGCTCCGCTTTCACACCCAGACGGCAGGCTCGATGCTGACCGCCCAGCAGCCGGAGAACAACACCATCCGCGTCACCTTACAGGCGTTGGCGGCCGTTTGGGGCGGCACCCAGAGCCTGCACACCAATTCCCGGGACGAGGCCCTGAGCCTGCCCACCGAGGGAGCGGTGCAAATCGCCCTGCGGACTCAGCAGATTATCGCCCATGAAAGCGGCGTGGCCGACTCCATCGATCCCCTGGCCGGCAGCTATTTGGTCGAATCCTGGACGAGCGAGATCGAACAGCGGGCCACCGAGTACATTACCAAAATCGACGCTCTGGGCGGCGCCCTGCGGGCCATCGAGCAGGGCTATGTTCAGCGCGAGATTCAGGAGAGCGCCTATCGCTGGCAGCGGGCCGTGGATGCCGAGGAAAAGATCGTCGTCGGCGTCAACCGCTTCCAAGCTCAGGAAGAGCTGAGTCTGGACCTGTTGCGGGTCGACCCGGCGGTAGGAGAACGCCAAACCCAGCGGCTCCAGGCCCTGCGGGCGCGCAGGGATGCCGAGGTGGTGTCGGCGTCCCTTTCCCGGTTAGAGGAGGGCGCCCGCGGCAGCGAGAACCTGCTGCCCCTGATCCTCGACGCTGTGGAAAAGCACGCCACGCTGGGCGAGATCTGCCAAATCCTGCGGGGCGTCTTTGGCGAGCATCAGGCCTTCCGGGTATTCTGACCGGAGAGTGGACTATCGGGAGGGGAGGGTCGTTCGATGTCTGGAGAACTGGAAACCCTGTTTTCCTCGGCGGCGCGGGTCGAAATCCTGCGCCTGTTCCTGCTCCATCCCGAACAGCAGTTTTACCAACGCGAGATCGAGCGCGAAACCGGCCAACCGATCCGCGCCGTACAACGGGAAGTGCAGCGCCTGGTCGACATCGGCCTGCTGAGGCGCGCCGCAGAGGGGAACCGCGTCCTTTTTGGCATCAACCGGGCCTTTCCCCTTTTGGCCGAACTCCAGGCTTTGTTTCAGGGGCCGGGCGCCTCGGCAAAGGTTCGCAGACAGGTAGGTTCGGGTAGGGCCGCGGCGCTGCAAGCCGCCGCCGTCGAGCCGGATTTCGATTGGATGGAACCCCGGTCCGGCCCGCCGCTGCCATCCGCCCTGCGGAAACGCCAGATCGAGAGCGAGTGGGATCGGTCCTATTAGTAATAAGAGTTCATGATTCATCGAGCCAATCCAGACCGAGGGCAGACGGTCGATTCCCCGTTCTGCACCCGTCTGATCGATACACTGAGGAGACCATGACCAAGATCGACCATATCGGCATTGTCGTACGCGATATTCAACAAGCGCTGGGGTTCTACGAGAGCGCTCTGGGCCTATCGCTCAGTCAGGTAGTGGAGGTGCCCGACCAGAAAGTACAGGTCGCCTTCCTACCCGTGGGCGAGAGCAACATCGAGTTGGTGCAGCCCCTCACCGACGACACCGGAACGGCCAAGTTCCTGGAAAAGCGCGGCGAGGGAATCCATCACATCTGTCTCGAGGTAGAGGACATCGAGACGGCCCTGGCCCGGCTCAAGGTCCACGGCGCGCCCCTTATCGACGAAGTGCCGCGGCCCGGCGCCCACGGACGCGTCGCCTTTATCCATCCCAAGGGCGCCTACGGGGTCCTCATCGAACTGGTCGAGCACGAGCGGGAATGACCCTGGAACGGGGGTTGGTCCAGGTCTATACCGGAGAGGGCAAGGGCAAGACCACGGCGGCCCTGGGCCTGGCCTTGAGGGCTGCCGGTCACGGCCTGCGGGTGGAAATTATCCAGTTTATGAAGGGCTGGCCTGGCTACGGCGAACTCACGAGCATCGACCACTTGCCCACCGTGACGATCCGTCCTTTTGGCCGCAGCGGATGGGTCCATCCTGACCACCCCGAGGCCGAGGACTGTCAGCGGGCGGCCCAGGCTCTGGCCTATGCCCGCCAGGTGTTGGCCGAAAAGGGTGCCGATCTGGTCGTGCTGGATGAGGTGAACGTCGCCCTGGCGTATGGGCTGTTGGAGCTGGATGAGGTCCTGGCCCTGCTCGACGCCCGACCGGACGATGTGGAGCTGATTCTGACGGGCCGGGGCGCCCATCCCGATATTCTCGAGCGAGCCGACCTGGTGACCGAGATGTGCAAGATCAAACACCCCTACGATCGGGGCATCCAGGCAAGGAAGGGGATCGAGTTCTGAACGTGGAACGCAAAGCACGGCTGCCCCGTCGTTCCTTTTGGGCGACGTCAAGACAGTGGCGGCAAGGAGGCGACCATGTTTGACCGTGACAAACTCGCCGCGCTCCGGGCGCGCAAGCGCCAATGGGAGCAGGAAACGCTTCATCCCACCCTGACCAAGCACCCCGAGCGCAAAGAGACGTTCACGACGACGTCGAGCGAGCCGGTCGAGAGGCTGTACACGCCCCTCGATGTGGCCGACCTGGAGTATGAGCGCGACCTGGGGTTTCCGGGGGAGATGCCCTACACCCGCGGCGTCCACGCGACCATGCACCGCGGACGGCTGTGGACCATGCGCATGTTTTCCGGCTTTGGCACCGCCGAGGAGACCAACGCCCGCTACAAGTACCTGCTGGACCAGGGCGAGACCGGCCTATCGGTCGCCTTCGATATGCCCACTCTGTATGGCTACGACAGCGACGACCCCCAGGCCCTGGGGGAGTTTGGCAAGTGTGGGGTCGCCGTTTCCAGCCTGGCCGACATGGAAGTGCTCTTTGACGGTATCCCCGTCGACCGGATCACCACCTCGATGACCATCAACAGCCCGGCGGCCATCATCTGGGCCATGTACATCGTGATGGCCGAAAAGCGGGGCATCCCCATGGCTGCCCTGGGGGGCACCATCCAGAACGACATCCTGAAAGAGTATATCGCCCAGAAGGAGTTCATCTTTCCGCCCGAGCCCTCCATGCGGTTGGTGGTGGACACCTTTGAATTCGGTAGCCGCCACTTGCCTCGCTGGAACACCATCAGCATCAGCGGCTACCACATCCGCGAGGCGGGCGCCACCGCGGCCCAGGAGATGGCCTTTACCCTGGCCGATGGGCTGGAATATGTGCGGTGGGGGGTGGAGCGCGGGCTGGATATCGACGAGTTTGCCCCCCGGCTGTCCTTCTTTTTCAACTCGCACAATGACTTTTTCGAAGAGATCGCCAAGTTCCGGGCCGCCCGCCGCATCTGGGCGCGCGAGATGCGCGAGACGATGGGCGCCCAAGATCCGCGCAGTTGGCTTCTGCGCTTTCACACTCAAACGGCAGGCTGTAGCCTGACGGCCCAGCAGCCGGAGAACAATATCGTGCGCACGGCATGGCAGGCGCTGGCGGCGGTGTTGGGTGGCACCCAATCCCTCCACACCAACAGCATGGACGAAGCCCTGGCCCTGCCTAGCGAGTACGCCGTCAAGGTCGCCCTACGGACCCAGCAGTTGATCGCCCACGAGAGTGGAGTGACCCACTCGGTCGATCCCTTGGCCGGTTCCTACCTGGTCGAGTCCCTGACCAACCGCTTGGAACAGGAGGCCTACGAGTATTTCGCCCAGATCCAGGCCTTGGGCGGCGTCATCCCTGCCCTGGAGCGAGGCTTTTTCCAGCGAGAGATCGCCCAGGCCGCCTATCGCTACCAAATGGAGATCGACCGCCACCAGCGGGTGGTCGTCGGCGTCAACAAGTATGTCGAGGATACACCGCTCCATATCCCGCTCCTGGCGATGGATCCCCAGGGTTATGAACGGCAGGTAGCCCGGCTGGAGCGCCTGCGCCGCGAGCGCGACGGCGAGCAGGTCCGCGCGGCCCTCGAAGCGTTGCGACAGGCGGCCCAGGGCTGCGACAACACCATGCCTTACATTCTGGACTGCGTGCGGGCCTATGCCACCCTGGGCGAGATCACCAACGTGTTCCGCCAGGTATTCGGCGAATACCGGGAACCGGTCTTGATGTAGTAGAAGCGGGCGAGTCTGGGCGCCATCGCGCGTTTCCCTGGCTCGACCTACACACAAAAAACGACAAACAGAGGTCACCGATGTCAGACAAGAAAATCCGAGTACTCGTTGCCAAACCCGGCCTGGACGGTCACGACCGGGGTGCCAAAGTGGTAGCCCGCGCTTTGCGCGACGCCGGGATGGAAGTCGTCTATACCGGCATTCGCCAGACGCCCGAGATGATCGCCGAGGCCGCCCTCCAAGAGGATGTAGACGTGATCGGCCTATCGATTCTGTCGGGCGCCCATACGGCGCTCTTTCCGCGAATCGTGGAGCTCTTGCACGCCCAGGGCCTAGACGACGTGCTGATCGTCGCCGGGGGCATCATCCCTGATGAGGACATCCCGGCCCTCAACGAACTGGGCATTCATGGCATCTTTGGTCCCGGCACCTCCACTGAAAGCATCGTTCGATTCATCCACGAGCGCGTTTCATGACCGATGGTCTTGCCGATCAAGTGTTGGCCGGACAGCGTCGGGCCATTGCTCGGGCCATCAGCCTGGTGGAGGGCAACGACGCCGAGGCCCGCACGCTGCTGGCCGATCTCCACCGCAGCACCGGACGCGCCCACATTGTGGGGGTGACCGGCCCGCCCGGCAGTGGAAAGAGCAGCCTGGTCAACGCCCTGGTCCTTCATCTCCGGCGAGGCGCTGGGGATCGACCGCCTAAAACCGTGGGCATCATCGCTGTGGACCCTACGAGCCCTTTCACGGGAGGGGCTATCCTGGGCGATCGCATCCGTATGCGGGATCTGGCTGGCGATCCGGGCGTTTTCATCCGCAGCATGGCCAGCCGGGGGAACCTGGGGGGCCTGGCCTGGGCCACCGCCGACGCCGTCAAAGTGCTGGATGCAGCCGGGTTCGAGCTGATCATCATCGAGACCGTTGGCGTTGGCCAGGCCGAAGTGGACATTGCCCGCACGGCCCACACCACCGTCGTGGTCGAGGTGCCGGGCCTGGGCGACGATATCCAGGCCATCAAGGCCGGTATTTTGGAGATTGCCGACGTCTTTGCCGTCAACAAGGCCGATCTGAATGGCGCCGACCAGGCCGTTATGGCCTTACAGATGATGTTGGATCTGAACCGGGCCGAGGGCCAGAGCGTCATGCACCATGGCCGGTTTCTGGATGTCCTGCAGGCCGTCCGGCCCCCTGAGGAATCGGCAGGCGGATTCCCTTGGCGCCCGCCCATCCACAAAACGGTGGCCACGCAGCGCAAAGGGATTGCCGAGCTTGCGACGGCCATCGAGGCGCACCGGGAGTATCTGGAGCAATCGGGGGGACTGGTCTGGCGCGAGCGAGAGCGGGCAGCCGCCGAACTCGAGATCGTCATCCAGCAGGAATCATTGCGCCGGGTCCTGGCCCACACCGATAAAGCCACCTTGGCCCACATAATCGATCAGATCGCCTGCCGCGAACAGGATGCCTTTACCGCCGGGCAGGCGTTGCTCGGCTCTGTCGGTCGGGGCTTGCCTTGAACGCCTGTGGGCGTTTTCTGGTTTTGGGCGGCCCGGCCTCGATGTTTGACTTTCCCTCCCTCTTTTGCTAAAATCGGGCTTCCGCTCAAGCGGAAGATCGAGGGGAGAGACTTTGAGACATTCGTTGATTCGAGGCAGCAGGTGTGCATCCAGCATCCCATGGCCTTTGGTGATCTCGGGGCTGGTGGCAAGCCTGCTGTTGGTTGGCTGTGGCCGCATCTTGCAGCCCCCCACTGCCACACCCATGGCCCTGAGGGCAGTTACGCAGACCGACACGCCGCACCCGACGGCCACCCGGCGCGCGACCTTTACCCCTGTGCCGGCCACACCCTCCGACACGCCGACGCCGACCGTCACGCCGACGCCGATCATCTATGTCATCAAAAAGGGAGACACGCTGCTGGTGATCGCACGCCAGTATGGGGTAACGGTAGAAGCCATCCAGGAGGTAAACGGCATCAGCGATCCGCGCCGCCTGAGTATCGGCCAGGAGATCATCATCCCTTTGGTCCAGGCCGATGACCGGCCCACGGTGGTGCCTACGCCGACCCCGGTCGCCCTTCAAATCCAAGGACTGGCCTTCCATCGCACGCCCGTCGACAGTCTGTGGTGCATGGGTGAGGTTGTGAACCTGTCGGGCCATCCCGCCGAAGAGATCCAGGTCCAGATCTCGCTTCACGACGATCAGGGCCAGTTGCTGACCATGGGTTCGGCGTTTACCCAGCTCGACATTCTGGCAGCGGGGGCGCGGGCGCCGTTTGCGGTTTTGTTCGACGCGGCGCCTTCCAGCTTTGCCCAGTATCAGACCCGCGTGCTCAACGGCGTGCCGAGCACCCACCTGGGGCCGCGCTACCCTGATCTGACGATCTCTGAGGATTGGGGGCAAGGACTGGACGAGAACAACTACCAGGTGCAGGGCCAGGTTCAGAACACCGGTAACGCCGACGCCGAAAAGGTGGCCGTCGTGGTGACCCTGTACGATGAACAGGAGCACGTCGTAGGGGCCAGGACCATGGCCATTGAGGCCGATCTGTTTCTCAGTGGGGCTACGGCGCCCTTTGAGACGACGATTACGCCGATGGGGCCCGTGGATCACTATGCGATCCAGGTCCAGGGGTGGTGGGTCGGCTATCAGGCGCCCGTGGCCACCGGCACACCCGAACCCACCGCCAATCCATAGGCGCGGGTTGGGCGCGGCGTATCCTCCCCAGGTGGATGGTGTTTTCGCTTACAGAGAACCTGTGGAGGAAGGATTTTAACATGACTGCAGAGCACACGTCAGAGGAAGCCAAAATCTATGAAAACAAGATCGGGGGATGGTACCGGGTTGTGCGGGCCATTGTCGGCCTGCTGATTAAACTATTTACGCGGACCACTGTCGAAGGCCTGGAGAACATCCCCCGCAAAGGTCCGTACCTGTTGGTCACCAACCACCTGCATTGGCTGGATTCGCCGGTGATCATGGCGACCTTTCCCTATCGTGCTCATGTCTTTGTGGCGGAAAAATGGCAGGATCACCCGTTTCTGAATCCCCTCTTTCGCTCGCTGGACGCCATTTTCGTGCAGCGGGGGGAGGTCGATCGGCAGGCTCTGCGCAAGGCTCTGGGGGTCCTGCGAGGCGGAGGGATCCTGGGCCTGGCGCCCGAAGGCACCCGCAGCAAGACGGGATCGATGCAGCGGGGCCGCAGCGGCGCCGCCTACATGGCGCTGCGCACCGGCGTGGACGTCGTGCCGGTGGCGTCTTGTGGCCAGGAAACGTTCTCGACCGCGCTGAAGCATCTGCGCCGGCCGCGCATCCACGTGATGTATGGCCCGCCTTTTGCCCCACCCACTGTGGAGGGCAAGGCCAGCCCTGGCGAGGTGCACGCCTTTGCCGAAGAGATCATGTATCACCTGGCGGCCATGTTGCCGTCCGAATATCGGGGGGTGTACGGCGACGTGCCGGACAAACGACCCGACCTGCTGACTTTCTATGCCGCAGGGCGTTGAAACCCCACCCAAACAAGGAGTCATGGAATGAAAAGACGAGGCTGTGGGCTAGGATGCATTGTTACGTTGTTGGGAGTTGCGCTGACTGTGTGCCTCCTGCCTCATCTCATTAGCAGCATCTATGCCTTGGTGAGCAGCTTGACCGATACGGAGGTCGCTACTCAGTGGCTGTGGGGTGATTGGATCAGCACCCTGACGGTCGTTCAAGAAAGCCGGGCCCTTTATATGGTCCTGGCTGAGGGGCCTGTGTGTTGCGCGGGCATCCTGGCCCTGCTGATCGTCATCCTGGGGGCCGTGGCTGTGATCGCGGGCGTGGGCGGTTCGGTAGACGAGGATGCTATCGAGGAGCTGTTGGAGGAGGGCCTTGAGAATGACGATGACGAGTACGAAGACCATGACGAGTATGAAGACTATGGCGACTATGACGAGCAGGACGACTAGAGCCTGACCAACCCTCCATGCTGTTGCATTGTCCACTTGACATGTTTGGAAAGACATGGACCCCCGCTTCGCGGGGGTGACGTTCATCAATCGACGCACCGTCATGCCCGCCGCGAGTACCCTCGCGCATAAGCGCCTGGGTACTCGCAGGTAGTATCCATCTCGGTTGCACTACGTCTTGGCCGACTGTGCAACAGTCCTGACCAACCCCCTGATCGCTGATTGTTCTCCGGTTCTATTGTATGGTATAATCGAGCCGCATAAGAAGTTCGTTGACAAGGGAGCCAGAATTTCTTGCTCTGGCTCCTGAAGGTCCGGCTTCTGCCAAGGAGAACAACGGCCGTGGAACTCGCACTCACCCACGAGAATACCGACTTTGACGGTCTGGCCTCCCAGTTGGCTGCCTGGAAGCTCTATCCCCAGGTCAAGCCTGTGTTGCCGCGCCGCCCCAACCGCAACCTCCGCGATTTTCTCACCCTGTATTGGGACGAGTTGCCCTACATTCGATACGAGGATCTACCCCGCCGCATGGAGGTGGATCGCATCCTCCTGGTCGACACCCAGACGCTGGTGACCCCCAAAGGCCTGAGTGGCAACACGGCCGTCCAGATCATTGACCACCATCCCCTCAGCCGAGACCTGCCCCCCAACTGGACCTACTCGGGAGAGGAGGTGGGCGCGACCACGACTCTGCTGCTGGAAGAGATCATGGCCCGGGGCCTGGCTTTGACGCCGGTGGAGGCCACCTTGCTGGCTCTTGGCATCTATGAGGACACCGGTTCCCTCACCTATCCTACCACCACCGTGCGCGACTTTCGCTGCCTCACCTGGTTGGTGGAACGGGGAGCCAATCTGGCTGTGGTCAGCGACTTTTTGCACTATCCCCTGACCGATCAACAGCTCGACCTGTACAACACCCTGCTCGACCATGCCGAGATCCTGAACTTTGCCGGGCACACCGTCGTGGTGTCGACGGCAACCGCTCAGGGATACGTCGAAGAGATCTCGACCCTGGCCCACAAGATCCGAGATCTGTACGACCCGGCGGGACTTTTCCTCATCGTGGATCTGGGCGAACATCTGCAAATGGTAGCTCGTTCCACCACCGATGCCGTCGACGCAGGGGCTATCGCCCACCATTTTGGCGGCGGAGGGCATACGCGCGCCGCAGCGGCCCTGATCCGAGGGCAGAACCTGAGGGAGGCCCGCCAGAACCTCCTCGATCTGCTGGAACGACAGATTCATCCCCTCGAAACCGTCGCCCAGATCATGTCGCACGGGGTCCGCACTCTGCCTCCCGACATCACAGTGGACGAGGCAGCCGAAGAGATGCTCAAGTATGGCTTTGAGGGCTTTCCCGTCGCCGATGGCGACCACGTGCTGGGCATACTCTCCCGGCGAGAGATCGACCGAGCCCGGCGATTGAACCTGGGCGCGATGCCCGTTAGCCATTATATGACCAAGGGCGAGATTGTCGTCACGCCTGCTGATACGGTAGAGCGGCTTCAACAGGTGATGACCCAGTTTGGTGTGGGACAGGTGCCGGTGGTCGACAAGGGGCAGATCATCGGCGTGGTTACCCGCACCGACCTGATCAAACTCTGGTCGCCGCCTGCCCACACCCCACCCCGCCGCCGCAAGATCGCCGACCAGATCGAGGCCGCCCTGCCCAGGCCGCTCCTGGACCTTCTACAACAAGCCAGCAACTTGGCCCAGGAGATGGGCATGCCCCTCTTTGTGGTGGGGGGGTTTGTGCGCGATCTATTGTTGGGCGAACCAACCCTCGACATGGACCTGGTGGTCGAAGGCGATGCCATCGATCTGGCACGCCGGCTGGCCCGGCAGGCGGGTGCCCGTGCCCGCAGCCATCGCCGGTTCGGCACGGCCAAGATCATTCTGGAGGAACGCGAGGAGGAGTTTGGCATTCCCTCCCTCGATTTCGCCAGTGCCCGCATGGAATTCTATGCCCACTCGGCGGCCCTGCCCGAAGTGGAGCAGAGTTCCATCAAGGCCGACCTGCACCGCCGGGATTTCACCATCAATACCCTGGCCATCCGCCTCGATCCGCCCCACTATGGCCGCTTGCTCGATTTCTATGGGGGCGAGCAGGACTTGCACGAGGGCTTGGTCCGGGTGCTGCACAGCCTGAGCTTTATCGAGGATCCGACGCGGATTCTGCGCGCCGCCCGGTTCGAGCAGCGCCTGGGCTTTACCATCGAGGAGCGGACGGCCGAGTTGATCGACACCGCCCTGCCTATGCTGACGCGCGTCACCGGCGAGCGGATCCGCCACGAACTCTACTTGATCCTGCGGGAACGAGAGCCGGAGCGGGTGCTCCGCCGGCTCGACGGGTTGAAGGCGCTGACCCGGATCCAACCGCGGCTGTCGGGTCTGGACGAAATCTGGGGTCAGTTCCGGCGATTGCGCGAAACCCTCGGTTCGGGAACCTGGGATCTGTCGCATAGGGACAACGGACGCCCCGCCCCGGCGCTCTATTTGGCCCTGCTCACCTACACCTTGACGCGGGAGCAGGTCGAATCGCTGGCGGCCCACCTCAAGATCTTTCGCAACGATCTTAACCTGCTGCGCCAGGTGCTGGACTTGCGCGAGCGGGAGGATCTGTTGGACCGCGCCGAGCTGCCGAATCGAGAACTCTATGCCCTGTTACAGCACACCTCTTCCGACGCCCTATTGATTTTGTGGCTGTGCACCTCTTCACAACGGGTCCGCGAACGAGTGTGGTGGTACGAAACCGAGCTACGCCATGTGGAACCGACGATTGACGGTTCGTACCTCATGGGCCTGGGTCTGAAGCCATCGCCGCTGTTCAGAGAGATCCTGGGTACCGTGCGCAATGCGCTTCTGGACGGAAAGATTTCGACGGCGGAAGAGGAAAGAGCCCTGGTCGCTCGGTTCCTGGCGCAGCAGGCGTCTGCCCATGACTCTGCCTCAGAATAACCCTCTTCCCCGGCGCATCGTGGTTGTGGGCACCAGCGGTTCGGGCAAGACCACCTTTGCCCGGAACCTGGCCGAACGGCTGGGTATCCCCCACATCGAGCTGGATGCCATCCATTGGGGGCCCGATTGGACGCCTGCCCCCGTGGACCTGTTCCGGGCGCGTACCGCCCAGGCCCTGAGCGGCGAGGCCTGGAGTGTGGACGGCAATTACAGCGCCGCCCGGGAGATCGTCTGGCCCCGCGCTGATACTATCGTCTGGTTGGACTATGCTCTGCCGGTGGTCATGAGCCGGGTTATTGTCCGCACCTTCCGGCGGGTGATCACCCGTGAAGAGTTGTGGTCGGGCAATCGGGAAAGAGCCTTTACGGCCATCTTTGGGCGCGATTCCATCATCTGGTGGGCGCTGACCACCTACGGGCGCAGGCGCCGGGAGTATCCTGTGCTGTTCCGTCGGCCCGAGTATGCCCATTTGAGGATCGTCTTGCTCAGGTCGCCGCGCCAGGCCCGCCTCTGGCTGGAGAGCCTGCCTGCTGCGAACCGACAGCCGGATCTGGGAGGGAATCGGCCATGAGCAAAACCCGCACCCACGCGATCCGCGCCCTGGAGGAAAAGGGTATCCCCTATCGTCTGCTGGAACAGGCCCACAAGGCCAAGAATGTGCACGAGGCAGCAGCCGAGCGGGGGGTCGCCGAGCATCAGGTGGTCAAATCGCTGCTGGTGCGAGGGGTCGACAAAAAGCACGCCCTTGTGTTGGTTCGTGGCGACCAGCGCCTGAGCCTGAAGAAACTGGCGCGCGTGGCGGGCGTCAAAGCCTTTGAGATGGCGCCCGCCGCCGACGTGCCGCGCATCACCGGTTATCAGATCGGCGCCGTCGCTCCCCTGGGCTTGCGCCGATCCGATCTGCCCATCTATATCGATCACCACATTCTCGAGGAATCCCGGGTCAGCGTCAGCGCCGGCCGCCACGACGCCGGGCTAGAGCTTGCCACGGAAGACCTGATCCGGGCCGTCGAGGGGCAGGTGGCCGACGTCACCGAATAGGAACAGGCCTATGGCCGACGAACAACCCTTGTGGGCCCAAGATCAGGCCCCATCCAACACGCAGTCCGAATCGCAGGCCGCTGCCATCGACCGACGGCGCTACCTGCGGGTCGTCCGCTATTTCGCCGGGGCGCTTTCGCAGCTCTTTTTCTGGGACGTGATCCTGAGGAGTGTTCTGGGCCGAGATCGAATCCAGCGTTCGGCCGAAAGGCGCTGGCGCCGCCTGGCGCGGCGCTTCCGGGCCTTGGCCATCGACCTGGGCGGCGTGCTCATCAAGATGGGCCAGTTCCTGAGCGTGCGCGTCGACGTACTCCCTGCCTCCGTCACCGACGAACTCTCGGGGCTCCAGGACGAGGTCCCCGCGGAGAGCCTGGCCGATATCCGGGCCGTGGTCGAATCGGAGTATGGCCAGCCGTTGGGGCAGGTGTTCGATTGGTTCTCCTCAGAGCCCGAGGCGGCTGCGTCCCTGGCCCAGGTTCACCGGGCGCGCCTGCTCGGCGGCGAGTCGGTGGTGGTCAAGGTCCAGCGCCCGCGCATCGAAACGCTGGTGGAAACCGATCTCACCGCCATCCGCACGGCCATCCGCTGGCTCAAGCGCTATCGCCCCATTAGCCGAAGGGTGGATCTGGATCGGCTGTACGCCGAGTTTAGCCGCACCACGCGCAACGAGCTGGACTTTGTGGCCGAAGGTCAAAACGCCGAGACCTTTGCCCTCCATTTTGCCGACGATCCGGGGGTGCGGGTGCCCCGCATCTATGCCCAAGCCTCCACGCGCCGCGTGCTGGTCATGGAGGACGTGGCCCACATCAAGATCACTGATTTTGCCGCAATTCAAGACGCGGGCATCCGGCGCCAGGAAGTAGCCGAGCGCTTGTTCAACACTTATCTCAAACAGGTGTTTGTCGACAATTTTCTGCACGCCGACCCCCATCCCGGCAACCTGTTCGTGGAGCCTCTGCCCGTCGATCCTTCCGAGTCTAGCCGAACCCAAGGCATCCCTTTCCGCCTCGTCTTTGTCGATTTCGGCATGGTGACCACCATTCCCGAGCGGGTGCGGCCCCACTTGATGGGGATGCTCCTGGGGTTTGTGACGCGAGATACGGCGCGCATGGTACAGGCGTACGAGGGGGCAGGGTTCCTGCTGCCTGGGGCCGACCTGACACGCCTGGAGCAGATGGAAGCCGAGTTGATGGAGCGCTATGCGGGCATGTCGCTGAAAGAGATGCAGCGATTGGCTATGACCGAAGTCCACGATCTGGCCCGCCGCTACCGGGACATTCTGTACGAAATGCCCTTTCAGATCCCCACTGACCTGTTATTCACCGGACGCGCCCTGGCCATCCTCCTGGGCATGGCCAACTCGCTGGATCCCGAGTTCGATCCCTGGCGGGCCATCGAGCCCTTTGCCAAGCAGATGGCCACCCAGGAGGGCAAGCGCAATGGGCGGGACCTCCTCAGCGAGTTGGAAAAGACCGTCCGACTGGCGCTATCGTTGCCCGTGCAGGCCGATCACTTTTTCGGGCGGGCCAATCGCGGCGAGCTTACCGTGCGCACCGAGTGGTCGCCGGATGCGACCCGGTTGGTGTACCGCGTGGAAACGGCCATCCATCGGCTGACGGCGGCCATCCTCTTTGCCGCGCTTTTGCTGGCGGCTGTTGCGTTCTATATCTTTCAGGGGCAGGGGCCGGTGAGCATTACCCTCTTTGGCCTGGCGGCCCTGGCGTTCCTGGCGGCGCTGTTCAGGCGCTGAGGTCGCCCTCCCGGCAAGCCGGCGCCTCACACCAGCAACATGGCGTCGCCAAAGGAAAAGAAGCGGTATCGCTCGCCGATGGCCTCCTGGTAGGCGCGGGCCAAAAGTTCCTGTCCGCCAAAGGCCGAGACCAGCATCAGCAGCGTGCTGCGCGGCAGGTGAAAGTTGGTGATCAGGACGTCCACGACTCGAAACCGGTAGCCGGGGTAGATGAACAGGTCGGTGGCGCCTGTGTAGGCCGACACGGTGCGCCATCCGCAGGCAGCTCCCTCCTCAGGCGCCTGGCCTGCCCAGGCGCAGCCGCCCGCCGCCGACTCGAGGACGCGCACGACGGTGGTGCCCACGGCGACGATACGCCGTCCCTCCAGCCGGGCGCGGTTGAGCTGTTCGGCGACCGGCGCTGTGAGTTCGTACCACTCGGTGTGGATCTGATGGTCCTCGATCTGTTCCTCTTTGACCGGGCGAAAGGTATCCAGGCCGATGTGAAGGGTCACAAAGGCGATCTCGATCCCCCTGCGCCGCACCTCCACCAGCAGGTCGGGCGTAAAGTGCAGCCCGGCAGTCGAGGCTGCCGCCGAGCCTGCCACGTGTCCGTAGACGGTCTGATAGCGCTCGGGATCGGCCAGGGGCTCGTGGATGTAGGGGGGCAAAGGCACCACACCCAACCGGTCCAATTCCTCCTCCAGGGGGCGTTCGAAACGGATCAGCCGCGCGCCTGATTCGGTAGTGACCAGGATCTCGGCGCCGATCCCGGGGCCTTCATCCTCTTCCCCAGGGGGCAGCAACTCGATCCGGGTGCCCGGACGCATCTTTTTCCCCTTGGTCAGCGCCTCCCAGGTGCGCTCGTCCTGCCGGGAGAGGAGGAGCAACTCGACCTTGCCTCCGGTCTCGGCTTTGCGCCCAAAGAGCCGCGCCGGAATGACGCGGGTCTGATTCATGACCAGCAGGTCGCCGGGTTGCAGATATTCGCCGATGTCGGCAAAGACCCGATGCTCGATCTGCCCGTTCTCGCGGTGAACCACCATCAAGCGCGAGGCGTCGCGGGGCTCGACCGGCGTCTGGGCGATCAGCTCGGGTGGAAGCTCGTAGTCAAAATCACGGGTTTGCACGGGGACAGGGTCCTCTCAACGGTTTATCAGGCGGATCAAGATATTCAGGACGAGGGAGAGCACGACACTGACCAGGATCATGGTCGCGAGGGGGAGGAAGCAGGAGAATCGTTCTCCCTCGATGTGGATATCGCCCGGCAGGTGGCCCAAGGGCAACCCGGTCTTGCTCAGCAGCCACAAGCCGCCGCCAACCAACACCAACAGCACTCCCAGGACCAACAAGCCTTTGCCAACGGCTCCGAAATCCATCCTAAACCCTC
>CAZNQW010000036.1:0-22308 GCA_964575225.1 uncultured Anaerolineaceae bacterium | reverse complement strand
CTTGGCCGTCTCTCCTAAGCATGGGTGAAAGTCACTCCATCACCCCGTAAAACTCGACGGCGACGGAACAGCCGAATTCACGATTCCCTCCGAAAGAGATGCGCTATCAATCTCGGGGGTTCTTGCTGACGGACACAGGTTTGCCGTCCTTCAGGCCGATGTAATAGGTACTGGAAAGATAATCCTGGTACTGATTGAGGTCGTCGGTCGTCACCGTATAGCTGTAATCCCCTCCCAAAAAGGTGACCTGCCCCGTGAAGGCGCTCTGGGTCTGGCCCCCCTCGGGCACACCGGGGCTGGGCCACAGCACGTTGAGCCCGGCGCCTTGTTCGGTCTGCTGCCCGATCTGAGCCAGCGTCGTCACATCACACAAGCACCAGAGCCCCTGATCGTACACCCGTTCCTGAACCACCATGTGGTCCCACACCTCGCACTGCGACAAATAGACCTCGATTTCCTGAGAGGTATCGGCGGGATCGTCCACCCACACGGCATAGTTGGTGAGTTGGCAGGTATCTCGATCCAAAATTTCCTGGCGCGTATAGTGCAGGTTGTCCTCCCACCAATCGTCCGACCCCAGGCCGATCTGAACAAAATCGACCCCCTGCGCCTGGTAGGTTTGATCCCACGTCTCGTCGTAATAGATTTCGTAGGCAAATTCCTCATAGTCTTCCACCACCCGGTCCTGATAGGTGTCGGCAGGCTTTTGGATGCACGACCCGGCGCGGACCACGGCGTTGGCCTCACGGGTACAATCGGCCTCCCACCGCTCTTGAACCTGAACCTGCGGCCCCAAGACCACCAGGGTTGAAGTCCAGGTTCCGTTGGCGCGGGTGACCTCGACCCACTCGTCGGTTCCGCCGCCCAGCGCAACCAGGAAAAAGATCACAAGACAGGCCAGGATCACGCCTATCACGGCAAGAATGGCGAGGGTCGATTTACCCTGCCCGGCACCCGTCCCTGCAGGGCCCGAGGGACTCACTGCGCCCTGGGGCCGCACAAATCCCGAGCTTTCAGCGACGGGCGCCGGCCCCAAGTCCTGAGGGGCGACCTCCTCCGCCGGTCCGGTCCCTTCGGGGACCGACTCGTCTTTTCTGCGCACACGCCCGGTCTTCATGGCTTATTCCTCCGAAAATCGAACCACGGCAAGATTCACAGGGGTCCTCTATCACGATACTGCAGCAACCTGCTCTGCCTTGGCGCACCGATGGAGCTAGGGCGAATCGGTGCGCCGGCTGACCCGGGTTCTCCGCTCGCGGATGCCAGGACGCTGCAAGCCCAGGTCGGGCCGCAAGGTCTTTAGCCAATCCTGCACATAGGGCAAGGCGTTGGCGCGGATGGCTACCCAGAGGGCCTCGCGCAGTTTGTGGGGAATGGCCGTGCCCGGCAGTTGGGCCGCATCGCTGAGCCCGATCTGATTCACCAGCGTCTGGAGTTGGTCCATGCTCCTCACATTCTGGCAGGCATAGACATAGGTGAGCCACAGGTTATCGGCAGGCGGCTGGGGCAAGGGTGGGTAATTCTGAGGAAAGCGGAAATCCTGGAGAAAGCGTCGTACCTCGTCGATGCGCCCCTCGCTTGCCAATTGGCGCACCAGCATTTCGATCTTGCCGGCTTCGTCCTTCATGTCGCGGAAATGGCGCCACTCGACGTTCAGGGCAAAGCAGATGGTGAAAAAATCCTCCACCCCCAGGCTCATCCCCAGCAATTGATCGCGGAGGGCTGTGGCTTCTGGTGAAAGCTCGGGCCGGACGAGAGCTGTGCCGCAGAATTCACACTCGCGGGCATAGTCGGCGTTTTGCGCACCGCAACTTGAGCACTGAATCATGTTCCACTCCTCTTCTCTAGTGCGAGCCGTCGCATACGATGGTTCTTTGACATGATAAGAAAAGCTGGGGGGACGCCTGTCGCCATTGACAGGCCCCCCTCCAACCCAACAGGCCTAGTACGCGCGCGCCCAATAGGCCCACTCTCGGGCCGGGCTGCCGCACACCACACAAGTCCCCGGTCCGGCCCCTTGCTGATCCAGGGGGATGTTCCGGCTCGAGGCTTTGGTGTCCTCTTTGATCTTGGCCTCGCAGGCAGGATCGCCGCACCAAAAAGCCTTGGCCCACCCATCGGCCACAATCTCTTTGAGCGACTCGTAATCCGTGGCCTCGTGGATATTGCGATCCCGGAAGGCCGTGGCTTCGGCCAGCATGTTCGCCTGGATGGTGTCCAGCATCGAGCCAACCGAATCGGCCAAGCCTGCCATCGGCGCAAAGGACTTGCCCTGCTTGCCTGGAATGTCACGGCGGGCCAACACCACCGTCCCCTTTTCGAGGTCCTTGGGACCGATCTCCATCCGCAGGGGCGCGCCCCGCAGCTCCCACTCGTTAAATTTAAAGCCCGGCGTAAGGCCATCGCGATCGTCGACCTTGACGCGGAACCGGGGCGCCAGTTCGGCCCGGATCTGGTCCACGGCCCCCAAGACCTGAGACTTTTCCTCGTCCTTGCGCCAGATGGGCACGATGACCACCTGATAGGGGGCCAACTTGGGCGGCATCCGCAGCCCCTGGTCGTCACCGTGGCTCATGATGATGGCCCCAATCATCCGGGTGCTCAGACCCCAGCTCGTCGTCCAGCAGTGTTGAAGTTCGTTGTTCTGATCCAGGTACTGGATCTCGAACGCCTTGCTAAAGTTCTGCCCAAAGTAGTGGCTGGTTGCGGCCTGGAGCGCCCACTTGTTGCCCATCATGGCTTCGATGCTGTAGCTGGCCTTGGCCCCGGCAAACTTTTCCGTTTCGCTCTTGCGACCCTTGACGGCGGGGATGGCCGCATCGGTGGTGGCAAACTCTTCATACACGTTCAACATGCGGATCGTCTCTTCCTGGGCCTCCTCTGCCGTGGCATGGGCCGTGTGCCCCTCTTGCCAATAGAACTCGGCGGTCCTCAAAAACAGCCGGGTCCGCATCTCCCAACGCAGCACACTCCCCCACTGGTTGAGCAACATCGGCAGATCGCGGTAGGAACGAATCCACTTGGAGTACATATGACCGATAATCGTCTCGGAGGTAGGGCGCACCACCAACGGCTCCTCCAACTCTTTGCCGCCGCCATGGGTCACCACCGCCAGCTCAGGCGAAAAGCCCTCCACGTGCTGGGCTTCCTTGTGCATAAAGGACATGGGGATCAGCATGGGGAATAGCGCGTTCTGATGCCCCGTCTCTTTGAATCGCCGGTCCAGACCCGCCTGGCAGGCTTCCCACAGAGCCGTGCCATAGGGTCGCACCACCATACAACCTCGCACCGGGGCATAGTCTGCCAACTCGGCGCGAACCACCACCTCATTATACCAAGCAGAAAAGTCACTGCTTTGTGAAGTCAGTTTCTTGTCATCCGCCACGTTCTTCCTCCTGATTGCGTCTCACCTGAATAGTCAGCGGGATATTCCATCCCGTTTTTCTTTCACAGATCGGGCCCCTCTTCCGGCAGGGAAGAGGGGCTTGTAGGGGTAGGGAACAGGCTTCGAGCCCCAGCGCTGTCCCCGCCCACGCCCAATGTCCAGCCTGTGGGATCAGCGCAGGGTGTCATCGTCGATCTCGAGAAATCTGTGCCCATAGGTGTTGATCACCTGCGTGTGGCCATAGGTTGTGACTCTAGGGTCCAGGTTGGTGTACACATGAATGTGACCATGGATCAGGTACCTGGGCCGAAAACGATCCATAAAGGTTCGAAACACCCGAAACCCTCGATGGCACCGATCCTCTTGGTCGTGTATTCCCTGAGGCGGTGCGTGGGTGATCAGAATATCCAAATATCGTCCATAGCGCAGCCGGTTAAAGATCAGGGCCGGGGTCATTTGCCACACCTTCCACGCCATTTCCCGCTCGGTATACTGAAAGTGAGGGCTGTTGTTGTAGCGCATCGAACCTTCGAACCCGGCGATCAAGAGATTTCGATAGCGCACCGTGCGCCCGTCAATGTTCTCGCAGCCATCGGGAAACCCCATATGCTGCTTGGCGGCATACCGCTCCTTGACCGCATTGGCATGGTTGCCCACCACGTAGAACAGCGGCCCGCCGAGCATCGTCACGATGAATTCCAGGTAATAGTAGGGCAGATCGCCGCAACCGAGCACCAGGTCCACGTCTCGAAAGCGCTCGCAGACCCCCGAGCTATAGATCGAATCCTCCACCTTGTCGCTAATGGTCAAAATTTTCATAAAAGCCCGTGGACGCGCATCCAACCGATGCGTCGTGCTCGCCATGACTGAAGGCGTCTGACGCGCCCATACGATAACCCCTGGGCAGGACACCGGCCGACAGAAAAAGAGCCAGCCTCCAGCCAAGTCTGGAGAGCCGGCCACCATCACAAACAGCAAGGACGCGAGCTAGCTATCCAGAACGCAGAGCTGACGACGGGCAGGGGCTGCACGGTTCCTTTGGCGCCAGGGATTGGTTCGCAAGCCGCGTACTCAAGGCAACCTCATCACCTTTCCAAATCGACCACGGCCCCAGTATACCACGAAAGCCACACGCTGTCAAAGAACTCTGGCGGGCGCCCAACAGGGCGTCAGTACGGGCGACTGTTGCGTCGCCCGTACCAGATCGCCCAGGGTCACATGTCCAGCAGTACAATCCCACACCCTTTGCGGCATTCCGGCCCAGGCTATTTGCCTTTTCGTCCCAGAAGTGCTATAATGCCGTTGGTTAGGGCGAGTAGCTCAGACGGCTAGAGCGCGTGCCTCACATGCACGAGGTCGGGGGTTCAAGTCCCTTCTCGCCCACTCGGATGAGCTGGCCGTGGTCGCCTGGGAGCAGTACTCGTGGGGAGCGACCGCGGCCTTTTTTGTAGGCGCTGAACGTACCGCGCGGCTTCACCGATGGGCCAAGGTGAGCCATGAGCTCGGGATCTCTGGGCATCTGCGCGGAAATGCAGGGTGACACACGAGCCTGGACGCAGCGCCGTTGATCAGCGATAGACACATGCTTCAACCGACGAAATCGAGGCAGGCTCCACAAACCCAAAGACACCTGGACACCGACTGGGCCATCTGTCTGCTGAGGTGGGCGCTAATCGCCGGGGTGCCCATCATTGCTCTGTTCGATCCAGCCCACGAACTCACCTCTTCCGAACTATCCATCTTTCTCGGCCTTGCCAGCGCCTACAATCTGGTCCTTACCGCGCTCTTGGGATTGCGCCGTTTTCCACTTCTGGTTCCCATCCTCACGCTGATCATCGACGCATTGGGTATTGTCGTGCTGCTGCATATGTCGGGCCAACTCGCCAGCCCATTCTTTGCCTATCCCCTCTTTCCCGTCCTGATGGCGGCCTTGCGCCTGGGGTGGGAGTTCGGATTTGCCATGGCCCTCCTGTTCATCGCCGGGATCACCTTCTGGTTCCTGTCCGGCTGGATGCCAGGCGACCCTGCAGGCCCTTTGTTCGATCCCGCCCTCAAGGCCCTCGCCTATATCCTGGCTGCCTCCGGAGGAGGCATTATCAGCCACTACTCGGCCACCTGCGATTTAGCTACTCCCGAAAAAGACCATAGCCTGGTGCCCGAGCAAGTCAAGCTGATCTACGAAATGGCATCATCTCTGAGCGCGACGCTCAACTACGAGCGTGTCCTTGACGCCATCCTCGACATCAGTCGCCTGGGGTTTGACGAGTTTGGACATCGAATTGGTGAAGTGGTGGGCATGGTCCTGCTCTATGATGAGGATGGACTCCTCTCGGTTGCCTCCCAACGCAACCTATACGTCCAATCCGACGAGGTCAAAAGGATTCCCGGGCGGGCCGGCATTGTCGAACAGGCCATTTCCACGGCCCAATCGGTCATCGGCGAATCGCCGGCCGACGACCCTGAACTCGTGGCCTTTGCCTCCCTCTCCCGTTTTCGATGTATGATCTGCGTACCCCTGCGGGCCGGATTCGAGACCTATGGCGTGGTGATGTTTGCCTCGGCCCGCCCCAATGTCTACACTGCATCGCACGCCGAACTGCTGACCATCTTTTGCAGTCAGGCCACCATTGCCCTTCAGAATGCCAGCCTCTATCAGAGCCTGCGGGTAGAGCGAGACAAAATTGTGGACCAAGAGGAGCAAGCTCGCCACAAGCTGGCGCGGAACCTGCACGACGGCCCCACCCAGGACGTGGCGGCCATCGCCATGCGCCTCAACTTTGCCCGGCTTCTCATCGACCGCGATCCCACGCGTGCCCGAGCCGAACTGGCCCGCCTGGAAGATCTGGCCCATCGAACCGTTCGAGAAATCCGCTCGATGCTGTTCACCCTACGCCCGGTGATCCTCGAGACCGAGGGCCTGGTCGCCGCCCTGAACCAATATGCGGACAACCTGCGAGAAACCGATGGCTTGTCGGTCGAAGTGGACCCATCGCGCTACCAGGATTGCCTGGACATGGAGACCCAAGGTGTGGTATTTGCCATCCTGGAAGAGGCCATCAACAATGCCAAGAAACATGCCCAGGCCACCGAAATCTATGTGCCGCTGGGCGTAGAGAATGGTGTGTTCATCGCCGAAGTGGTGGATGACGGTCGGGGGTTCGACGTGGATTTGATCGAGCAGAATTATCGCTCGCGGGGGAGCCTGGGGTTGATCAATCTCAAAGAGCGAGCGGAGCTGATCGATGGGACCCTCACGATCGAGTCCACTCCGGGACGGGGAACGCGCGTAACCCTCGTCGTTCCCCTGGAAAAGGAATGAGGGTTATCCGACAGGCGTCCCCATGGATGATTTAATACAAGCCGGCCTCGCATCGCCCCTGCTGCTCGTTCTCGCTGGTTCGGTTCTCCTCTATGCCGTAGCCACAAACGCATGGCATGGACTCACAAAGGTCCGGCCCGTGTCCTCTCCC
This sequence comes from uncultured Anaerolineaceae bacterium, assembly GCA_964575225.1. Lineage (GTDB taxonomy): Bacteria > Chloroflexota > Anaerolineae > JAAYZQ01 > JAAYZQ01 > CAZNQW01. The sequence continues at coordinate 15,453 of CAZNQW010000036.1, read as the reverse complement.
TACCTTTCCTTGGTGTACCCGATCGGCTCTCTACTGTTCTATTTGGGAATTCCCTACCTGGCCCTGGGGGGCTGGCCCCGGCGCCCTCTGCAAGGACTGCTGTCTCCCATCGATCTGGGCCTGGTGGTGCCCGGCGCCGCCTGGCCTGTGGCCCGCTGGCTGGAGGCTCTGTCCACCAGCCTCGGCGTTGGGCTGCTCACCTTCGCCATTCTTTTTATGGCCTGGAAGAGCAGTCGCCAAGGCCTCGATGACCCGCGATCCCTCCCAGCTCGTCCGGTGTGGAAGCTGCTGATCGAAGGGCTCTATCTGCAAGTCCATTGGGCCTTTTACCGGGGTGGATTGGCGGTGTTGCTGGACGACGTCTACCTCGGGGTTTTCGGGGGGCTGGCACTGGTTTATGTAGAGTGGAGCCTGAACCCCTCGTGGCGCGCCGGCTGGCGGGATCCTTCCCAGGCAGCGGTATGCTGGCTCCGCGCCGGTCTGGCCCTGGCGTCCGCTCTTCTCTTTCTCCTGACCCGCAACCTGTGGGGGTGCCTGCTGATGCACTGGCTCGTCGAGATCGCCTTCTGGCGCCTATTTTCACGACCGGAAACCCATACGCAGCGTATCTGAATACAGGCTCAGACCCGGGCCTCGTCGTCCTCCGGCGATACCCACAAGCGACAAAAAGCACACAGATCGCCTGCCGTCGTCGGTTGCCCGCACTGGGCACAGGGATGCAGATGGGCCGCCTCGGGCTGGGCAAAGGTCACGGCGCCTGTGTCCCGCGCCTTGAGAAAACTCAGGTAGAACTGCTGCTTGGCACCCGTAGAGGCAAGCTCGAGCTGGTTCAATAGCTCTTTGTAAAAGTTGGTCGTCGACCCCTTGGCAAAGGGGCATTCGTCATAGATATAGTCAATGTGTTGGACCAGGGCATAGGCCGCGGCCTCCCGCTCGTACAGCCGGACCAGGGGTTTGACCTTGCGCGCCAGGCCCTCCCTCTCCTCCAGCACCGGCGCCTGCCGGGCCAGATAGCCGGTCTGCCAGTGGAGCGTGTTCTGCATCAACACCGCCACCTCGTCGTCCAGGTTATGGCCCGTGGCAATGGCAGCAAAGCCCCCCTCCCAAGCCACCCGGTTCATCACGTGCCGCTTGACCAGACCGCACACCGCGCACGGCTTGCCGCGACCGCGCTGGCTTTGTCGGGCTAGCTCGGGGATGCCCAGCCCATACTCTGCCTCCAGGTCGACCACGTGCAGGATCGCCTCCGGTCGATGGTCGCGGACGAACTGCCGGCACATCTCCAGCGACGTGTGGGAATAATCCAGCCCTTCGTCAATGCCCAGCCCTATGTACATTCCCTCGGCCTGATAGCCGAGCTGCAAAAGCACATCCCACAGGGCCAGGCTGTCCTTTCCCCCCGAGACGGCCACCAGCACCTTGTCCGATGGGCCGAACATTCGGTATGTCTCGATGGTCCGTTGGGTCATCCCCACGAACCATTCGACGAAATGCTCGGTGCACAGCCGCAACCGGTGCTGGCGCATATTGATGACGGCCGGCCCGCCACACTTGCTACACTTCATGCCATCCCCCTACGGTCTCGGGCTCTCTATCCGCCCGAGACGACCGCCACCAGCTTGATGGTGTCCCCATCTCTGGCGAGGGTCTCTTCGTTGATCAGCTTGCCCTCCCGCACCGCCAGGATCGATTCGGGATTCAAGGACAGGCTGGTGATGATATGTCGAATCGTGCTCCCGGCTTTTACTTCCCAGGTTTTGTCCCGATAGATGACTGTAACCATGTGTTGCTCCCCTCAAAACTAGAGCACCATTCTACCATGCAGGTCGGGTAAGAACAAACAGCCCGCCCTGTGAGACGGCCCTGTTTAGGGTGGTTTGCACCAGATCGCGTGTAACCTTGGATTGCTGCTCTCTGCCCCTTTCAATGGGGCCGGTAGGGGGACGGCGTTCCGGACGGAGGATCGCCAAAGGCGCAGGCCACCCCCAAGAACGGGGGTGGCGAGCATCAGTCTCCCTCACCGCTGCATGGAGAATCGTTGATCCCGCGGGCTTGGTGGCCCGTCCCTTGTCGTGGTATAATGGCATCTCGCAACGAGGACCTGGACAAGCAAAGAGAGGATACTCCCCTATGGATCGAAAGAAATGGCGGGTGGTGGGCCTTGTCGTTGGGTTGACCTGCGTGGTAGCCCTTTTGGTGGGCGGCCTTTGGCTGGTCAAGACGGTGCCGGCTGCCCACCGACTGGTGTTTGGCGATCCGCCGAGCGTGACGCCGTCGCCCAGCCCTGTGGCCACAGATCGACCCCCCACCGACGCGCCGGGCAGTCCACTCCCCGCGTCCACAGTTACGGCCACACCTACCCTACCTGCCACAGCCGAGCCGTCCCGCGCGGAGTGGATTGCCTTTGAGACAAAACAGGCCGGGCGCAGCGACTATGAGATTTTTGCCGTGCAGCCCGATGGCTCGCGGCTGACCAATCTGACCCACTCCTGGGCCGACGACGTGGCGCCGGTGTGGTCGCCCGATGGCCAGCGTATCGCCTTTGTCTCTCTGCGCGATACCACTGCCGGCAAATGGGGGTTGGGACCCGGTTCGATCTATCTCCTGGACTTTGACCCTGGGGCCGGGGCGAGGGTGGGCGATGTGGTCCGGCTGACCGACCCTGCCACCAACGACGGCTGGCCGACCTGGTCCCCCGATGGGCAGCGCATCGCCTTTGAGAGCGATCGCAGTGGAAACTGGGAAATCTGGGTGGTGCATGTCGACGGAACCGGTTTACACCCCCTCACCGATCATCCGGCCCAAGATCGGTTTCCCGCCTGGTCGCCCGATGGGGCGACTATCGCCTTCACCTCCGACCGGGACGGCAACCTGGACGTATGGCGGATGAATGCCGATGGGACGCAGCCGGTGAATCTGACCCAAATGCCCGGCCGGGATCGCTATGCCATGTGGTCGCCCGACGGCCAAGAGATCGCCTTTAACACCGCGCGCGATGGGAATCAAGAGATCTATACCATGAACGCCGACGGCTCGAATCCGAGCAATCTGAGCCAGTCACCCGATAGCATCGAGGGCCTGGCCGATTGGTCGCCCGATGGCCAGCGGCTGGTGCTGTACAGCGACAGGACGGGTGAAAAAAAGCTTTACATTCTGGATCGGGCCAGCCGCGCATGGACTCAGCTCACCCACGAGCCCGGCAGCGACGAATTCTGCACCTGGGCGCCCAAAAGGTGAGTCCCGCGCCTCAAAAAGGCACACCTGGCCAAAGAACCTAAAAAAAATCGGCCCTGGTTCTCGTGTGAGCCAGGGCCGATCGGGTCAGGTGACTCCCAACCATTGCCTAGAAGCGGGCGATCAGGTCCCCGAACACATCATCCTCTCCCCGCGGCGTGCCTTCCGTCAGGTCAGAATAGGCCTCCTGAAATTTGAGCAGGTTTTGGTGGTGGGCATCGCCGTCTGACATGAGGTAGGTATAGGCCAGGGAGAACAGAATCGAGGCCACACAGGTGGGCGCGGGCAGGTAGCCTTCTTCGGTAGCCGAACAGGCGAGCAGGATCTGGGCCACAGCGCCAATGGGGCAATCGGCTTGCGAGATAATTCCGATGCTTTGGGCCCCCACCCGATTGGCAACCTCGATGGCGCGGGTGGCAATGTAGGCGTAATCGGTGAACCCCACAGCGATGACCAGATCGTTGGCGGTGATATCCTTGAGCGCCATAGCCACGTCAAAGGGCCCCTGGCTGAGCACCCGCACATCCGGCTTGCGGAGTGTAAGATAACTTGCCATCACCTGGGCCAGTCCTGAGCCTATCCCCTCAGAAACGACATAGATTCTTCGGGCCGCATCAATAGCGGCAAGGGCCCGTTCCGCATCCTCCAGCGGGATATTCTGGATCGATTTTTCCAGGTTTGCCCAATCACGCCACATATGCAACATAAAGGGGTGGGTAGCCTGGTCGAGCCGATCGGTGACGGGCGAGCGGGCTTTGCGCATCTCTGCCAGAACCAGCTCCTGCACTTCGCGGATCAATTCGACGTAGCCGTCGTACCCAATCTGTTGGGCAAAGCGGGTGACCGTAGCCACATCGACGCCGAGGTGCTTGGCCAAGCGCGATGCGCTCATGAATGCAGCCCGCTGGTGCGAGGTCAGAATGAAATCTGCGATCTTTTTGAAACTAGGGGACAGCGACTGATAATGCCGTGTGATTTTTTCCCGAAACATGTGCCCCTCCGTATCTTGAATTCTCCTTCTCTTCCACGAGGGCTTAGGATACCACACTTTTGACCAGAATGCAAAAACCGTTGACAAAATCGTCACGCGCCGGGTACCCGAGGACGGCACCACTTCCTCGTCAGATTTCGAGCCGAGGATGCCTTGGGATCGGAGGGGGTTACTGATACATGTACTTGCCCCAGGCGTCGGGCGGGCTCGCACCCGCGATCAACGTCAGGGCCAGGTAGCGGGGTTGAAAAGGGGTCCGTTTGAGGGGCATGCGGGCTTCTTCCGGCGTCCGGTTGCCCTTTCGCCGATTGCAGGTGTCACATGCGGTCACGACGTTCTCCCATGTGGTGGGCCCACCCCGCGAGCGAGGTAGGACGTGGTCGATAGTCAGAGCAGATTTGCCAGGAGACGCGCCGCAGTATTGGCAGGTATAATGATCCCGGGCGAGCACGGTGCGGCGCGACAGAGGCAATGCGAATCGCCGCGGGAGGCGGACATAGTACACCAGGCGAATGACGAGGGGAACCGGCAAGGACTGTTTTTCGGAGCGCAACCGCGCCTGCGCAGCTTCGACGATTTCGGCTTTCTCTTTGACCAGGAGCAAAACCGCCCTGCGCAGCGAAATCACGCTGAGGGGTTCGTAGGTTGCGTTGAGAACCAGGACCTGATCCATGGCCGACGTTTCCTCCCCTGCAAGCAGAGTCAGACCACCGCGCCAAAAAACTGCCTTTTCCCTGGACAAAACAAGAGCCCAAGGAAGGTTGCCCCACCCATGGGCCCTGCAGGTTTCGAACCTGCGACCAACCGGTTATGAGCCGGCCGCTCTGCCACTGAGCTAAGGGCCCGGCAGACTCGGGGGTGAGGATTCGAACCTCAATAGAGGGATCCAAAGTCCCTTGTCCTGCCATTAGACGACCCCCGACTGCTTGAACGTCGGTATTTTAGCACAAGGAGTGAGAATGGTCAAATGGTCAGGGCGGGATGCCCGGAAGGTTTCAAGAGGGCGCGCGCCGACCGGAAAGTGCTCTCGCGGGAGGGCCTGCAATCGCCGATTGCCATCCGTCCGATCAGGCGCGAGCGTGCATGCATGCATGCATGCATGGTGCCCAAGACAGACGACCTTACCACCAGGTTGCGCATGGATCTAGGGAGATTTGACATCGGGTGAAATTTACTATATAATCTATCCTGTATCCTATAGGATACGGCAGAGGCACTCCTTTTCTGTGCTACTCTTGCCTTGTAACTTCACCGTTTGCACAGAAGAGGGGTGGCTTTGCAGCTCCCATATTGGAGACTCCGATGAAGGAATGTTCCTCACAATGTGCGGAAGCGGCAAAGGCCATCGGGCTCAAGGCAGACCAATGGCCTTTTCCGTCTTGTGTGCTTCCAGCGGACCATCGTCCGAAAAGTCATCCAATCGGCAAGGCAGATCGCCCCTCGTTCTCCATCGTATCAGTTGCGATGGATCATCGTGGGACCTCCACCCTCGAGACCACTCCCTTCGACTCGCATCCTGGGGCCAGGAAATTTCCTGAGCCCAGATCTTGGGCGAACCATTACAGGTTGAACCGGCCGAATCCGGCCTTCCCATAACCAATCGACTGAATCCGGCTCTCCGCTCATCCTACGATTGGAGAAACGGATTGGAAAGGAGGGACGCAACCGAAAAACGAGGACCGTTCTGACCAAGGATTTGCGAGCGAAAACCGCTACTTATACACTTCTGGGAGGAAGAACATGAAAAAGTTGGGCCTATTGATCAGTTTGCTGATGATCGTCTCGCTGGTAATGGCCTGCGGAGGGACTACGGAACCTCAAGCGCCGGAGGCGACCCAGCCGGCCGAGCCCCAGGCCACCGAGGTGGTCGAGCCCGAGCCCACCACCGAGCCAGAACCGGCCGAGGGAGAGGGGCAAACCCTCTACATCGGGATGAGCATGGATCCCGGGACGCTCGATCCACGCAGCGCAGGTGGCGACCTGTCTTGGACCGAGATTATCTATATGGTTGAGCCGCTCTTTGATTATGATGCCTCCAGCAACTTTTACCCGCGGCTGGCCGAGTCGTGGGAACGGATCGACGATCTGACCTGGCAGTTCAAGCTGCGGCAGGGTGTCACGTTCCACAACGGCGAGCCCTTTAATGCCGAATCGGTCAAGTACACCATCGAGAGCACTCTCGATCCCGAGAATGCCTACGTGAACGCAAGCTGGTTGCAGGATATCGATCGCGTCGAAATCCTGGATGACTACACCGTCAACATTATCACCAAAAGCCCCAATCGCTCATTCCTCTACAACTTGGGCTGGGCCTACATGCTGCCGCCCAAGGCGGCTGAGGAACTGGGCGACGATTTTGCCACCCAGCCCATCGGCACCGGCTCCTACAAATTCGTCAAGTACGTCGCCAACGATGAGTTGGTGATGGACCGTAACGAGGAATACTGGGGGGAAAAGCCCAAACCCGCCACCCTGGTCTTCAAAGCCCTGCCCGAATCGGCCACACGAATGGCCGCCCTCGAGACTGGAGAGGTGTCCATCATCACCAACCTTTCCCCCGATTCCTTCGAGCGTATCGAAGCCATTCCCGACCTGGAAGTGGTCACCGGCGAGCCGATGCGCATCATCCACCTGGCCTTTGAGTATGACCGCCCTCCGTTCGACAACCCCAAGCTGCGCGAGGCGTTCCAGTATGCGGTCGACCGCCAGGCGCTGGTGGACACCATCTTGAATGGATTGGGAACTCCTGCTGACCGGCACATCTATCACCCCAGTATGTTTGGGTTTAACGAGGAACTGACGTCTTATACCTACGACCCCGAGAAGGCCAAGGCCCTCCTGGCAGAGGCTGGCTATCCTGACGGCATCACGGTAAGCTTGGCCTGCCCCGATGGGCGCTATCTGCGCGACAAGGTCATCTGCGAGGCCATCGTCGGCCAATTTGCCGAAGCGGGCATTACGGCCGATCTTATGACTGCCGAATGGGGAAGCTTCTGGCAACAGGCTGTCACGGGCCGGGAGCACGATCTCTTTCTGCTGGGCTGGCAAGCCGTCGATCCCTACAACCAGATCAACTGGTGGTTTACGTGCGATGGCAGCCCCAGCAAGTACTGCAATCCCGATGTAGACGCCCTGATCGCCCAAGCCCAAGCCAGCGCGGATGATCAAGAGGTCATCGACATGACAAAAGAGATCCAGCAACTGATCTGGGACGATCTGCCCTGGATCTCGCTGTACTTTGAGCCCAAGGTGTATGCCAAGAGCAATCAGCTCCAGGGATTGGAATTACTGGAGACCATTCCCAACCTGGACTTGACCGAAGCCTTTATGGCCGAATAGCCCCTGCATGGATGGCATGGGGGCAAGGGAAAGTTTCCCTTGCCCCCATGCTCTACGCGGCAGAGCTTGCTTTCGTTCGGATGCCCGGGGTAGCGGCTGGCCCTTTCCATGCTGTACGAGGAGATTGACTTTGTCCTCCAAAATCATGTTTCGACGTCTCTTGCGATCGGCCCTTGTGCTGTTCGGGGTATCTCTTGTTGTTTTTGCCATCGTTCGCGTCATCCCCGGCGACCCAGTGCGCTTGATGTTGCCGCCCGATGCGACAGAAAAGAACGTCGAACTGCTGCGTGAGCAGTTGGGATTCAACAAACCCCTGACGGAGCAATACGTTCTGTATATGAAGGGGGTGCTGACCGGAGATTTGGGCAAGTCGTTGCGGTTCCGCAGGCCGGTCTTGGAACTTGTGGTGGAAAGGCTGCCTGCCACCATCGAATTGGCCCTGGTCGGTACTCTCCTTACCATCGTCCTGGCCGTCCCCGCGGGGGTGTTGGCCGCGTGGAAACGCAACTCGTTCTACGATAGCTTTTTCATGTTTTTGACCATGGTCGGGCAATCGGTGCCCATCTTTTGGCTCGGCATTATGCTCATTCTTATCCTGTCGGTCACCCTCCGGCTGCTGCCAACGTCTGGGCGTGGGACCCTGGAGCAATTGATTTTGCCCGGATTCACGCTGGCTACATTCAATATGGCCCTCATCGCCCGTCTGACCCGCTCATCGGCCCTGGAGATCTTGGGGCAACCCTATATCCGCACGGCTCGCGCCAAGGGCCTGAAAGAGCACGTTGTCCTTACACGGCACGTGCTCAGGAACTCGCTTCTCCCGGTAGTCACGGTGCTCGGGTTGCAGGTGGGCACCCTGTTGGGAGGGGCCGTCATTACCGAGACTGTGTTCGCCTGGCCAGGCATTGGCACCCTGGCTGTAGGCGCCATCTATAATCGGGACTATCCCCTGGTGCAAGGAACGGTATTGATCGCGGCGACGGTTTTTGTCTTTATCAACATCGTGGTCGATTTCCTCTACCTCTTCCTGGATCCTCGGATTCGATACGACTAGGAGGAGCCCCTGTGACTGTTATGGAACTTGGTGCCAAGCCATCCCGGCCCGCCGAAAAGAGCCTGTTTGCCAAGGTGTTGAGCACGGTCTACCGCAATCGAATGGCCGTCTTTGGCACCATCCTATTGGTGGCCTGGATCCTCATCGCGCTGCTGGCCCCGATGCTTGCTCCCTACGACCCCGCCGAGCAGAATTTGTACCTCCGACTGAAACCGATGGGCTGGTCCGACGATGCCGGCAAAAGCTTTCTCCTGGGTTCCGATCACCTGGGCAGAGATATCCTCAGCCGGTTGATCTATGGTGCCCGGGTCTCTTTGCTCGTCGGCGCAGCCTCAGCCCTGTTTTCCGGCCTTCTCGGCCTGATCCTGGGCGGATTGGCAGGCTACCTGGGGGGGCGCGTAGACGACGTGATCATGGGGCTGGCCGATCTGCAAATGGCTTTCCCTGCCATTCTGCTGGCGTTGGTGGTGGTTGCCGTGTTGGGCCAGGGATTGCGCAACGTGATCATTGTGTTTGCCATCACCGGGTGGGTACAATATGCCCGCACACTACGCGCCGAGATCCTGTCGATCAAAGAGCGCGAGTATGTATTGGCCACCAAAGTCATCGGCACCAGCGGGCTGCGAACCCTGGTCCGCCATATCCTGCCCAACGCCCTCGCGCCCCTGATCGTCATCGCCTCGTTTCAGATGGCCAGCATGATCACCCAAGAGGCGGCCCTGAGCTTTTTGGGGGTGGGGGTTCCTTCCACCATTCCTACCTGGGGCAATATGCTGGCCGATGGGCGCGAATATCTCTATCAGGCCTGGTGGATCTCGACGTTGCCCGGTTTGTGCCTGATGAGCGTCGTCCTGGGCATCAACTTTTTAGGGGATGCGCTGCGAGACGCCATCGATCCACTCATGCGAAACTAATCGAGAGGACGTTATGATTATCGACTTTCACGCTCACTATTCCGCAGGGCAGGGGCCCATCGCCCCCCTGCTAGAAGCCATGGACGCCCAAGGCGTCGATCTGGCGGTCATTTCGGCGGTCGTTACACCCGGGGGCGACAACGGACGCGCTGCCAACGATCTTGTTCAGGAAACCATTCGGCAGAACCCAACCCGCCTGGCAGGATTGGCCTGCGTCGTGCCCTATTTCACCGATGCGGTGCTCATGTTGGACCATTACGTGCGAAACATGGGATTCCTCGGATTAAAGCTCCACCCTTCGATGCAGCAATTTTTCCCTTCCGACCCGCGCATCTACCCTATCATCGAAAAGGCCATCGAACTCGATGTACCGGTTCTGATCCACACCGGCGCCGTCCCGATCCCGGGCACCCGCTCGCGCTACGATGATCCCATGGAGGTCGACGACCTGGCCTTGCTCTATCCGGAAGCCAAGCTGGTCATCGCCCACGGCGATCCCTTTGGCCCGGCACCGGCCATTGCCGGAAAACACCCCAACGTCTTTATGGACACAACCACCACCTTTGCCCGGTTCTGCCAATTGATCCCGGGTCTGGGGGAAGATACGTTAAAGTTCATGGGGCTGGTAAGCGGGAAATCGGGGAGCGACAAGGTGCTGTTTGGCACCGACGCCAACCCGGTCAAGCCGTTCCGCATCAAAGAGAATCTAGCTCCGCTCCAGGCGTTGGACATCCCCGCTGCCGAGAAAGAGCTGATCCTGGGCGGGAATGCAGCCCGCTTGTTGAAATTGGCCTAAAGAGAGGATGCTATGAGATTGGATTCGACCATCGCCATTATCACCGGAGCCGGCCGAGGGATTGGCCACGGCATTGCCCTGGCCTTTGCCCAAGAAGGAGCCGATCTGGTCATCGCCTCCCGGACCGAGGCCGAGTTGCAGGAACTGGCCGAGGAGATCCGCGCCCTTGGCGGACGGGTTCTGGTTCAGCCCACCGATGTGACCCAGGAGGATCAGGTCCAGCGGCTGATCGCCCGGACCCTGGAAGAGTTCGGACGGATCGATGTCCTGGTCAATAACGCCGGAACCATCCTCCTCCCCGGTGAAGTCCTCAAAACGACCGTCGAAGCCTGGGACGGCATGATGGCCATCAACGCCCGCAGCGTCTTTCTGGCCTGCAAAGCCGTTCTGCCCGGCATGATGGAGCGGCGAGCAGGCAAGATCATCAACATCTCGTCGGTAGCCGGCCTTCGCGGCCTGCCCAATCGCGAGGCCTATTGCGCCTCCAAGTACGCCGTGACCGGCTTTACGGCATCGCTGGCCATTGACATGAAACCCTACGGCGTCGCGGTGAATGCCATCTGCCCGGGCGCCGTCGACACGCCGTTGACCAGCCTTTCCCGTCCGGATGACGACAAAACGGGATGGATCAAGCCCAAGGACATTGCCAGCGTGGCCGTATTCCTCGCTTCCGATGAGTCGCGCATGATGACCGGCGCTCTGATCGAGGTCTCTGGCTGGCGGGGATGACGGTCGGCAGGACCGCCCGTCTACCCCCAGGCCATCCCGTCGGCACCGGCCAGTGCCTGCACCCATCAAGGAGGGAACCCTTGTTTGCCATTCAAGCTGGAACATTGATCGACGGTCTGCACGACAAACCGCTGTTGGACCGGGTGATTCTGGTGGACGGCGAGCGGATCGCCGCGGTAGGAGCGGCTGCCGAGGTCCAGATCCCACCCCAAGCCGAGGTCGTGGATGCCCGCCGGCTCACGGTGATACCGGGGTTGGTCGACGCCCACGTCCATATCCACACGCCGGGCGGGCCGCTGGACAACTATGCGCTGGCGGCAGGCCGCGAACTGGAAGGAACCCTTGCGCTTCGCTCCCTGAACTATGCCCTTCGTTCGCTGCGAGCGGGATTCACCACGCTACGGAGCCTGGGTTCTCCCAATTATGTCGATGTAGCCCTGCGCAAGGCCATTGATGAGGGTGTGGTCCAGGGCCCTCGCCTCCGGGTGGCCGGACAAGGGCTTAGCCGCACCGGCGGGCACATGGACCGGCCCGATTGGTCCCCGGGGGTGACCGTCGCCGGGCGCACAGGCGTATGTGACGGTCCCTGGGAGTGCCGCAAGGCCGCTCGGGCCCAGCTCAAGTGGGGATCCGATCTGATCAAGATCAATGCCTGTGCCAGTAACCATTATGACCTTTCCCGGCCCTGGATCCAGGAGATGACCTATGAGGAAATGGCCGCCATCTGCCAGGAGGCACACTGGCAGCACAAGCGAGTGGCGGCCCACACCTCTGGCGGCCCAGGCCTTACCGACGCGCTGCGGGCCGGCATCGACTCGGCCGAACACGGACACTGGCTGACCGACGAGCAGGCCGATCTGATGGCGCAACGCGGCGTGGTCTATGTGCCCACCTTTCGAGTGGTGGTCCTGGGCCTTGAGGCCTCTGAGCCCGGTTCGCCGGTCGCATCCTGGCTCCGGTTCGCCCTGGAACACAAGCCCGCATCGTTGGAGCGCGCCCGCCGCGCCGGCGTTCGGATTGCGGTGGGCACCGATGCCGGGTTCCGCGTGGATCATGGACAAAATGCGGGCGAGCTGGAAGAACTCGTCAAGGTGGGGTTCTCGCCCATGGAAGCCCTGGTTGCGGCGACGAAAACCGGTGCTGAATGCCTGGGGATGGAGGGTGAGATTGGCACCGTTGAGGCGGGGAAATTCGCGGACCTCGTCCTGGTGGATGGCGATCCCCTGGCCGACATCCGCGTACTGCAGGATCAAACCCGTATCGTCCAGGTGTACAAGGGCGGGCAGCCCATGAAACAGGCGCCTGCCTATGGGCAAGTCTGCCCATAGGCCCAAGAGCCAACCCATCGGTTCTCTCCCTTGCAATCGGTCGGAGAAGCCGGAACGCGACAGGCTCTCCCCCATCGCCCACGATTTTGCACCGGGCAAACGTTGTGATGTAGTAGGACCAACAAGCGGGCTTTCTGCAGGCACGGCTCCCAGAAGCCCGGGAACTCACCCTGGAGTTGGGTCATGACCCACGCTTTCACGGCTGATGAGGAATCGAGACCGCGAGCGCGCGACCTGGGAATTGTCCTGGGCAATTTGCCGCCCGGCCCATACAACGCCATTACCGACGTTGCCGGCGTCCGCGTAGGGCACGCCACCCTCATAGAAGGGGAGGGGAGGCTGGTGCCCGGACGCGGCCCGATCCGCACCGGTGTCACGGTGGTTCTACCCCACAGGGGCAACCTCTTTCGCGCCAAGGTGCCTGCGGCTGTTCACACCATCAACGGTCACGGCAAGGTGCTGGGTTTTGAGGAGGTGCGCGAGTTGGGCGTGATCGAAGCCCCTATCGCCTTGACCAACACCTTTAACGTAGGGCTGGTCGCCGATGCGCTGCTACAATATGCCATGGACCAGGAACCCGCCATCGGTGTGCAAGAAGGTTGTACCACGCTCAACGTCGTGGTGGGTGAGACCAACGACAGCTATCTGAACGATCTGCGCGGTCGCCATGTCCGGGCCGAGCATGTACGAGCCGCCATCCAAGAGGCGCTCCAACCCGTATCACCCGGCCCGGTGAGGGAGGGTACGGTCGGGGCAGGCACCGGCACGAGCTGCTTTGGCTGGAAAGGCGGGATCGGCACGGCGAGCCGCGTCATACCGCCCGAGGCCGGAGGCTTTGTCGTCGGCGCCCTGGTTCAGTCCAATTTCGGCAGTCCCCCCAACCTGATGATCGCCGGGGTCCCTATCGGCCGCCATCTCCAACCGCCTCAAGCCCCAGTACAGGAAAAGGGCTCGATCATGATTGTGCTGGCCACGGATGCGCCCTTGACCAGTCGCCAACTCAGACGGCTGTGTGTGCGGGCCACGGCGGGTTTGGTCCGCACCGGAGCCCAGTTGGATCATGGCAGCGGCGATTTCTGCCTGGCATTCAGCACCAGCTCGCCCATTGCGCATGACGACAACTCCCTGCTCCGCACGACGCAAGTACTGGCCAACGAAGGACAGACGATGCAGTGGCTCTCTCCGGCCGTCATCGAATCGGTAGAAGAGGCGATCCTGAATTCCCTATTCTGCGCCCAGACAGTGGTCGGCCGCGATGGAAACACCCGCCATGCCTTGCCCATTACACCGGTGCTCGAGCTGATTCAGCAGTACTCTGCCCTTCTGCCGCATTGAAAAGGCTGTCCCACACAGGACAACGGTTTGTCACCCGCCCGTGTGGCTACTCCAAGTGGGCACTGGAAGGCGAGCCAGAAGCTGCTGAAGACCCTTTTTAAAAGGTCACCGTCCCCGACGTTGCCGCGATTTCCCCTGTTTGCGGGTAGGCTCGGCTTGCTCGGCCGGCACCTCGATGATGGGGCCATAGAGGGTTTCCTGGTAATAATCATCCAGCAGCATGGTCAACAGCGCCAGCCCGTCCTCGCTCTGGCCGAGGCTGTGGATGAGGGGTTCAAAGCGCTGCATTCGCTCCTTCTTGAGGCGGTCGCGATCGCGCAGGCGCGCCTCCAGCAGGGCAATCACCCGCTGCGACACAATGGCTTCGACATCCTCTGCACCGGGCAGCGGCCATTCCTCCAACTCGATATCGTACCGCTTGGCAATGCTGTTCAGGGCCATTTGCTCCATCACATCAACCAACGAGATGGCCACCCCGGCGGCCCCTGCCCGCCCGGTGCGCCCGGCCCGGTGAATGTACAGCTCGGCTTCGTCGGGCGGCTCGTAGAGGATGACGTGGGACAGCTCGGGCAGATCGATCCCACGGGCGGCCACGTCGGTGGCCACCAGGAAGCGGAGCTTGCCCTCGCGCATGCGGGCCATGATCTTTTCGCGGGCTTTTTGCGAAAGGTCGGAAGAGAGTTCATCGGCGTCGTAACCAAAGCGCTGCAGCACCGAAGCCACGTAATGCACTCGGACCCGCGTGTTGCAAAAGATGAGGGCCGAGGGAGGGTTCTCCACTTCGATGATGCGCACCAGGCTGCGGTCCTTGTCCATGCGCGGCACCACATAGAACACATGATCCACGTCGGTGACATGGACGTGATCGCGGCTCAGGCTCAGGAACTCGGGTTGCTGCAGGAACTCGTCGGCCAGGCGCCGCACGTGGGCGGGAAAGGTGGCCGAAAACATGCAACTGAGGATCGGCTTGGCGGGCAGGTAGCGCTGAATGGCCCGCATGTCGGGATAAAAGCCCATCGACAGCATCCGGTCGGCTTCGTCAAACACCAGGACCTGGAGGTCCTTCAGCAGCAGGTTTCGCTTGAGGAGGTGATCCAAGATGCGCCCCGGCGTGCCCACCACCAGGTGTGCGCCCTCGCGAAAGGCCTGGAGCTGCGGGCCATAGGCTACGCCCCCATAGACCACCGCCGTGCGCACGCCCTTTTCACCGGCAAGGAGCTTGGCCTCCTCGCCCACCTGGCGGGCCAGTTCGCGGGTGGGGGCCAGCACCAGGGCCTGACATTCAGGACGCTTGGGGTCCACCCGCGCCAGAATGGGCAAAAGAAAGGCCCCCGTTTTGCCGCTGCCCGTGCGCGATTGGACCATCACGTCACGCCCTGCAAGCAAATAGGGGATGGCCCGGCTCTGCACCGGCATCAAGGCAGGCCAGCCCGCTCGCACCACGGCCTGGCGCAGCCGCTCCGGCAGGTCTTCCAGCGCTATCTCGGGCAGCGCGCTTTCGGGTTGCTGCTCGACGTCACTCGTATCTCGGTTCGATTCCATTTCCATCGTCTTGTCTGCGACTCCTTCTGTCTCTTGCTCCCGGGCTGGACGCCTGGGATCTGGGGGCGCCCGATCCGGGCGCCACTGTGCATTATACCACACATCCGACCTGACGCCAAAGGGATTGTTTCAGACGCTAGGGCTGTTGCAAAGTCGGCCAGTCAATCTAGTTTGGAGCTCGCCGCCCCCGT